>JABDGM010000167.1 GCA_013286045.1 Planctomycetota bacterium | reverse complement strand
CGTTCGATTGGGTCGATCATCATCGGGAGCGGCGCATGATGGGGCGGCAGGAAGACGATCAAGGTCAGTTCTTCTATGTCTTTGATCTCGACGAGGTGGTGCCGGCGGATCATCTGGTTCGCCAGATTGATGGCGTGCTCGATCTGGATTGGGTGCATAAGGAGCTGGCGCCTTACTATTCACACACAGGTCGGCCCTCGATCGATCCGGTACTGATGATCCGGATGCTGATCGTGGGCTACGTGTTTGCGCTCCGCTCGGAGCGGCGGCTGTGCGCTGAGGTGCAGGTCAATCTTGCGTACCGGTGGTTCTGCAAGCTCGGTATCGAGGACAAGATCCCCGATCATTCGGTGTTCTGTCGAGCACGGTACGAGCGCTTCCGCGAGAGCGACGCCTTGCGCCGGGTATTCGAGGGCGTGGTGGCGATGTGCATCGCGGCCGGGCTCGTTGGCGGCGAAGCGTTCTCGATCGACGCCAGTCTGATCAAGGCGGATGTGGACAAGAAGAAGCGCCTCCCCGGCGACCAGCCGATTGCATGGCCGAAGATATCCCATGCGGTTCGAGAGTACCTTGCGGCCCTTGATGCTGCCCGCAACGATGAGAAGGATGGCGGTGGAGACGGCGGCGGCAGTCGAGGCAAGCCTCCCAAAGAGATCTCGCTGACCGATGCGCAGGCATCCTGGGTGACCAGGCCGGGCGTGAATCCCTTCTTTGCCTACGATGCGAACTATCTGATCGACAACAAGGCGGGGATCATTGTCGACGCCGAGGGCACACGCGCCAATCGTGCAGTCGAGATCGCCGTCACCCAGACCATGATGGACCGGGTCAGCCGCCGCTTCGATCTGCGGCCCCAGAGGCTCGCAGGCGACACCGCTTATGGCGCGGTCAGGCTGCTCAAGTGGCTAGTCGATCGCAAGATCACTCCGCACATTCCGGTATGGGACAAGTCGGCACGCCCCGATGGCACCTTCAGCCGAGCGGACTTTGTCTTCGACCAAGAACGCAATGTCTACACTTGCCCGGGTGGCGCGGAGTTGACCAGCACCGGCAACATCGATCAGGGCCACATCGTCCACTACAGGGCCAGCAAGAACGACTGCTCGACCTGCTCGCTGAAGCCCAAGTGTACGACGGCGGTCGTGCGCAAGGTCACCCGCGATCTCGACGAGGATGTACGCGATCGCGTCCGCGCGCTGGCCAACACAGAAGCCTTCCAGCAGTCGCACCGCGAGCGCAAGAAGGTCGAGATGCGGTTTGCGCACATGAAGCGCATCCTGCGGCTCGACCGGTTTAGATTGCGGGGCCTGAGCGGCGTCAGGGACGAGGTCTTGCTCACTGCAACCGCACAGAACCTGAGGCGACTTGTTAAGCTCCTCGGCCGTCCCCCACCACCGTTCGCAGCCGCGTGCCCAGCGTAGACGTTAAGTCAGGCGTTGGTGCCGTTGCGGTGATACCGCCGCTCCTACAATGGGAGAGCGGGACAAAGGGTGCGGCCAAAACTCACAGCCAGGTCCCGTTGTCGAGAGCAATCGAGTTTTGCAACGCAATCCCCCCGAAAGCAGACATTGCCAAGGGCGTGGACTGCGGCAGAAGAATAAGATTCCAATACAGATGTGGGCCCATGGCAAATAACCCAATGCCTGGCAAAAACTCGCAGTTTCGTACGATCATCAAGCGATCATCAATCGTAGTTGCGGCGTTAGCGGTTCTTTATGCACTGCTGGCCTACGTCCTGCTGCCAGCGGTTTGGACGCATAACGAGCACCAGCCGGGATTAGCCGGCCGGCCGATGTTCACGCTCACCCGACAGGGCATTCCTGGCGATCCAATCAATGTTGGTTTTGTAGGCGACCGCGAAGATATTGTGCTCGCTATGGATAAGATTGGTTGGTTCGCCGCTAACAAAGTGACATTGCGGTCGAGTGCCGAGATTATTGGAAGCGTGTTGCTGCATCGTGCTTATCAGGCCGCACCTGTAAGCGCCCTTTACTATGATGGGCGGCCAGAAGACCTTGCTTATGAAAAGCCTGAGGACGGGAGCGCGGATCGCCGCCACCATGTTCGGCTTTGGCGCATTCTTGACGCAGGTCTTGAAGGTCGTCCCCTTTGGATTGGCGCGTCGACCTTTGATCGGGGAGTTGGCCTAAGCCGCTACACCGGACAGGTCACACATCATATTGCGCCACAAATCGACCAGGAGCGCGATTTCTTGATTAACGATCTAAAGATTGGCGGCATGGCGGAGACCCAGTACATGGTGACGGGTATAGGATCCACGCTAATCGGTCATAACGGTGAAGGCGATCTTTACCAGACTGATGGTGAGATATGGATCTTGCAGCTTGTCCTCAAAGGCAACAAGCGAACCGAACCTCCACTCGTTTTAGACGAACCGACACTCGTTCAAGCAAAAAATACGATCTGGAATGCGTTGATGGATGTGGTTGGGCAATGAACGAGATGTGTTGATGCAGCCGGCACTATCACCTAGGCGGGTTACAATTTGTCTGTAAGCATCTATTCTGAAATGCGACTAAACGCATTCGTTTACATTCAAGCCATTGACCCCAATACAAAGCGATTAGACTCTTAATCGGCGGGTCCCAGGTTCGAGCCCTGATGCGCCCACCAAACAAATCAAACATGTAGTTTGAATTTGGCCGGACCGAACTGCAGCGACTTGCAAGTGGTTTTCCGTCAAAAAGAGAAAGCCGCCGGGCAAACCCGGCGGCTTCTTGAGAGACGGCTTATGCGTCGGGGAGACTGCGTTTGGCCCCCCTGTTCCTCGCAACCAGATTTACTGCGGCCGCGGGCCGCGCTCGTGCCCATCAGGACCGCGATGCATCCAGCCGTCCATGCCGCGCTGACCGCGCTCGCCACGTTCATTGCCGCCGTCGCGTCCGCCGAGCCTGGCGAGCATCACGAGGCGGTGCTTCTGCCCTTCGTCTAGGCTCTTGTAGAGCGGGCCTGCCGCGTCGGCGAGCTTCTTGAGCGCGGCGCCACGCTGCGTCATCGCCTCGGCGCGAAGGTTAAGCCGCTCAATCGGATCTTTCGGACGGTCGGCGCTGGCACGCGCGGCGAAGCGCTCGGACCGCTGCTTGGCGAGATCGCGTAGCGCGCTTTCCACGACCGGCCAGTTCTTCTCCTGTTCGGCGGTGAGCTTGAGGCCGGCATGAACCGCGGCGATCCACGCGTCACCAAATGCGCTGATGTCTTCCGCGCTCATCTTCCAGTGCGCTCCGCGGCCCGGCCCGCGGTCGGATCCCTGTTGTGCGTAGACAAGCGACGTGCCGGCGATCGCAAGTACGGTTGTGCCGGCGAGAACAGTCTTCCACATGGCATTCCTCCAATGGCATTGCTGATGTCTCCAGTAGAAGAACGCCGCGTTGCCTTATCAAGTTAAAGTTTGGACAGAGATTACTTGCACGCAATGTAGATTGACGCGCGTTCATTGAGTGCGCGCGTTAACTTTTATGCCTTTTTAACCGCTGTTAATGAAGGATACCGAGCAAACGCGGCAGCCACAGCGAGATTTCGGGGATGTAGGTGATCATCACCAGGAAAATCAGCATGGCACAAAGCCACGGCAACACCGCGATGGTGATTTCGCTGATGCCCATCTTGGCTATGCCGCTGCCGACGTAAAGATTGAGCCCGACTGGCGGATGGCACAGGCCGACCTCCATATTCACCACCATCAAAATTCCGAGATGAATAGGGTTCACACCAAGATTAATGGCCAGCGGGAAAAGGATCGGCGCCATGATCAGCAGGATCGACGACGGGTCCATCACATTGCCGGCCAGTAGCAGGATGACGTTCACCACCAGCAGGAACAGCCAAACGCTGAAATGCTGCTCGATGATCCAGGCGGCCATTGCCTGCGGAATCTGCTCGTGCGTCATCAGGAACGAGAACAACACCGCGTTGGTGATGATGTAGAGCAGCATCGAACTCAAATTCGCCGCTTGCAGCAACACCTTCGGCACTTCGCTGAACTTGAGTTCGCGATAGACAAACACGGTGATGAAGAAGGAATAGACCGCGGCTACCGCGGCGGCTTCGGTCGGCGTGAAGACGCCGCTGTAGATGCCGCCGAGCACAATCACCACCAGCATCAAGCCCCAGATGCCATCGTGAAACGCGTGCAGGCGTTGGCGCCAACTGGCTTTTGGCAAGCGCGGATAATCGTTGCGCCAGGCGATGAACCACGTCACCGACGCCAGCATGATAGCAAGGATGACGCCGGGAACGATGCCAGCCATGAATAGTGCGCCGATCGAGGAGTTGGTCGATACGCCGTAGAGCACCAGGATGATCGACGGCGGCACTAGAATGCCAAGCGCGCCTGAGGTCGTGATGACGCCGGCGCCGAAACGCTTGGGGAACCCCTGCTCCACCATCGCCGGCAAAATGATCGATCCGATCGCCGCCACGGTCGCGACGCTGGACCCGCAGATCGCGGCAAATAACGCGCAAGCCGCCACGCCGGCCAATCCCAACCCGCCGGGCCAATGCCCCACCAGCGAGACCGTGAAATTGATCATGCGCTTGGCTACGCCGCCGCGCGTGAGGAACGTACCGGCGAGGATGAAGAACGGGATGGCCATGATGCCAAAGTTGTCGAGGCCGCTGAACAGCTTCAGGCCGACAGTTTCGATCGGGACCTGCGTCATGGTAAACAGGAAAGTGAGCACGGTGAGGCCGAGCGAAATCGAGATCGGCATGCCGGTCAGCATCAGCGCAAACAGCAATACGAAAATAATCAGCGCGCTCATCGCGAGCCGCCTTCAACACGCGCCAGCGCATCGGGGTCAATGCCCTCGACATGGGTCGCATCATGGTGCGGAAGCTC
>JABDGM010000166.1 GCA_013286045.1 Planctomycetota bacterium | reverse complement strand
CGACCACCAGGCAACCGGGCGGCTCTACAGGCGGATTGGTCAAATATTCTTGAGCCGAGGAAAATGCCCGTACCGCCCGCCCCGCGGAGCGGAGCAGGAAGCTTAGACTTTCCCGGCTCACCGATTCGTCATCAATTACACAAACCAGAGGGTTGTTCTCATTCATAGATTTACTCTCCCAAGAAATGCGGGAAGGCGGTTCGCCGCCTTTTCTCCTTCGCGCTGAATGTTGAGATGTCGAACCGCACTAAAGGCTGGTAAACGGTTCGCAACTACTGGTCGATAGCCTGCTTTCACAGTGACTCTCCTTTGTCGCACCAACTAGGGACCCGAAGGCAGCCATATTCTATTGGACCTTGGTCCAAGCAGGCTATGCCATTTGGCCCGGATTTGCCCTTCAACTATGCCGACGTCGAAATCGCGACCCGCGCGACCCGTGGAGCGCTGCCTTGCTTGCAAGGCCGATGGTGAGCAGGGGAAATCGTGCGGCATGTCCTTTTAGAGTCCCGCGCTCTGTAGCATGGCCCTGCGATTGTGAGGATCTAGCTCTTCAAAACATGTAGAGCGCAGGTGAGTCGCAAGGCCGTTCTTACCTATGTTGCTCCGCTCGCCATCGGCCTCGCAAGCGAGGCAGCGCTCCACGGATCTCTCCACGCCGTTGATCTGAAGTCTTTCATTTCTATAACGGAAAAGACGGTATCGCCGGTACGAAAACCGGCCCGTTTCAAAAATCGTCCCAGACCAGTGGGGCGCATGCGTCGGAACGCAAGGCAGTTGATATGTTGCGTCCACGGTAATTCGAGGGCGCTGTCGGTACCTGCGGCAACGACTGTCCTTCCTATACGCCAAGGGCTCATCGCTACTTTCGGGCAAGCCCTTTGGGTAGGAACACCGGGTTTTAGGAACGGTCGTCGGTTCCTAGTGAACGCCGGTTGTTCTCAGGCGTTTAACGAAATCAATGGATGCGCTGCCTCTATGGTCATGCGCCTAAGCAGGGGCAAGGTGGCGGATTAGATCATTAGGTTAGGTGATCAAGAACGAAAACCGGTACCCGGATCCGATCAAGCTTATTCTGTGCGTAAAGACCTGATGGACAGTAAATAACAGTTAAAACTCGAGCTTGGCACGCAACTTGTTATACAATCACGGCAACTGCAAATCTAAGCCCCATCTAACCGACCTTCATTGCTTCAGCAACTGTTCCTAACAGCCCCGTTCTCATTTCGTAAACATCGCTACTACAACGAGAATAGTATCAACGGCATACAAAAGCCGGTCGCAAATAAACTGACACCTATGGAAACGACGACGCAACGCGACAGTCTTCGCTATACGAAGATACCCCTCACTAATGGATCAGGTGCGATGCCTGCACTCGGCTTTGGCACGCTGATTCCCAATCCTATCGACACCAAAAACGCGACCAGGGCCGCGTTGGAAGCGGGCTTTCGTCAATTCGATTCCGCGGAACGATACCGAAACGAAAAGGAGGTAGGCGAAGCCATGCAGGCGGTGTTCAAGGAGGGAAAGATTAAGCGAGAAGACGTATTTCTCGCCACGAAGCTATGGAACAGCAACCACCGTCCTGAACGCGTCAAACCTGCGTTCGAGGCGAGTCTGGATCGACTCCAAGTCGATTATATCGATCTCTATTTAATTCATACCCCGTTTGCCTTTCAACCCGGTGACGAGCAAGACCCAAGGGATGAGAACGGCAAAGTAATTTATGACGATGGCGTGACGTTGCTGGATACCTGGAGAGCTTTGGAGAGTCTGGTAGACGAAGGTAGATGTAAAGCCATCGGGTTGTCGGACGTGAATGTGGAAAAGGCGAAAGAGATTGTTGAAGCTGCGAGGATAAAGCCTGCCGTCATTCATGTAGAATCGCATCCCTATCTCCCAGAGTGGGAGTTGCTCGAGTTTTGTAAGCAGAACGGTATCGTGCTTCAAGCTTTTGCGGCATTAGGTCATAGTTCAGAACCCAGGTTGCTAGATGATCCTGTGATTACCTCAATCGCCAAGAGAGTTAACAAAACGCCTGCCCAAGTGGTCCTCGCATGGGCGATCCAACGCGGCACGGCCCTCCTTACCACGTCCAAAGCCCCGAGCCGCATTCAGGAGAACTTCGATATCTCAGCGCTGCCTGAAGACGCCATGAAAGAGATCAGTGAGGGAATCAAAACGCGGCAAAGATTTAACGCCGTCGTGGAGACTGGCGTGCCTGGGTTTATTCCAAGAGGAAAGTGAAAATGAAAGCCGAGCAGCAACTGAAGCAGTCCAGGCAAGAAGAACAAATACGTGAAGCCCTGAACACGCATTGGCAGGCGTCGGCAGCCGGCGATGCCAACGCGGAACACGATATTTACGGTGACGATACCATTTGTGATTATCCTCAGTCAGGCGAGCGGATCCTTGGGCGAAGCAATTTGCAAGCCTTGCGAAGTCATCATCCCGGCAAGCCGTCAGGCTTTAACGTACGGCGAATTCTGGGAAACGGTGACCTCTGGATCACGGAATACACCATTACCTACCAGGGGCGACCAGCCTACACCGTGAGTATTATGGAGTTTCGCAACGGAAAGGTGGTGCACGAGACCCAGTATTTCGCGGATCCGTTCGAGGCGCCAGGCTGGCGGAGCCAGTGGGTTCAAAAGATTGAGTGACGCTAGTGTCCCGAGGGACTTGAGGACTGAACCTGGGGCTTTAACCAGGCTTTAACCCCAGGAACACGTTCAGAAAATGGCCCCTCCTGCCTGTCCGCCGTAGTTCCGGGAACGTGGGACGAAGGAGGAAGGGGGCGGCAGATAGTTGTGATCGACGGCTGGCTTGATTAGCTTCTGAGAAAAGTGCTACACCGGTTCTACCGCCCGCTTCGGGGCGGCGCTTTTCTTTTAGTCGGTATCTGTGGTTAAAGCCCCACGCTGAGTCCTTAAGTCCCTTCGAGACAACCGACTCACACCTGTCACGTTTCGACTCCACATCACTTGTTTAGGTCCCGACACTCGAAAGTCCGATTCCAGGCACGCTTTGGAATCTTTTTCATTTCTCCTGCGCCTCTTCCTTCGCGTCCGTTGCGCCCTCTGCGCGAGGCTCCGCCTTCAGTCTTGTTCACCAAGTGTTTGCACGAACGTCTTGCCGTAAGGATAAAAGAGTTCCTTTCGACCTTGTTGCCACGCTGCTCTGAGTTCGGGCGTGGTAATGTCCCAGTCCGGCCGGCATTTCTTGGTAACGGCCCGTAAATCCTGGCGGAGATCTTCCATGGTGGGCCGCCCGAAGAACCAGTAGCCCATATAGATCTTATAAATCACAAGACCAGGCTCGAGGACAAACACATAAGGGATCATGGGATTGTGGAGAGGATCTGTGTACTCGGCGATGTCGAGGTCCTTTTGGACCTTACGCCCAGAGTCAGAAAGGAAAGGCCAATGGGCACCGACTCCAGTGCGATATTCATTCGTCTCTGTGATATTGTCGGTGCTAATCGTAACCAGCCGGCAATAGCCAACCTCTAGCTCACGATGGAGTTGAAGAAGCTCTTCCGCGTACCGACGATCCTTGGGGCAGAAACCTCCGCGGCTCAGGACGAGAACCATTGGATGTGGTCCTTGTAGTTCGGAGAGCTTCCAACGTTTCGCGCTGTGATCGGAAAGCTCATAGTCAGGGAAGATCACCCCAGGAATAATGTCAGATCGCATAACAGCCACCTTTCTTATTATAACATAACCAATGCTAGTTGTTATAAATCGATTACCACGTCGTCCTTAGGTTGGGAACAACAGATCAGCAGATTGCCCGGCGCAGGCGGCTCGAGCGGTTCGAGCTGGTAGTCGACACTGCCCGAAACTAACCCGCTTTCGCAATTGTGGCAGACCCCCGTACGGCAGGCCCAGCGCACGGGCACGTCACAGGCTTCCGCAAAATCGAGGAGACTCGTGAACTTTGAGTTCCAGCACACATTGATGCCGCTGCGCCCAAACGATACTCGCGGCCCCGAACCCACAGGCCCTTCCGGCGGATGTGGAGATGCATGCGGCGCATCGATGACGCCGGGCGTCATCGCTTCACCTGGGCCGAAATTCTCCTTGTGCACCCGGCCGCCTGAAACGCCCCAGGCCACCAGTCCTTCATTCAAATCCCGCATGAACGCAGCAGGACCGCACAGGTAAAAATCGGCATCGAAGGGCGTACCCAGTTTTTTGAGCAATTCGACCGTGATTTGTCCCACATAGTCGAAATGCATGCCCAGACGATCTCGTAATCCGGGGCGACTGTAGGTAATAAATCTTCTGCCTTTGGGTAACGCTTTGATTAGGTCGCGTGACTCCTTCGCAAATGGGTGTTCATCACCGTTACGAGCGCCGAAAAGCCACCAGACTTCACGTGATGAGATTTCCTGAGCCAGCGAATGCAGCATTGCCAATACTGGAGTTGCGCCGACACCCGCACCGACTAACACCACCGGCCCCGTGCCGGGTTGCAGCGTGAAATTTCCCCTTGGCGCTGCAACGTCCAACAAATCACTAAGCCCAATTTGATGATGCAGATAAGTGCTGGCGGCGCCATTCGGCTCTAGTTTGATGCTTATCCGGTAGCGATCCGTACTGGGTAAATCCGAAAGTGAGTAGTTACGCAACAGAACTGGACTGTCGGGTTTCGGTTGTATGCGCAAGATAATAAACTGACCGGGCAGAGCGGCAACGAGTGGGCGACTATCAGCCGCCGTTAAGGTTAGCGAAACTACGCTGTCGCTCTCCTGATTGATACGTGAGACCCTTAGCTTTCGGAATCCAGGCCATGCAGGTGGCGAGGCGCTCGGTGGTGTGAGTCCTGACTTTTCTTTTTTTAGAGTTCCGCTTTTCTGCTTTTGCAGGATCGACTGAAATGAATCCTGCCATCCCTGGCTCAAAGCTGGGATACGCAATGCTCGCTTTAATTGCTCGGTACCATGATTCGGCAGATAGAGCAGTGCATCTATCTCGGCGACATTCATTTGCTCTGAGC
>JABDGM010000165.1 GCA_013286045.1 Planctomycetota bacterium | reverse complement strand
GTTTCTCTTGCTTCTCTGCGGCACACGCTGATGCGATAGGCAAACTCACGTTTGCTCCCGGCCTCATCCGCCTCAACGTAGTTCGCTCCAATACTCGTTGCCGACCGGATTAACTGGCTAATCAGGGGCATCGTAACCGCGTCACGCTTTATCGATCGAGAAAACCGTATAACGCCTTCCCCGAAAAGGGCTGTCCGCTCCGCTAAATCAAACACATTCGTATTGCAATCCGGCTCAACACTAGTATCTTGTTTGGTCATTGATGCTTGGTCATTGGTCATTTGACCGCCTCGGGCAACTTCAGTTCAACCGAAGCGATTTCTGTGGGGTAGCCGTCCCGCTTCCACCACTCGATGCCGCCAATCAATTCTTTTACGTCAAATCCAAGCTCGGCCAGTTTGAGCGCGCCTTTAGTCGATGCATTGCATCCGATGCCGTCGCAGTAAGTGACGTAAAGCGCTCGGCGGTCCATGTCGGCAGTCGAAGTTGCGTTCATTCGACTATGCGGAAAACTGATCGCCGCAGGAATGTGTTCTTGGGAGTAAGCAGCCTCGCTACGGGCGTCGATAACGACGACATCGCTTCGCTCTCGCATCATCATTCGCAAGTCCCAGGCATCGGTTTCATGCGCTAGCTTGGCGCGAAAATGTTCGGTGGCTTCCGTTTGAATCGGCATTACTAACTCGGTTTTCCTTCGCACTCAAGCAATCGCTGGTTCGGGATGAAGTCCGCGGACTTTGTGTTCTTCCAGCACGCGTTTGTAGTCGGTCGGCATTACTTTCACGAAGCGTGGGAGCGATTTCTCCCAGCGACCGAGGATTTCTTCCGCGATCGCGGAACCCGTGTGGTCGCGGTGCTTCTCGATGAGGTTGCGAAGCTCGACCGAGTCTTCGTCGGTCTCTACTTTCTCGAGTTCGACCATGCCGAGGTTGCAGTTCGCCAGCAGGGCATCGTTCGGATCCCCACACGTAGGCGATGCCGCCGCTCATGCCGGCCGCGAAATTGCGGCCGGTCGGGCCGAGAATGACCACCCGGCCGCCAGTCATGTATTCGCAGCCATGGTCGCCCACGCCCTCGATCACCGCGTGCGCGCCGCTGTTGCGAACGGCAAACCGCTCGGCAGCCCGGCCGCGGACGAATGCTTCACCGCTCGTAGCGCCGTACAGCGCGACGTTACCGATGATAATATTATCCTCGGCCACGAAGCTCGAATCGGACGGTGGGTAGATCATCACTCGGCCGCCCGATAGGCCTTTGCCGACATAATCGTTCGCATCGCCGACGAGCTCGAGCGTGACCCCCTTCGCGAGGAACGCGCCGAAGCTTTGTCCGGCCGAACCAGTGAATTTGAAGTGGATCGTGCCATCGGGAAGACAATCTTCCCCCCACCGTTTTGCGATTTCATGGCTCAGGATCGTGCCCACGGTACGGTTCGTGTTGATAATCTCGAGTTCAGCGCGGACCTGTTTGCCATTCTCGAGCGCCGGCTTCGCGAGGCCGAGCAGCTTCGTGCGATCGAGCGACAGGTCGAGCCCGTGGTCTTGGCCTTTTTGGCAGTACGTGCCGACGCCATCGTGCGGTTTTTTGATCGGCGACAACAGGCGGGTGAGATCGAGCCCGTCCGCCTTCCAATGCTGAATCGCAGCGTTTGTTTCCAGGCAATCGACGCGGCCGACCATTTCTTCAATCGTGCGGAAGCCAAGATCCGCCATGTGCTGGCGGGCATCCTCGGCAACCATGAAAAGATAATTGACGACATGTTCGGGCTTGCCGGCGAATTTCTTGCGCAGCACTGGGTCTTGCGTCGCCACACCCACCGGGCACGTATTGAGATGACACTTGCGCATCATGATGCAGCCGAGTGTGATGAGCGGCGCCGTTGCGAAGCCGAATTCTTCGGCTCCGAGGATTGCGGCCATCACGACGTCGCGGCCAGTCTTGAGGCCGCCATCGGTTTGCAGCACGACGCGGCTTCGCAGATCGTTGAGGACGAGCGTCTGGTGCGTTTCGGCGATGCCGAGCTCCCACGGCAAGCCGGCGTGCTTAATGCTCGTGAGCGGTGAAGCGCCGGTGCCGCCAGTGTCGCCGGAAATAAGGATGTGGTCGGCGAAGCCCTTCGCCACGCCGGCGGCAATCGTGCCGACGCCGACTTCCGAAACAAGCTTCACGCTGACGCGGGCCGAGGGATTGCTGTTCTTGAGGTCGTGGATCAGCTGCTTCAGATCCTCGATCGAATAAATGTCGTGATGCGGCGGCGGGCTGATGAGGCCGACGCCCGGAGTGGAGTAACGGATGCGGGCGATGTTCGCATCGACCTTGCGGCCCGGCAGTTCGCCGCCCTCCCCTGGTTTCGCACCCTGCGAGATTTTGATTTGCAGTTCGTCGGCGTTCGCCAAGTACCAAATCGTGACACCGAATCGACCCGACGCCACCTGCTTGATCGCCGAACGCTTCGAATCGCCATTCGGTAACGGCTTGAATCGTTCGGGGTCTTCACCGCCTTCGCCCGTGTTGCTCTTGCCGCCGAGCCGATTCATCGCGATGGCAAGCGTTTCGTGCGCTTCGGCCGAGATCGAGCCGAAGCTCATCGCACCGGTGCAGAATCGCTTTACGATGTCCTTTGCCGACATGACTTCTTCGATCGGAATCGGTCCGCCGTTCGACCCAGGCTTCAATTGCAACAGGCCACGCAGCGAGCAGCGCGTTTGGGCGTCGCGATTCGCGTGGTCCGCGAAGCGGCGATAGGCGTCGACACTGTTGTTTCGTGCCGCGACTTGCAAATCGGAAATCGCCGGCGGATCCCACATGTGGCGCTCGCCATCTGCTCGCCAATGGAATTCGCCAGGATTCGGCAGCACCGGCAGGCGATCTCCGGCCCGTTCGGGATAGCCAAGTCCATGCCGGCGCAACGCTTCCTCGGCCAGCACTTTAAAATCGCAGCCCTGAATCCGACTCGCGGTGCCGGCAAAGCAGCGGTCGATGACATCATCCTTCAACCCCACGGCTTCAAAAATCTGGGCGCCCTTGTAGCTCTGCAAGGTCGAGATGCCCATCTTCGCCATGACTTTGAGCATGCCCTTGGCAACGCCTTTGCGGTATGCGTAAACGAGATCATGGTCTTCTTTGGTTACCGGATCAAAGTCTTCGCCGTTCGAAACGGCGTTGATCACAAGGTGAGGTTTGCCTTCGCCGCTATGCTCCGATCGATCGGAACCTTCTGGACGCTGCAACAAGCCCTCCCGCCGAGCGTGCCACAATGATTCGAATGCCAGATATGGATTGATCGCATCCGCGCCGAAACCAACCAGCAGACAATGATGATGCACTTCACGGGCTTCGCCCGACTCGACGACGATTCCAATTCGGGTGCGTTTCGCTTGGCGGACCAAATGATGATGCACGGCACCCACCGCCAGCAGCGAACTTAGGGGCACGCGATCGCGGCTCACGGCGCGATCCGAAAGCACGACGAGCGCGTAGCCTTGATCAATTGCGGCTTCCGCCTCCTGACAAACGCGATCAATGGCCGCCGTCAGCCCGGTGTGCTTTTCGTTGCGTTGCCAAGTGATATCGATGGTTTTCGTGCGCCAGCCGCGGTGATTCATGTGCTTGAGCGCGGCGAGCTGTTCGTTAGACAAAATTGGATGCGGAATCCGCAGCCGGTGCGCATGATCCTCGGTCGTTTCGAGCAGGTTGCGCTCCGGACCGATGTAGCACTCAAGCGACATGATCACTTCTTCGCGGATCGAATCGATCGAAGGGTTCGTGACCTGCGCGAACAGCTGTTTGAAATAGTCGTACAGCATCCGGGGCTTGTCCGAAAGGCACGCCAGCGCCGAATCGTTGCCCATCGATCCAACAGGGTCGCGCAGCTCTCGCACCAGCGGCAGTAGCATGAACTGCATCGTTTCGATCGTGTAGCCGAACGCCTGCATGCGCTCGATCAAAGTCTTCGGATCGAAGCCGTGCGGTTCCTTATCGGTTTCCAGCTCGGTGAGCTCGATTCGCTGATTGCCGAGCCACTCTGCGTAGGGCCGACGACTGGCGAAGTCGCGCTTGAGTTCGTCATCAGGGATCAGCCGCCCTTGTTCGAAATCGACCAGGAACATGCGGCCCGGCTGTAACCGGCCCTTGGCCTTGATGTTCTGCGGCTCGATCCGCAGCACGCCGACTTCGCTCGCCATGATCACGCGGTCATCGTGCGTGATGTAGTACCTCGATGGCCGAAGGCCGTTGCGATCGAGCACCGCGCCGATGTACTTGCCGTCCGTGAACGCAATCGAGGCGGGGCCGTCCCATGGCTCCATGAAGCACGAGTGATATTCGTAAAACGCCCGCTTGTCGTCGGCCATCGACTCATGGTTCTGCCACGCCTCGGGCACCATCATCATGACCGACTCTTGGAGCGTGCGGCCGTTCATGAGCAGGAATTCCAGCACGTTGTCGAACGTGCCCGAGTCGCTGCAATCTGGCTCGGCGACGGGGAAAAGCTTACTAAGCTCTTTGCCGAAAAGCTTGCTGCTCGCAACGCCTTGCCGGGCCAGCATCCAATTCATGTTGCCGCGAAGCGTGTTGATTTCGCCGTTATGGCTCATGAACCGCAGCGGTTGGGCGCGGTCCCACGACGGGAACGTGTTGGTCGAAAACCGCGAGTGGACCATCGCCAGGTGGCTCGTATAATCCGGCGCCGCCAGGTCGGGGAAATACTTGAAGAGCTGCTCGGTCGTGAGCATGCCCTTGTAGATAATGACCTTGGTTGACAGCGAGCAGACGTAAAACATCTTCGCCTGTTTGAGCGAGGCGTCGCCGCGCAGCCGTCGGCTGGCTTGCTTGCGGATCAAATACAGCTGCCGCTCGAATGCATCGCCGGAGAGTTTCTTGCCGGCCGCAATGACGAGTTGTTCGATGTGCGGTTCGCCCGCCTTGGCGGTCGGCCCGATGTCTGCTTTGCCAGATTGGGTCGGCACCAACCGCCAACCGACCAATTGCTGACCCTGCGCGGCGACGATTTCGGCA
>JABDGM010000164.1:1230-5031 GCA_013286045.1 Planctomycetota bacterium | reverse complement strand
AAGCCACCTGGTGCAGTGGCGGATTCCAGATTTCATGTTGACTGTTTCTATTTTACAACCGGAATCGTTCGCGGCAACGCGCTCAATCCATTCCATACGATCCGCAGAGCATTCACAGGAAAAACGAGCGGCGCCAACTCCATGGTAGATTCACCGAGCCCGATTGATCCGCGAACCATGGTGGGCACATGTTCCGCGAGCGCTACCAGCGCGGCTCCCTCAAGAAAGCCGGCAAGTTCCGCAAAATTCGGCGAGGGCGCTGGCACGTTTACATTACGTAAGTTGACGGCCGCGAAAATTTGTAAACGCGAGAAGATCCTCACCTGTTCGATCTTCTCTACGATCTGACGGCGTCGGTGAACGATTCGGGCGGCGTCATCGAAGTGGTCTGTGGATATCGCACGCCGTGGAGCAACGAATTCCTGCGCGCGCGCAGCGCCCACACTGGCGTCGCCAGCCACAGTCTTCACATGCAGGCGGAAGCCATCGACATTCGCTTACGGGGAATTCCAACCGCGGCGGTGCGGGATGCCGCATTGCGCATGCAGCGCGGGGGCGTCGGCTACTATCGGGATTCCAACTTCGTGCACGTGGACGTGGGGCGCGTGCGGCGCTGGTAGCCGGCTTCACCAGGGATACGGGTAGCCCTTGGCGAGAACCTGTTGCAGGGCGGCATCGTGCTTGTAGATATCGTCGTAAAAGTGCACGAGACCATCCTCGAGCACTATGACAGTGGCGTATACGATCAAGACTGGAATGGGATGCGCAAGATTCACCTGTTGCGGCGCGCTGCCGTTCATGGCCGCCCGAATCCGTTCCGGGGTCCAGCCAGGATTGTCGCGCAGCACCCACGCCGCCAGATCGGCGGGCTTCTCGAGCCGGATACAGCCGTGACTGAAATCTCGGCGGGACTGCGCAAAGAATTCCGTGGCCGGAGTATCGTGCATATACACGTTGTAGCTGTTGGGGAAGACGAATTTCGCCAGGCCGAGTGAGTTCTTCGGACCCGGCATTTGCCGGACGAAGAGTTTGCCGGCGCGAAGTTGGTTGAGGACCTCGGCGGTCACCGTCCCAGTGCTCACCACCTTCCGGCTGCTGTCGACGATCTCGAATTCCTTCTTCGTCAAGTAGTCGGGGTCCTTCACCAGGTGGGGAATCAGTTCGGCCCTGATGATGGAGGGCGGAACCTCCCAGTACGGACGCAAAACGACGTAGGCCATGGTGTCGTTAAACACGGGGGTGCTGTGACTGTAGGCCTTGCCCACCACCACGTTCATGGTGACGCCAACGTTGAAGTCTTTGTCATAGGCGCGGAGACGAAACTCGGGGATGTTCGCCACGATGGGCGAGTTTCGATAAGACTCCGGCAACCACCGCCATCGCTCCAGGGTCAATTGCATCTGCTGGACGCGGCGGCTGAGAGGGACATTCAAGTCACCTAGCGTTTGTGCGTCGATTCGTCCGTTCGGAGCGCGCCCGTGCCGGCGCTGAAAGTTCTTAACGGCGTCGACGAGGGCGCCCTGGTAGATCGCCGGATCGGCCGGGATATCGGCGCTGGCCGGGAGGTCGCCGACCAGGCGGAGCAGCCGCGTGAGCCGCGCGACGCCGGGATAGGCGTCCCCGGAAACGATGGCCTTCTTTGCCGACGGGCTTGGGGGCGGAAGTTGCTCCCCATCGTCCTGCTTCGCAATCTCCATGTAAGTTTGAAGGGCTTGCATAGTGCGGCGGTAACCAGGGTAGGGTGGCTCGACCGCCGCCATAACGGCGGCTACGTCACTCGCGCCCGCAACGCGGTCTTTAAGAAAGTCGGATAGATCGTATTTCTTCGGTTCTTCGTCGAATGCGAAGGCGAGGTGCTTTGGATTCACTTTGCCAATGTGAAGGTCCGAGATGTACCGCATCGCGCAAACCGTGAGGGCAAGATCGAATTGGACGGCATCCGCTTCGGCGGGCTGCTGAACCGCGGGTTTCAGTTTTGCCAGGCGCCCGCTCCAGCGCAGTCCGTCATAGTCGTCCGCGGAGAGCCCCTTTTGGTCGGCTTGAAGCAGCAACCCAATCAGTTGCCTCGCCTGCGGGGTAGGCTCAAGTCCCTTGACCCACCAGAGTTGATTTCCGTTGGCGTCGTAGAACTTCGTCAAATGCCTCCTGTAGTCGCTGAAGTCGGGCCAGCGCAGATCGGAGAGCTTGCCAGTCGCGATGGCCGTACGTAGCCATGCCTGACCTTCGGAGCCGGGCGCTGTCTGAGCCTGGGCAGCGATCGATACGGAGCCCAAGGACAGCGCGATCAACGCTAAATTTCGCCATCGCATCTTCGGTATAGAGAGCAGTGTACCAATCTCTTTTGTTGGTTAGTCCGTTTTCAGGGTTCGCAGCCGCGCCACGTATTTCGCCGGTTCCCCATACACCGGGCTGTCATTGAAGCTCGTGGTAACTAGCATCGTAGGATAGACGCGCGGCTGCAGGTTGTGTCGTAGGGGCTATACGTTTTCATATAATCGTACGCCGCCTTCCCGCCCATGAACGGGCCGCCCGCGCTGCCGCCCGCGATCGCCAGGCGCTGCGGCGAGTCCAGCGCTCGGCGATCAGGTATTCGGCGCTATCGACGAAGTCGGTGAAGGTGTTCAGCCGTTATTCCTTGAGCCCGCTGGAACAGCGGAGAGGGCTACGAACCGGTATCGTTGCGAAACTTTGAGAAATGTCGTCCGATACTGCGAAAACAGCAGCACAGTGCTGCGCGAGAGAATCAGTCGCCTTGGGCAAGCGGCGGGGGTGCCCCTTTCGCACACCACACCCTCACGCAAACGTTAGTGGGCGAGTTTGTGGCTGACGCCGTGCGCCGTCATGGAATGGCGCGACGGCTTGACCATGCCGATGGCGCGGATCGGGACTCGCGGTATATACTCCTGGTTATCGATGGAACGCCCGGCGTTTATTCCAGCCGCGGATGCCTTGCGTGCAATGGCGCGCGATCTGCGATTTCATCCCTCCGCCACGAATCGTCTGAGCCGGTTGACACAAGGGCAGGTGGAGGCATTCAATCGCGACGGATACCTGGCGCCTATCCAAATATTCGGCGAAGAAGAGATGGCCGATCTCCGGCGCTACTTCGACGGACTGCTGGCACGCACGCTTTCGCAGGGCGGTGACAGCTATTCGATCAGCACGGCGCATCTGCGGCATGGCCGCGTTTACGATCTGTTGACGGATGCGCGGATTGTGTCATACGTCAAGGACCTGCTCGGCGAGGATGTCATCGGATGGGGTTCTCACTTCTTTTGCAAGATGCCCGGCGATGGGAAACGCGTCTCATGGCATCAGGATGCCAGTTACTGGCCGCTCACGCCCTCCAAAGCCGTCACTGTCTGGCTGGCGATCGACGACGCCGATGTGGAAAACGCCTGTATGCGATTCATCCCCGGCTCTCATTGGTTTGGCCATCTCACGTATACGCTGACCGAAAACGACGACTCGAACGTGCTGACGCAGACGGTGGCGGGCGTGGAAAATCTGAGCGCGCCGGCGGATAACGAACTCCAGGCCGGCGAAGTGTCGATCCACAGCGATCTCCTGGTGCATGGATCGGAAGCAAACGCATCAGACCGGCGGCGCTGCGGTCTCACGCTGCGATACTGCCCCGCCGAGGTGCGGGCGGAACTGGGATGGAACGCCAAGGGCGTTATCGTCAGCGGGAAGGATGCGGCGGGCCATTGGGCCAATCCCAAACGGCCGGCTGAAGATTGAAGATCGAGCAGCGGCCGGGGAACTGCCAGCCACGGCGGACTCACCGAGAGCATGACCCGC
>JABDGM010000164.1:0-1159 GCA_013286045.1 Planctomycetota bacterium | reverse complement strand
CGCGGGTTCATCAAATTGGCCGCTAAGCACGGTTAGCTGCCGACCTTTTACGCAGAGGATTGCACCGGGTCTTAGGCGGGTTCATCTGCTACTGCTACGACGGCGTCAAGTCGAAACGCCGCCGCGGCCTTCCATGAAGCCCGCTGAACCCGGCGCTGCGCCACTCAATGAGTGGCATCCAGCCGACAACTTCGTGTCTGAAACCCACCGGTATGGCCACCGATATCTTGACTTAACGCCGTGGGATTTGACACATGCAGTCCCGTCCGCGCGTTCCCGACTCGGATGCCGCGTCGCGCTTAGTTCGGGGCGGGGACAAATTTGACCGAAAAATAAATCTGCTGCTGACTCCCCGGCGGCAGACTCATTCGCTTCACTGCTGCTATCGCAGCAGACACCAGCGAAGTGTCCGATGCAGCGCAAACTTCAGTCTCCATCACCTTGGCATCAAACACGTTCGCGTGCAGCAGAATTGGCGTCACCTTGGGTGTGCCGGCGGGCGCGGCAATTGGAATGGGCTGCCTGCTCGGCGCGTCCAAGACCGTCGCCCTAGGCATCATGTCCGGCGTGGGCGCAAGGCTCTTGGGATCTGTGCCAGCGGCGTCTGAGATTTGCATGCTGGCATCCAGTACCTGATTGCCACCGATGAACACGGTGAAATGATCCGGCAAAATGTGGCCGTGAAAATCCTGGTTCTTCGTATAGCTGTACCCTGTAAAAACGCCAGGCGCAAAAGAGGAACTCACCAGCAGGCCCGACGCGTTATCGAAGCAGTACTCAAGCTCTTCCCATAACCTTCCCTGATAGTTCGCGGGTCCCACCACCCCCGAAGTCATCATGCAGCTTGCCGGCTTGCCGTTCCATGTCACAGGGGCCGTGCGGAGCTGCGTCCCCATCGCGATATCGTACATGGATGAAAAAATGGCGTTACGCAACATACTGATGCGCATCGGCACAGCGGAATTGCTATCCGCGTATGGGCCTTGTGGTGTGGAACCGCGCACGACCACGGCACTGCCTAGACTGGCGTTCCAGCGCCAAATTTGGGGCGAGAGCCAAACCTGAGTAAACTGGCCTTGCCCAGTTTGTGCGGCGTCGCCTGACGAGTTGAATGAAACGTCAATCCGAAACGGCGGGGTGCCCGAATGCATCAGGCGGC
>JABDGM010000163.1 GCA_013286045.1 Planctomycetota bacterium | reverse complement strand
TTTGATGGTCGCCGTCGGCGGCGGTCTGGCAATCGCCGGTTCGGTCCTCATTGCTCAATACAAAGGACGTGGCGAGGAGCAAATGATGAACCATGTGACGGCGCAAACGCTCATCATGGTCCTCACCATCAGCATCCTCATTTCCACTGTCGGCTATTTCTTCAGCGAGCCGCTTATGCGCCTGATGAAAGCCGAGCCAGACGTCCTGCCCGATGCTGTTCGCTTCCTGCAAATCACCTTCATCGGCTTCATTTTCGTGTTCGGCTTCTTCGTCTACCAATCGCTGATGCGCGGCATCGGCGTCGTGCAAGTGCCGATGCTGATTGTGCTGCTAACGGTGATCCTCAACTTCGCTCTCGACCCGCTCTTTATTTTTGGCTGGGGCCCAATTCCAGCCATGGGCGTCGCCGGCGCTGCAATGGCCACGCTCTCGACCCAGGTGCTCGCGATGATCATCGGATTCTGGCTGCTATTCAGCGGGGCCCACGGCCTGCGTCCGCGTCTCGCCGATTTCAAGCCCGATTGGGGTATCATTTGGCGAACGATCGTCTTAGGACTGCCTGCGAGCGTCGAGCAAGGCACGCGGGCAATGGGCCTGTGGCTGATGACGCTACTCGTCTCGAGCTTCGGCACAGTTGCCGTCGCTGCTTACGGCATCGGCAACCGAATTCTGACGCTCGTTGTAATCCCCGCGATGAGCGTCGCACTCGCCACTACCACGTTGGTCGCCCAAAACCTTGGCGCTGGCAATCTGCAGCGCGCCGAACAAACCAACCTGATTGCCAGCACGATCTCCTTCATCATTCCAACGGTTGGCGGAGCCTTCATCTTCCTATTTTCCAGACCGCTCGCCGCCTTCTTCGTTCCGAATAGCCCCCTCGCCATCGAGGAAAGCTCGCACTTCCTCCGCATCATTTCCTTCGCACTCGGCTGCATAGGACTGCAGTTCTCGATCACCGGCACGCTCCGCGGCGCCGGCAACACGATGGCCGCCATGATGCTCACTCTCATTTCAACTTGGGTGCTCCAGTTCCCGCTGGCCTACATCCTTTCTCACCACACGTCGCTCGGTATCGACGGCATTTGGTGGTCCCACCCGATCGCGATGACAATCTCCGCGATCGTCTGCGTCGTCTGGTTCCTCGGCGGCGACTGGAAACGCACTAAACTGTTAGAAGATCTCCAACTCGAGCAGAAAGTTCTCGAGGAAGCGCGAATTGAAGAGGGAATCGGCACGTAGCTTAAGCTTCCGCGATCACGTGCGCCACGGCAAAACTGCGGCAGTGCGAAATCGAAACGTGCAGCTTTAGAATACCCGCTTGCTCCATCACATCGCGTGCGCCGCCTCGAAGTTTGACCGTCGGAGCGCCTTGCTTGTCGTTGCGAATCTCAATGTCGCGCCACCCGATTCCGCGACGCCACCCCGTTCCCAGCGCCTTCAGCACCGCCTCCTTCGCCGCCCATCGGCCAGCGTAATGCTGCGTCGCCGCTTTGCGCGTCGTGCAGTATTCGATCTCGGCATCCGTATACACGCGCGTGATGAACAGTTCGCCGTGTCGCTCGATCATCTGAGCGATACGCAAACATTCCACGATATCGATGCCCGTTCCAACAATCGCCATATCAGTGTTGAGAATTTAGTTTTCCAAATTCGCCGGTTCAGCGTTGGCCGCAATGCCCGGCCCCGCTCCTTCTCGCCGCAGCCAAATCACCGTCCCAACTGCCCCAACGACGATGATCACCGCGTCCGAAATCCAAAGTGCGGGTGTTCCTTGCTGATTCCATTCATGTGCAAAGTAAACATCCGGCCCCGGCGGCGTCTCTGCCCGAAGCATTGCAACAGTTGAAGACTTCTCCCGCGCCTCGACCCATTGTCGGCGGAAATCGCGATACAGCCAAGCGTGCTCCGCGGCAACGGTAATCACCGCGAGCAGCAGCGTACCAACAATCAACCGCCACTTGCAATGAACGCCTGCGAAGGCCGCGAGCCAAGCGAGCGCGCACCCGAGCCCAACACCCACGCCGGCTGAAACCAACCCCACCGGCGCATGGCCAGACAGATGAATTTGCGCGGCGATCCATCCCACGACGGCCGCAGCGATCGCCCCCGTCGCCAACCACAACAGCAGCGATTTAAACGGCATGAAACCGAATGCTTACACGGTCGTGTCGAGCGCCTGCGCCAAATCGGCAACGAGGTCATCCGAGTTTTCGATGCCGCACGACATGCGGATCATGTTGTCCGGAATTCCGTACGCTCGGCGGTCCTCCGGCGAGCACTGGTAATAGCTCATCACCAGCGGCTGCTCGATCAGCGACTCCACGCCACCCAAGCTCGGCGCGATCCGCGGAATGCGCACCGCATCGACAATATCCGCCGTCGCCCGCCAATCCGCGTCCTTCACCAGGAACGTCACCAAGCCGCCGAAGCCGCGCATCGTCCGCCGCGCCACATCGTGATACTTGTGCGACTCCAGCCCTGGATAGTAAACCTTTTCGATCCGCGGATGAGCCTCCAGAAACTCGGCGACACGCTGCCCGTTTTCGTTGTGCCGCTGCATCCGCAGTTCGAATGTCTTCAACCCGCGAGTCAGTAAGTAGCAATTCTGCGGGCTGTTCACCGCCCCCATGATGCCCCGCAGCTTGCGAACCTCTTCTAACTTTTCGGTCGAGCCAATCACGACGCCCGCCAGTAAATCGTTATGACCACCCAGATACTTCGTAACCGAGTGCAGCACATAATCCACACCCGCCTTCAGCGGCCGCAAGTTGTACGGCGTGGCAAGCGTCGCATCGATCAGCGTCTCGACACCGTGGTCGCAGCCAATCTGCGCGAACCGATCCAAATCGACGATGCTCAAATGCGGATTCGTCGGCGACTCGCTTACGAGCAGCCGGGTCTTCGAAGTAATCGCCGCTTCCATCGCATCGTAATCACAAGCTTTCACTTGCACTGTCTTCACGCCGAACCGCGCCAGGTGCTTCGAGCAAAACTCGCGGCTGCGGTGGTAGCACTCGTCGAAGAAGATCACTTCATCGCCGGCGTTGAGCTTCGCCATCAAAAGGCCGACCATAGCCGCCATGCCGCTCGAATACAGGATGGCCATCTCGCCCCCTTCGAGCGCCGCCAGCTTCCGCTCGGCCACGCGCTCACCGGGATTGCCATATCGCCCATACTCTTCTCGCGATTGATTTTCCTCGATGAATTCGATGACCGCTTGCGTGTCTTCGAACGTGTAGGTCGAAGCGCAAAAAATCGCGTCGGTGATCGCGTCGCCCGGCTTCTGCCGCGCTTCGCCGCCATGGACGCTAAGGGTCGACAACTGCGGTGGCCGCGGTTCCGACGGCTTATTCGCCGGCACATCCTGATCTTGCGGCTTGTTCATGTGGGTCGTGCTCATGTTCTGAAACTCCGGACTCGAAGGCGCCATCCATCACGCGTGGCGCGCAACAAAAAAGCCGCAGCGCCAAACTTGGCAATGCGGCTTGCTGCTTCCAGATTGTGCAAAAGAACGCGCGACTGGTCTTCTATAGGGGAACGTCCAGGTCGCGACGTCGGCTCTTTAGCAGAAGGCTGCAAGCGGCCACAAATCCCAAGTTCGCTCAATTCTACTGCGCGGCCGAGCTAGATACAAGCAAAACTGCCAGCCCGAAACGGATTTTTACGCCTCAAATGGCGAAATATGCCGGCGTGGCCAGATAGCGACGCCTGACGTAGGATAAATCGCGAGGCCTCTTCAATCAACTTTTCCGCGGCTGGCTTACGAAGTGCAACCCCATTTAGTGACGAATTCCGCCCAATTCTCAGCTCATTGCCGGGCTGCTCGCGTGCGCGCTGCAAACTGGGTTTTAGTCGCAAGCACTTGCCTCGCTCTTGCGCCAATCGTTTGCCTGGCGGAAAAGCCCGCTGATAGGACTGCCAGCGCCACGCCAAAGTCGACTCCGAGTTCAGACGATATCGCGAATTGGATTAAGGATCTCAGCAGCGATGCATTTTCGTTGCGGCAAGAAGCGGGAACACGCCTGCTCGCGGCCGGCTCGGCCGCTCGACAGCCGCTCCTCGATCTCGCCAGCGGAACCGATCCCGAAACCCGCGCCGCCGCGCGCCGCCTAGTCGCTCTCATCGACCGCTCGGAATTCCGCCGTCGGCTAGAAGCCTTCGCCGCCGATGCCGACGGCCATCTGGGACTTACGCTCCCCGGTTGGACCGAATTTCAGAAACTGGTGGGCAGCGACCCTCCAGCTCGGGCTTTGTTCGTCGAAATGCAGCGGCAGGAGGGCCCGCTTATCGCCGCTATGTTCGGCGGCTCGAAGCACGGTGTCGAGGAACTCTTCGAAACTCGGCTGGTCCGGATCGCACAATGGCAGCAAGTGCCGAGTCCCGAGCATGGCAGCATTCCACCCGTCGGGAGCTGCGCCGCGATGCTTTTTCTCGCCGCGATGCCGGACATCACCGTGACCGACGCCGCTGCATCGTTCGTCGAGACCATCCTCCAGCGGCCACCCGTCAATTCAGTGCTCGGACCAGACAGCTCGCAACCAGCATTAAAGAAACTTGTCATAACATGGATTACGCAATGCCCGAACAAGAATGAGGCGCTATTACAAAGGCGATTAAGCATCATTTCGTCGATGGGATTAGTCGACGCGCTCCCGCTGGCCTTGCAAGTTTGTGGCAACGACCCACAGTTCGTCCGCGCATCGTCGCTCACCAAGGCGATGGCCGCGATGACCGTGGGGCAACTTGGGAATCGAAGCAACGTTTCGCAACTTGAGCCGCTCTTGGAAAACACCGAAATGTGCGTCACGACAGCCGTTCAACTCCCGGGCCAGGCTGCCACGACAGTCGAGGTTCGGGATGTTGCGCTGGTCATGATGCTAATCCTTACGGACCAATCGCCTGCCGACTATGGTTACACCGCCGCTCGTTTGACGGCCCCACGCAACTATCAAATTCAAACGCTGTACCGCGAAACGGAGCAACAGCGGACCGACTCCATCGCCAAATGGCGCGAATGGAAATCAGCTCACAAGTCAGAGCTGAGTGACGGCAAGGCCCCAGTTCCCGC
>JABDGM010000162.1:4117-5070 GCA_013286045.1 Planctomycetota bacterium | reverse complement strand
GAGTCATGTTGTAACGTTGGCGGAGGTAGCCGCTGAGGCCGGCGGCGCGGAGGCCACCGTAGCTTTCGCCGATGAGGAACTTGGGCGATCGCCAACGGCCAAATTTCGTGACGTAGTCGTGGATGAACTGGCCGACGCTTTGCAAATCTTCCTGGTAGCCATGGAATTGGTCATCTTTTTCGCCTTTGGCGGCGCGGCTGTAGCCGGTGCTGACGGGGTCGATGAACACCAGGTCGGTGAGGTCGAGCAGCGTGTGCGGGTTTGTTTCGAGGTTGTAGGGCGGCGCTGTTTGGGAAGCGTCGTCGGGGACTTTTACGCGCTGGGGGCCGAGCATACCGAGGTGTAGCCAAACGCTGGAGGAACCCGGTCCGCCGTTGAAGGCGAACGTGATGGGGCGCTGGCTGAGGTCTTCGACGCCGTTCTTCGTGTAGGCAATGAAGAAGATGAGGGCCTTGGCTTTGCCCTCGTCGTCTTTCATGACGAGCTTGCCGGCGGTGGCGGTATACTTGAGTTCCTTGCCGCTGAGTGTTACCGAGTGCTGCGTAACGGAACTGGTGTCCTTTGGCTCGTCTTTCTTGTCTTTGCCTTCGGGCTTTTCGTCGCTCGACTTCTTATCCTCTGCGTTTTTCGTGTGTGGGTCGGATTCCGGCGCGGCTTGAACAGCGGAGAATGTGACCGCGAACTGGATCAGCAAGCTTAATGCGATGGCAACTGCGCGCAGTTTCATGGTGCATCTCGGGTGGGTGTCTGATTTTCTGTCATGCGACCTGTTCCAAGGCTAATCGCTTCGTAGGAGGCTGCCAAATGACAAAGTCGTGGCTGGGCCGTTTTGGTTTCATTTTCGATTGGGATCGGATTCTCGTGAATGCGCGCGAAGTCGATTTTTTAATACAAAATTCACCCCTTCGCGGGAGGCCGGAATAGCAAAGATACGAGAAAACAAGGTCGAACGG
>JABDGM010000162.1:0-4107 GCA_013286045.1 Planctomycetota bacterium | reverse complement strand
GGGCATGGTCCGGGAGTGCCTTAATTTTGTATTTTCGTGCGTACGTGGCTGACAATAAGATCTTGGCTTCGGTCGCGTCCGGCGCCGGGTAGGGCCGGCGATCGTTTCAAGACGTGAGAAACAAAAAAGCGGCATTAATGTAACAGATTCTATACAAATGTATAGAGGCAGTTTTTGGCCACCTGGGTGGATACGGCGGAAGGTTGATCGGCGGGCTCCGGACAACGCTGCAACCCATGCGAACTGAGGGGGCACGACCTAGATGAGCGACGATGCGATTCGTTTATTTCTGAAAATCATAGTGCTGACTGCGATCACTTTGATTGTGGGAGGCGCGGTCTTATTCTCACGCTGGGTGAGACGCGAATAGACGGGACCACGTATGGACGATCAAACAACTGATACAGAGGGTGGCGAGGAAGATGGGGCGCGCGGGTGTCTCACAACGATGACGATTATTTGCACCGTTACATTCCTAGTTTCAGCGGTAGCTTTCGCGGTTTTGCATAGCTTGGTCGGACCAGACCGTCCCGGGTCATTCCAGGACGGCATCGGCTTCGCGCTCGCTTCCGTGCCGTGCTTGGTTGCCGCCGTGGGTGCAGCTTTCGGTTTGCCGGTGTGCTCCGTGGTTTGGGCGATTCAATGGCTATATGGCCACGCAAAAAATAAAAATCCCACCCGCTAACTGACAAGTGCCGAGAGGGTCGCATTCTATCGGCGAGAGACGCGTCAAGCTAAAGCATGACTTACTCTTCGGAGCCTTCTTCTTTGCTGCCTTTGGGGACGCCGCCGGCGTTGTCACGCGCTGGGCCGGTCCAGGGGTCGACGTCGGAGCGTGCTGCCCAGGCATCCCATTCGTCGGCGAGTTTTTTGGCGAGGTCCGGTTTCTCTTTCGAAAAGTCGTGCTGCTCGGTGCGGTCGGCTTCGATGTCGTACAACTCCCAGGCGCCTTTGTACTTCATCACGAGCTTCCATTTGCCTTCGCGGATGCCGCGGTTGCCTTCGTGGGCGAAGTAGATTGGGCTCTTGCGGTCGAGTGGTTTGCCGCTGAACGCGGGGACAATGCTGATGCCTTCGGTCGGTTGGATTTTGTGCCCTTTAAACTCGGCCGGGTATTTCGCGCCGGTGACTTCGCAGACGGTGGCCATGAGATCTACGACGTGGCCGGGCTGCTTTTCGAGTTTGCCGTTGCGGTCGGCGGGAATGCCTTGCGGCCAGTGCGCGATGAGCGGCGTGGAGATGCCGCCTTCGTGCGTGAAGTGCTTGTAACGACGGAACGGCGTGTTGGCGAGCGTGGCCCAGCTTTGGCCGAGGAACACGACGGAATCGGGATCGCCGGGATGGTCGCCTTCATACCGACCCTGCGGACCCGATTCGGCGTTGCCGCCGTTATCAGAGAGGAACAGGATCAACGTGTTGTCGAGGACGCCTTTGTCTTCTAGGTGTTTTACGAGCTTGCCGACGTTCGAGTCGATGCGGTCGATCATCGCTGCGTAAATTGACATCATGTCGTCGAAGCGTTTCTTTTGGTCGTCGCTGAGTTTGTCCCAGGCGGAAACTTCGTCGGGCCGCGCGCTGAGTGGCCAGGCGGGGTCGACCAAGCCCATTTCGATTTGGCGCTGGTGACGCTCTTCGCGGAGCTTGTCCCAGCCGACCATGTATTTGCCGCGGTACTTTTCGATCGTCTTCTCAGGCGCCATCAGTGGGAAGTGGGGCGCGCACTGGGCGACGTAGAGAAAGAACGGCTGTTTGGAGTCGATGGCTTCGTCGGCGAATTTGAGACCCCAATCGGTCCACAAGTCGACGCTGTACCAGTCGTCACCGAAGATTGAATCGTCCTTCTGATAGTTCTTGCCGTTAAGGAAGAGGTTGGGGCGGGCCTTCTGTGACGGGAAGTAGATGCCGCCGAACGGCGAGTTGAGCTCGTGGTCGAAGCCGCGTTTCCAAGGAGGCGTGCCGTGTTGTTGGCCGAGGTGCCACTTGCCGGTCATCGCGGTGAAGTAGCCCGCACCGTCGAGGACTTCGGCCATCGTGACGCAATCATCGCGGAGTTTTCCTTGCGTGCCTTGCGTACCTTTGTGGACGGTGCCATCGAGGTGGCCCATGCCGGCCTGGTGCGGATAGAGGCCGGTCATGAGACTCGCGCGCGTTGGGCTGCAGCGGGCCGTATTGTAGAACTGCGTGAATCGGACGCCGCCCTTGGCGAGGGAGTCGATGTTGGGCGTTGGGATTTCGCTGCCGTAGCAGCCGATATCGGCCCAGCCCATGTCATCGCATAGGAAGATGATGATGTTCGGGCGCGACGACGGTTGGGAGGCTGTCGCCTTTGATTCTTCTGCGGATGCCGACGGTACCAAACAGACGCCGAGCAGAAAGGTGATGGTCGCTGCCGCGCGCGAGAAAATAGTCATCGTGCTGCCAACCGAGGTGGATTCTTTTGCTCCCAGGCGCAGCATTATAAGCATAGATGCAGCCGCTTTGGGAACGAGGAGCGCGCGGACGATGAGCGTCGCGTCCGGCACGCCTTGCTGTCGGGCTTAGCTTGACCGGCGAGAGGCGGTCTCTGGCACAGCCGGACCTATGAGACGCGTTGCATTGGGAACGCAGAGGCCGAAGCTCCAAGCGGCGATGACGACCAGCGCGCCGCCGAAAATGGCCCAACCCGAGTGATACCACGCGGCGATCCACATGATGATCTGGCCGGCGAATCGCCACGCTTCGATCCAATGGTTCATGAAGCGGGCGATGTAGCGGCCTATTCGCGAGTTCTTGTACGGATCGAGTTTCGCGAAGCGCAGGACCAAACCCGAGCCGAGCAACGCGGGCACGAAAGCGCACAGCATGGCCCACCAAAAGTGGTGCTGCCAGATCAGGTAGGTCGACGCGATCGCCCCGCCGATATCGGCCGCCAGTTTGGCTGGGTGGAGCTGGTGATAGAGAATCTGTTCTTCGAACTTCATGGATGCGATGTACTCAACGGTGTCTGGCAGGATTGGCGAGAGATTCTTGCGAGCAGTTAAGGGAAGGCTCTGCCGCGTCTATGGTAATTGACCGAGGGCTCCGCGTGGGCTTAGCCCTCCCCAAAAATTGTTTTTTTCGGGCGAATGCCGATCAGCTTCCGGCGGCGAGCGGGCTAGAAAAGAGGACGACCACGCCCTCTGCGGCGGTGGGATGAGTGAAGATCGCGCCTTTAAGTTTGGTGTAGGGCATGCCGGCGAGCATTGCGGTTTGGACGGCGGCCAGCATTTCGCTGGCTTCGGCCCCGAGGGCGGAGAAGCCGAGAATGCGATCGTCGGGAGCGATCAGGGCTTTGGCGAAGCCGCGCGTGTCGGAGATCGTGCGCGTTCGGAGGACGGAGGCCATGGGGATTTTCGCAAGGCGGTAGGAAACGCCTTTTTGTTTGGCTTCCGATTCACTTAGCCCGACGTGGGCGAGCTCGGGATCCGTGAATAAGACGTACGGAATCAGGCGGTCGCGAGTCGATCGGTCCCCGCTGTCGAGATCGCTGAGGACGACGCGAAAATCGTCGTAGCCGACGTGGGTGAATTGCGGGCTGCCGGCGCAATCGCCCATGGCCCACGTTTCGGGCGCGGTTGTTTGCAGCCGGTCGTTGACGCGAATAAACCCGCGCGGGTCTAACTCGACACCGCCCTGGGCGACATCGATTCGATCGGTGTTTGGTGTGCGTCCGGCGGCGACGAGGATATCGGACGCCTCGATGGATTGTTCGGTGTCGGCGACGCGCACTTGGAGGCGCACGCCTTCGCCTGAGACGCCGCTCACGCCGGTGACCTCGGCCTGGACGAAGATATTGATGCCTTCTTCGCGCAGGATTTCAGTTAGCGCGGCGGCGAGATCGGAGTCTTCGCGGTCGAGGAGTTGCTTGCCCCGCTGGATAACGGTCACCTCACTCCCGAAGCGCCGCATGGCTTGTGCGAATTCTA
Organism: Planctomycetota bacterium; assembly: GCA_013286045.1. Lineage (GTDB taxonomy): Bacteria > Planctomycetota > Planctomycetia > Pirellulales > Lacipirellulaceae > JABDGM01. The sequence continues at coordinate 163 of JABDGM010000162.1, read as the reverse complement.
AGCCGACGTATCCGCCGCCAAGGACGACAAGATGCTCGGGTAAACGTTCGAGGTTGAGCGCTTCCACGTGAGTCATTGGTTTCGCATCTGCCAAGCCGGGTATGGGCGGGATGGCAGCACGCGAACCAAGACACAGGAAAACGCGATCGCCTTGCAGTTGGCG
>JABDGM010000161.1 GCA_013286045.1 Planctomycetota bacterium | reverse complement strand
CCGATCATCACGGCGATCAGTCGCGATGTGTTGCGACAGGTTCCGCGAGCACAGATTGAAGGCACGCTGGCGCTGGGTGCGACGTGGTGGCAGAGCTCCTGGGAGATGCTGCTTTATTCGCGCTCGGCATTGTTCGGCGCGGCGATGCTCGGGCTCGCGCGGGCGGCCGGCGAGACAATGGCGATCACGATGGTGATCGGCAATGCGAACCGGATCAATGGCTCGCTGTTCGCGCCGGCGCAGACGATGTCGAGTCTGCTGGCCAACGAGTTTGCCGAAGCGACTGGCGAATTGCATCGCGCGGCGTTGACGGAAGTGGCATTGATTTTGTTGTTGATGTCGTTGTTCTTCAACATTACGGCCAGATGGCTGGTCGTGGGGGGCAGCGCGCGGACGGCGGCGGCGCATTAGGCGTGCATAGGCATAGGTATGACGAACGAATCTTCAACCAGCGTGATGCAAGCTGAACGCCCGCTTTATCGGCGGTACGTGACGTTGCAGTCTGCGTTCATGAAGACGCTGTGCGTTGTGTTCACGCTCGTCATTTTGGGGATCCTGGCAAGCATCAGTGCTTACCTGATCACGAAGGGTTTTCGCTACCTGAGTTGGGATATCTTCACGCAGGTGCCGATTCCACCGGGGATCGAAGGCGCGCCGGGCGGCTTGATGAATGCGCTTGTCGGAACGTGCATTTTGATCGGGCTGGCGAGTATCGTGGGCATTCCGCTCGGCATGTTGGCCGGCATTTATTTGTCGGAGTACTCGGCACGTTCTTGGATGAGCGCGCCATTGCGGTTTATTGCGGATGTGCTGACCGGGGTGCCGTCGATCGTAGTTGGCATCCTCGGCTACGAGCTGGTCGTGGTACCGATGGGAGGTTTTAACGGTTTCGCGGGCGCGTGTGCATTGGCGTTTATCATGATTCCGATCGTCGCCCGCACGACGGAGGAAATGCTTCGACTCGTGCCGAATAGTTATCGCGATGCGTCGATTGCGCTCGGCGCAACGAAGGCCCGCACGATTTTGCAAGTTGTTCTGCCGGCGGCGAGCGGGAGCATCATCACGGGCATCATGTTGGCGGTAGCGCGTGTGGCCGGGGAAACGGCGCCGTTGTTGTTCACAGCGCTCGGCTCGCGATTGTTGACGCTCGATCCTTCGCATCCGTTCCCATCGCTGACGGTACAGGTGTTCGTGTATGCTACAGGTCCGTACCACGACGAGCAAAATCTGGCGTGGGCCGGGTTATTAATCTTGATAGCGCTGGTGTTTGTATTGAATTTGTCATTGCGGCTTACGGTGTACCGTTTGCAGCGACATCGGCCGGCGGGCATGTAGGGCCGGCTGAAATCGAGAACATACGATTATGCAAGAGACTCCAGTCAAGCGACCAACCATGGCACTGCGGCCACCCATTCCACGAGAACGCCCCGCGCGAACCGACGCCGATTTGGCGCGTCGCACGCCGAAGATCTCGGTTTCGCATCTGAATTTTTATTACGGGGCTAAGCAGGCGCTGGCCGATGTGTCGCTGCTTATTCCGCAGAATTGCGTGACGGCATTCATCGGCCCCTCGGGTTGCGGTAAGAGCACGTTCTTGCGGTGCCTCAACCGGATGAACGATCTCATTGATGGCACGCGCGTGGAAGGCGACGTGCTGCTCGACGGTGAAGATATTCTTGGGCCGAAGGTCGACGTTGTGGAGCTGCGCAAACGCGTCGGCATGGTGTTTCAGAAGTCGAACCCATTTCCGAAATCGATATTCGAAAACGTGGCTTACGGCCCGCGGGTGGCTGGCACGCGACATAAATCGGTGTTGTACGAAATTGTGGAGAAATCGCTCGCGCGGGCCGCGCTGTGGGAAGAAGTGAAGGACCGGCTGGATGATTCGGCGCTGCAGCTCTCGGGCGGTCAGCAGCAGCGGCTGTGCATCGCCCGCGCGCTGGCCACGAATCCGGAAGTGCTGCTGATGGACGAGCCGGCCTCGGCGCTCGATCCGGCGTCGACTTCCCGGATCGAGGATCTGATCTTCGAGCTTCGCGATCGCTACACGATCGTGATCGTGACTCACAATATGCAACAGGCGGCCCGGGTATCGGACCGGACGGCGTTCTTCTACCAAGGCGAGCTGATCGAGGCGGGTTCCACGAACGAGCTGTTCACGAACCCGACTCGTAAGCAGACTGAAGATTACATTACGGGACGGTTCGGCTGATTGAGATTCTTTTCAATTTCCTATGTCAAAACATTTAGAACGAGATTTAGAGTCGTTGGAGCGCGAGATTCTCGACCAGTCGTCGCGGGTGGAAGAGATGATCGCCAAGGCGTGCCAGGCGCTGCTGGAGCGCCGCGCCGATTTGGCTTCGGAAGTGGCCGCCAACGAAATTGAAATCAATGCTCGCGAGGTGAAGATCGAAGAGGAGTGCCTCAAGATCTTGGCGCTGCATCAGCCGGTGGCGGTTGATTTGCGGCGCACGGCGACCGTGCTGAAGATCAACACCGAGCTTGAGCGGATCGCCGATCTGGCGGTGAATATTGCGGAGCGCACGATCGCGCTCACCGAGTATCCGCAGTTCGAAAGTCCGGCGAAGCTGGAGCGGATGTTCGACCGGGCGTCGGATATGGTGCACGAGGCGCTCGATGCGTTCGTCGACCAAAACGTGGACGCGGCCCGCGAGGTGTGCCGGGGCGATGATGAAGTGGATGAATACAATCGCCGCGTGATCGATGACCTGCTCGAGATTATGCGTTCGCGGCCGGATCTCATCGAGCCGGCGTTGCACTTCTTCTCGGTTTGCCGGCATGTGGAGCGGATTGGCGATTGTGCGACGAACATTGCGGAAGATGTAATTTATCTGGTGGAGGGCGAAATCGCCCGGCATCACTTCGACAACTTGCACCCTAGCGTGCAGTAACACAAAGACTCAACAGAATGCTGATGACCAAAGGGCAGATTCTTATTGTCGAAGACGACCGGTCGCTGGCCGAGGTGTTGGACTACAACCTGCGCCGCGACGGTTACGAGACGCTCGTTGCGAACGACGGCCAGGAAGGCTTGCGGCAAGCGCGGGTGAAGGGGCCCGACCTCGTGTTGCTCGACTTGATGCTGCCGTTGGTCGATGGGCTGGAAGTTTGCCGGCGGCTGCGTGCCGATCCCGTCACCCGCAACATGCTGGTGCTGATGCTCACTGCGAAAACTGAAGAGACCGACGAAGTGGTCGGGTTCTCGGTCGGCACGGATGACTACGTTGCTAAGCCGTTTAGCGTGAAAGTGCTGCTCGAGCGAATTCGCGCGCTCTTGCGCCGCCGCGAAGGGCACGCGAGCGATGACGATGTGGTCGTAAGCCAAGGCGTTTTGGTCGACCGCGAGCGGCATCGGGTGACGATCGAGGAGCAGCCGCTGGATTTAACGCCCAGCGAGTTCGGTCTTTTGGAGGCGCTCGTACGCCAGCCCGGGCGAGTGTTTTCTCGGTCCGAGTTGATCGATGCGGCGCTAGGCGGCGATTCGCTGGTGCTCGAGCGGACGATCGACGTACACATTCGCTCGCTGCGTAAAAAAATGGGTCCGCATGCGGTGCTGGTGGAAACGGTGCGCGGCATTGGCTACCGGTTCCGCGATCCGGCGAGCATGAATTAGTCGCATTCAACGTCAACACGGCGGCCGCACGCGGTTGCTATCTCCCCGCCTGGCCGCATTACCGTTACAATTCGCGGCGTGGGGCGAATCGGGCCGTTTTTTGGCCGAAACTTCTGGCTCTCCTTGGGTTTTAAATCCTGGAGGGACAGGCGATTGTCTTGGCCCGGGGCTTGAGGTTTCGACAATGAAAGGTGAGAGCGATGCGATTTTCACGTAAAGGTTTGATGCTGGTTGCTGGTTTGGCGGTTGTCGCGATGGTTTCTCAGAGCGCGATGGCCCAGGGGCAAGGGCAGGGGGAAGGCCGACGCGGTCGCGGCGGCGGTGGCTTCATGGGCGGCATGATGGGCCCGATTACGGCCGGGCGGGCTATCGGAGCGAAGGAAGTGCAGGATGCACTAAAGCTCACCGACGATCAAAAAACAAAGATTGAGAAGATCAACGACGACTCGCGCAAGGCCGGTCGGGAGCTATTCCAAGGCGGGCCGCCGGACATGGACAAGATGGTTGAACTCTCGAACGACACTTCGAAAAAGATCGAGGAATCGCTCGAGCCGGAACAACAGAAGCGACTCGTCGGGATTCTCATCCAATTGAATGGTCCGACCGCGGTCGCCGATCCGGCCGTCGCGAAAGAACTGAACATTACCGACGATCAGAAAAAGGCGCTGCGACAAGTTCGCCTAGACGCTCGGAGCGAAGGCGAAAAACTGCGAGACGAAAACGGTTCGCGAGAAGATCGCCAGAAGAAAATACAGGAAATTCAAGACGACGTCAGCAAGAAGATCCTGGCGGCGCTCACCAGCGATCAGCAGGCTCAGCTCGAATCGTTGAAAGGCGATAAGGTCGAAGTCGACAAGTCTCAGTTGCGCGGATTCGGCGGACCTGGTGGGCCTGGTGGCGGTCGCGATGGCGAGCGCGGACGTGGCCGACGCGGTCGAAATGACAACTCCGAATCGAAGAGTGGCGACTCGAGTAACTAGCGCGTCGATTGAGATCGCAATAAACAAGAGACGGATGCCGCTGAGTGCGGCATCCGTCTTTTTTTTTGCGCTGTGCTAAACGCGACTTAGTGGCCAGCGTGCATCTTCGGATCGGCGATGCCGATTACACCGCAGCCGATTTTGTCGCCGGAGTCGCCGGAAGGTTGCGTTTTCATGTCGTCGGCCTTAGCGTGCACGATGACCGAGCGGCCGATGACCGAATTCTCGCCGCTGAGCGAGAGCATCGAATCCGTCATCTTGAACGAAGCCTTGCCGGTCGAGTCGGCCTTCAGGTTGCCCAAGTCGCCTGCGTGGCGGCCCGGGTCTTCGGGGCTGCTGTGCTTGCCGCCGTTGGGGTTGAAGTGGGAGCCGGCGCACTTGCCGTCAGCCATCGAGCAATCGCCGAACTCGTGAATGTGGAAGCCGTGCTGGCCGGGTTGCAGGCCGGTGAACTCGCCTTCGATTTCAACTCCGTCGCCC
>JABDGM010000160.1 GCA_013286045.1 Planctomycetota bacterium | reverse complement strand
GCGCGCCGTCAGGACCGGTCCGGGCTTGTACGGGGCGAAACCAGTTGTCCGTCGACGCCAGGAACTCGGAGTCGGGTTCGTCGTCGGCGCGTTCGCCGATGAAGGTGGCGCCTTTCGGCTTCAAAACCATACGATGGACGATTTGATTGACGGGTTCGCAGGTGAAGGTATTCCCGGTGTATTGGGGGCCGAGGAGCTCGTCGCGGTAGATCGTGATGCCGCAGGATGAAGTGGCGCGGCCGGCGGGGCCGGAGAGCTCGAAGAGGACGAGCTTGCCGCGCGGGTAAAGTTGGGCCGCTGCAGGTGTGGGAAGTGGGACGCTGACTCGCGGCGGGACGAGGTGCGCATTGCGGCGGAGATAGCGGTCGGGCAGCGGGTAGTTGAAGCCGACGACGCTGTTCTCGCAGCCGAACCAGTTGCCCCAGTCGTCGCGAGTGCGCGTGTTTTCCGTGGTGCCGTTTTCAGCGTCGAGGAGGCCTTCATCGGGCTTGATGCGAAAATCGCGGTTGCCGATGGCGAACTCTTTGCCTTCGCGGTTTTTGATGGTGCCGGTGAACATGCAGCCGGCTTGGAGCCAGCCGTCGAGGCCGACGGATAGCATGTTGAGGCGGGCTTGCGGGTTTTCAGTACTGAAGCCGGTGAACCACTTTTCGACGCGGTCGGCGTGGCCATCGCCGTCGGTGTCTTCGGCGTAGATGATGTCAGGGGCGGCAGAGATTAGGATGCCGTTGCGCCACGCTTTGACGCCCATTGGCTCGGCGATTTTGTCGAGAAAGACGGTCGAGGTTTCGTAGTAGCCGTCGCCGTCGCGGTCTTCGAGGACGGACACGCGGCCGGTGGGCGGGCAGGTTTCGCCGTCTTTGCAGCCGTAATCGCGCATTTCGGCGACCCAGAGCTTGCCGTCAGGGCCGAAGTCGATGGCGACCGGGCTCTGGATGTGCGGCTCTGCGGCAACGAGCTCGACGCGGAGGCCATCGTGAACGCGGATGGTGGCGAGCGATTCGGCAGGGGTTTTCGGGAGGCTGCCTTGGGTGCGGTTTTCGATGGGTTTGGCGCGGAAGTCGTCGCCGAGCTGGGCGCTTGCGGTGTTGATGATTTTGTCTTCGAGGCCTGGGGCGAACGGTGCGGGGAGGCAGTAGTAGATCATCGCGCCGCCGCCTTCGTAGCCGCCTTCTTTCAGGACGCGCTTGGAAGGGATGTAGGCGGGGTCGTCGTTCGAGTAGGCGTTGAGCCAGAGGCGTGAGGCGTCGAAATCTTTTTTCAGGCGGAGGGCGTAGTCGACGACGACCTCACCGGAAAGGAAGACCGTCGCGAGGGAGTTGCCGAACTTCCAGGTTTGGATTGGGTAAGCGACGGATTCGGGCAGTTTTTCGCCGGCATCTAGTTTGGCGAGTTCGACCTTGGCAAAGTAGCCGTCGGCGGTGGTGGCTTCGGCACGTTTGGCCCAAGCTTCGTGCGTAGGGATTTGTTGGAGTGGGAGATCGATCGTTTGCAGTTCGCAAATGATGGGGCCGGTGATCGGCTTCGTTGCGGATTCGAGGACGTGTTCGACTTCGCTCGCTACTTCGTGTCCGTAACCTTGGGCGATTTCGGCCTTGTCGAATTTGACACCGGATTGTGGGTTGGAGTCGGCGCCGCAGCCCATTGAGACGAGGGCGAAGGAGTTGGGGTATTGGTGTTCGAGTTCTTTGGCAGCGTAGCCGGCCCAGTCGCCGCTAACTTGGAAATCGGAGAGGACCACGCAGTGACAAGCGTAGTTGACCCAGATGCCGCGAACTTTGCCGTCGAGATCGATGATCGACATGAACGGGAGGTCGTGATCGACGGGACCGCCTTTGGTGCGGCGGTTGATTGAGAAACCGACGTTGCCGATGCCATAGGCGAGGCGTGCAGGCTTCATGTCACCAAGCGCGATGTTGGCGGCTTGTTCGATTTTGTCGATGAGTTGCTTAGTGTATTTGTCGATTCGTACCTGCTGATCGGGAGGCACGGGTTGGCCGAAGAGCGTCGGGAGCGCATTCGAGACCATCGGTGCGGTGTGGCAGTGCGTGGAGCAGATGGCAATGCGCTCGTTACGGATGTTCTTTTTCGATTTGAGGCGGTGGGCGACTTCATCGCGGATGGCGGCGGGGATACAGAGGCTGTCGACCGCGATGACGACGACTGGCTCTTTATCATCGGCGGATTTAACTGCCATCGCGCGGGCGAAGATGCGCTCGCGGACGCCGGTGGATTCGGTGAGGCGGCTCGCGAAGCCAGAGAGGCGGATGGGAGTTTCGGGGGTGACGTCGACGCGCGCGAGGCCGACGTCGTATTGCGTGGGGTTTGAATCGGCGAAGGCCGGACGCGCAAGCGCGGCGAGCAGCGCGAGGGCTGCGAGGGGGAATTTGGCGTGCATGAATGTCAGTCTAACCGTGACATTCAAGGTGATCTACGAGCGATAAACGCCTGCGCAAAATGGTTGCAACCGCTGTTAGCCAGCGGTGTCGAGATATGGGTCCTGGCTCATTTGGCGCTGCATTTTTTGGCGTTCTTTTTCGTGATAGAGCAGGACCTTACGATCGCGGAAGTGACGGCGTTCGACTTTGCGTTGGGCTTTGTAGAATAGGGACTCGAAGCCGGAGATGGGTCCGCTGCCGGCGAGGGCGATGCCGCGCTGTTTGAACTTTTCAGCTTTCTTTGGGCCGAAGGCGGTCTCGAGGATTTCGTCGTCGAGCGCGAGGAACTGGCGGTAGGTGCCGGGATCGCCTTGGCGGCCGCAGCGGCCGATGAGCTGGCGGTCGATGCGCTGGGCTTCGTGCAGCTCGGAGCAGATGACGTGCAAGCCGCCGAGTTCTTTGACACCTTCGCCGAGGCGGATGTCGGTACCGCGGCCCGCCATATTCGTGGCGACGGTGACTTTGTTGGGTTGACCGGCGGCGGAGACGATATCGGCTTCTTGAGCGACGTGCCGGGCGTTCAGGATAGAGTGTTCGATATTGTGGGCGGCCATCAATTGCGAGAGGAGTTCGCTTTTATCGATCGAGCGTGTGCCGATTAAGATTGGGCGGCCGAGGGCGTGCTGTTCGATTAGGTCTTCGATGATCGCGCGCCATTTGTCCTCGGCGGTAGCGAAGACGAGTGTCGGGAGTTTTACGCGGATGGGTGGTTTGTTCGTGGGAACGGGACGGACGCGAGTACCGTAGATTTTGTAGAGCTCGCCGGCGCTGGTGGAGGCGGTGCCCGTCATGCCGGCGAGGCGATTGTAGCGGAGGAAGAAATCCTGAACGGTGATCCGCGCGGCCTGGTTGGTGGCAAATGTGATTTCGACGCCTTCCTTGGCTTCGACGGCCTGGTGGATGCCGGCCCGCCACTTGCGGCCTTCGCCGAGGCGGCCCGTGAATTCGTCGACGATGACGATTTCACCGTCGCGAACGACGAATTGGCGATCGAGAATCATTTCGCGAGCGACTTTGATTGCCCGTTCGATATGTTCGTAGATCGTCGAGAGGGGCATGCGATCCATGGCTTCATGCTTTTTTATTTCGCGGACTTTGCGGCGGCCGGGGAGCGTGAGCTCGACGGTTTTCTCTTTGTGGTCGTACTCGAAGTGATCGTCTTCGGTGAATTCGCCAGCGTGTTGGGCGGCCCAGCGGTAGGCTTCGGCTTCGAGCTTTTCGTCCTCGCCGGGGAGTGCGCTGATGATGAGGGGCGTGCGGGCTTCGTCGATGAGGATGCTATCGGCTTCGTCGACGAGCATGAAATTGAGATCGCCCTGCACCGGCATTTCGTGACCGCTGCTGGCGTTGCCTAGCATCGCGCCGAACAGGTCGCGTTGGCCTTCGCTGATACGGCGCTTGAGGAGCCGGTCGCGAAGGAAGTCGAACCCCATTTCGTTGGCGGTGCCGTAAGTGATATCGCAGGCATATTGTTTGGCGCGATCACCCTGTGGCTGCTGCGATTGGATGCAGCCGACTTTCATGCCGAGGATTTCGTAGAGAGGGCGCATCCAATCCGAGTCGCGCTTGGCGAGGTAATCGTTGACGGTGGCGAGGTGGGCACCTTTGCCTTCGAGCGCGGCGAGGTAAAGCGGTAGCGTGGCCGTGAGCGTTTTGCCTTCGCCCGTTTGCATCTCGACGATCGAGTTGTGATGTACGGCGGCGCCGCCGAGGAGTTGGACGTCGAAGTGCCGCATGTTGAGGCGCCGGCGGCCGGCTTCACGCACGAGTGCGAAGGCCTCGACGAGCAGGCGATCGAGCGGTTCGCCGCTACGAGCGCGGTAGCGGAGCGAGAGGCTGGTTTTTTTGAGATCGAAATCGGCTTGCGCTTGCAGCGGTTCTTCGAGGGCGGCGATTTGGGGTACTAGCCGCGCCCATTGCTGCATGCGCGAACCGGTGACGCCGCTTACGAGTCCGGAAAGTCGATTTGAAAAGCCGTTTGACACGTGCGTTTACTGCGGCAAGGGGCCTACAGGCAGGATCACCTTAATTATTGCACGTGAACTGAAAGAATGGAGATTTGAGGATTAAATCGAATGCCTGGACTCGATGGGCCTTAGTTCTTGGATTCGACGATGCGAATCGACTTAATGACGACAGGCGGATCGGGGGTTTTTGCCAGGTCGCCGCCCTTATCTGCCGTGGGCGACTGGGAGATCTTGTCGGCGACTTCGATCCCTTCGGTCACCGTACCGAAGACGCAATAGCCGTATTTGTCGGCAGCGTCGCCGGTGTGATCGCGTTGCGGGGCATCCGCGAGGTTGATGAAGAATTGGGAGGTGGCACTGTCAATCAGGTCGGGATCGCGCGTCATCGCGATCGTACCGCGAACGTTTTTCAGGCCGTTGTGGGCTTCGTTGCGAATGGGAATAGGGCTGGGCTTGGGGGTGCGGTCGGCGCTGTATCCGCCGGCGAGGATTAGTTTGCCAGGGTCGACATAGTGGACGATCGTATTGTCGTAAAATCTATCGTTGACGTAGTTCAAGAAGTTCCGAACCGTGCCGGGAGCCTGGACGCCGTCGAGTTTGAGCGTGATCGGTCCGGCAGAAGTCTCGATGCGGACGACAGGCGTTTCGAGATTCGGCGCCGGGGCGGCCGTCCCGGAGGAGGCGCTTGAATCGGAGGTGGCGCCGTCGGCGGCTGA
>JABDGM010000159.1:5026-5218 GCA_013286045.1 Planctomycetota bacterium | reverse complement strand
GCCGAAGAACGTGAAGTTGGATGAGCCGTTGCACTCGCTGTCGGCAATTTCGGATGGCGGCGTCGATCTCGGAAAGACGCTAGTGATCCTCGAACCTGGCGCGGATGCGACGTTGCTTTCGGAAGCTGCGAGTACGAGTGCCGAAGGCGGCGGCATGCATTGCGGATCGATCGAATTGATCGTGGAGCAAGG
>JABDGM010000159.1:3770-5016 GCA_013286045.1 Planctomycetota bacterium | reverse complement strand
CGGTTGCAGTGGACCATCGGTGCGCTCGGCGGACGGCTGGCGAAAGTGAATCAGCATGTGGCGATGACGGGTCCCGACGCCGAAGTGCAAGTGAACGGCGTAATGTTCACAGAGGGACGGCAGCATCTTTCGTACAGCACGCATCAGCATCATCAAGCGCCCTATTGCAAGAGCGACTTGCTGTACAAGACGGCGCTTCAGGACAAGTCGCGTACGGTGTGGCGCGGCATGATTCGCGTGGATAAGGTTGCGCAGCGAACCGATGCGTATCAGCGCAACGACAATTTAATGCTCTCGCGCGACGCACGGGCCGATTCGATTCCAGGGCTCGAAATCGAGGCGGATGACGTGCGCTGTACGCACGGCAGCACAAGCGGGCGAGTCGACGAACAACAGCTTTTCTATGCGATGACGCGCGGTTACACGCGTCGCGAAGCAGTGCGAATGATCGTGGCGGGATTCTTCCAACAAGTGTTTGACCGGATCACTATCGAGAGTGTCCGCGAAGCTCTGGGCGAGGCCATCGGCCAGCGCGTGAGCGACATTAAGGAGTTGGACGAGTTATGAACGCGCTAAGAGTCGTAGGTGAGCTGCTGCTCGCAGTTGGATTGATGTCGGCGGCGTTCGGTTTATGGTGCGCTGCCGGCGGACTGCGGGTGGTAGTATCGAATCGCATGGACGAGCAAAAGGCGAGCGGCAAGAGTGCCCGATTCGCCGTTTTGTACATTGTCGCCGGGCTGGTCCTCACTTTTGGCGGCATGTGGCTTGCTGGTTGGGCGGCTACATGACGGAATTCGAGCGCGTGGCGGCCACCAGCGAAGTACCGGATCCCGGCTCGATGTTGGTCGAGGTTGGCGAGCGGTTGGTGGTGATTATTCATGCTGTGGGGCATTTTTACGCTTTGGATGACGTTTGCACGCACGATGGCGGCCCGCTTAGCGAAGGCCCGATCGACGCGGAGCACAAAACGATCGCTTGCCCCCGGCATGGTGCGAAGTTCGATATTCGAAACGGCGCGGCCGTGACGATGCCCGCGACGAAGCCGACGCGATCGCATGAGGTTAAAGTCGAGGGCGACCAGGTTTTCGTGCGGCTCAAGAAAGATTAGTTATTCAAGGGCGATCCAATGCCAATTGCTGAAGATAAGATACGCGAAGCGCTCAAAGCCGTTGTTGATCCGGAATTATTCGTCAATATTGTCGACCTGGGTTTGATCTACGAAATCAAAGTCGAGGAACTTCCTGAG
>JABDGM010000159.1:0-3760 GCA_013286045.1 Planctomycetota bacterium | reverse complement strand
AATGTAGTTGTCGAGATGACGATGACAAGCCCCGCTTGCCCGGCGGGACCGCAGTTGCTCAGTCAATCGCATGATGCGGTGAAGCGGCTGGACGGGGTTGCCGAAGTGGATGTGAAACTCGTCATGGAACCGCCGTGGACTCCCGATCGCATGACGGAAGATGCCCGCGATCAGTTGGGGATCTTTTGAGATTGCGGAATTCGGAGTGTAGATTGCGGATCGAGGTCGTAGAGCGCAAACCTTTCTAAAGTTTGCCGACGCCGCATGAAAGTCTTTGTTTACGAGTGGCTCCTGCCGGAAAAGTTTCTGTACGGCTCGTCCGCAATGATAAATCAATGGACCTCGACCTCTCCGCAGCCGGTTTGCCTTCCACCGTACCCGCCAAGCTGCCACCTGCATTCGAATCCGCTGGAACCGAAGCCTCTGAACCGCCAAAGACTGCCGGCGAAACCACTGAGCTGAAACTAGCCGAGTTTCCTCACACTTGCAGCATTTACGTCCCCGCCACACGCACTCCGGGCGAATCTCTAGCCGCACTGCTTTGGCTCGCGGCTCCAAGCGACTCGAAACCAGGGGACACGATCCGCGAATGGCAAAAAAGTTGCGATCAAACCGGACTGGTCCTCATCGTGCCGACCCCCAAGGATGCCGATCATTGGGAGCGTGCCGATGCCGAGTATCTTCACCGCCTTTTGGAACGCGTCATCTCGCAATACAAAATCGATCCGCATCGCGTCGTAATCGGCGGACGAGGCAACGCCGGCTCGATCGCCTGGCCGCTGGCCTTTGCCGGCCGGGAATTCGTACGGGGGATTGCGGCAGTTGGCGCTCCGCTGCCTCGGCAAACCAAGGTCCCACCGAATGATCCGGCCCAACGGCTCGCCGTATTTGCCGCTCTCTCGTCCAAAAAGGACGCGGCGGCAGCAATGACGCAGGGGCTTAAGAAAGTTGCCGATGCCGGATACAACGTGACGACAATCACGACGTCAACGACCACGGGCCAACTCTCCGACGCCGAACGCGAAGAGTTGGCCCGTTGGATTGATTCGCTGGATCGCTTCTAGCGGACGCGACGGCGACTCACGCCTCCACCGATCGCTGCAGCAAGTACAAGAGCCAACGAAGCTGGCTCAGGCACCGCTTCACCCGAGATCAGTGCCGAAGCATCTGCCTGGAATGGCTGCAGCACCAATCCGCCGGGTCCTTGCACGACGCTAAATCCGTTGCCGCCATTGACCGTGCCTAGATTCATAGAGATCGAAATGGTTCCCGGCTTAATGAAGCCTTGCAGCGACCCGGCTGTTATGTTCCCCAGGGTCGTCGTAAATAGGCTGCCGGTGCCTGGGGGCGCTGTCACACCGGCCAAGGCGGCGGTGATCACCGGTCCCCGCAAAAGCAAATTATCGCTCGGGTCGTACAAACTAAAGATTCCTCCGTGAAAACTTTGAATCACCAAACCAAAAGCCAATTGCGCTCCGGTTGGATCGGCCTGCAAACCGCTCAAGCTGAACGAGGCGGTGTTTGAATTCACATCCGGAATGAAATTTAGAAAGTCGGTGAAATCGATATTCGTCAGCTGATCGCCGGTCGGCGACGGCCCAGGCGTTTGATCGACCGTGGAGAGCACGCCATTCGCACCCATCTGGATATCTGGACCGACACCGCCCAGATTGAGCTTGATAATCGTGCCGGCGTGCGAAATAGAAGCCAGCGACGCGACGAGCGCACAGAGCGCCCCTCTGATGAAGACCATCCGAAGTTTCAACATCATTAGTACTTACTCCACAAAAACTACTAACTGCCGCCCCTTGTCGCCAACCTTGGCTAAGCAAAAAGCGCGAAATAGGAATACACTTTCCGCTAGGTTGGATTGTACTAGAAAACGGGGCTGGGTCAACAAAATTGGGGGTGCCAGAACCTGCTAACTGGGGCGTTTTTCGTGGGCTTCCATCCAATGCTCGAGCCTCGCTCACGCGTCTTTTGCCAGCACCGCTACCGCGAATGCGGCCGCGCACTGGCTTACCGCCTGCCCGTAGCCGTCTGCTAGGCTGTTGACCGGGCAGTCCTGAAACTCGCTCGCTACCACAGCTTGCGCCAAAAACTCACCCGAGCCGCTCGTCACGAAGCAGGGTCGACCGCCCGCGAGACTGCGAGCCACGTGTTTAAACGCTGCCCCCAATTGCGATTGCTGAGCAGCACGAACATACGCGGCCATTTTGATCAACTCGTCCCGACTCAACGAATTCGCATCCGCGCATACCTGGCGAGCAAGGCGCTCTTTCGACAAATCTGCCGTCAGCGGACGTCCGTCGGCAGGCCATGTGGCCGCGGGATCTTCGCACACATCGCCCAACAAAACATAAACGTCGGCCGTGGTCGAGAATAATTCTGCCGCGACTGGGCACATCGCGTCTCGCAACGGCAACAACTGCGTCAATGCGCACACGGGCGTGCGGCCCACCCCGCTATAAACCAATTCCCGCGAGAGTAATCGCTCGGTGTCGGTGTACCCCCGCGACGCGACGCGACCGCTTTCGATCGGAATGACATCGGTCGTTGTCGAACCGATATCGACAAGTACGGCGTCGCGTTCACCAACACAACGACAAGCCAACTCAGCGATCGCCCGCCAATTGCTCGCCGCGGCCAGCAATGGCTCTTCAATCGCATCAGGAACACTTACAAATTGCCCATTACACAAATAGACGGCAACATCCCGCTTCCTCGCTACTTCACGCACCGCAGCCAAGATTTTCTCCACGCCCTCAGCCTTCGACCGGAAGCAATCGCAAAGTTCGCCGGTCATCGTGACCGCTAGCCGCTCATGCGCCGGCGCCTGTGAGATAAGTTCCCTAAGCGCTTGAGCTAACCCATCCGGATTGCGCCACAGCGCGAACGGCACGGTGCGGGCCCAGCCGCGCGTATCCGCGGCCTTAAGATTTGCGCCGCCAATATCGAGCCCAAGCCAGCTCATCGCAAGTAACTCACATGACCTGCTGAATCGAACTCGATTGGCCGATCGCCATATTCAATCGACGGCAGTTCGCCTCGAGCGACGTCTAGCATCGCTTTCGCCAGATTCGACCGCGCCGCCGCACGCAGTCCAACGTACGATGTCGTCAACCGCGGATTCACTTCGATAACGCAATCCTCGCTGCCGTCCGGCTCTCGCCCCAGCACGAGATCGATACCCACGTATCCAACCGTCGCCGGCAATGCGGAAATCGATTTCGCCGCAAGCGTCTCGGCTCGCTCGGCTAATCCGGCCGCCAACGGCAATTCTCCACCCAAGTACCGCAGTCGGCCGTCTTCCGAAATACGTTGCTTGCAAGCGGCGAGCCCAATGTTGCCGACCGGTCCGCACAGCATCGAGGCGCTCGCCGCCATGCCAGGAATGAATCGCTCCAACCGGCGATGCCACGCGTACGCCGGCGGCGCGTCGTGAGCAGATCGCACGAAGTACGTATCCTGCGAACCCGCGCCATCAACTGGCTTCAACACCGCAGGGTACGGAAAATCGGCGGGCAACGGCTCATCCGACTCGAGCACGCGCCCCTCGGGCACGGGAACGCCGGCTTGGCGTAGCGTTTCACAAGTTCGCTGCTTATCGGATGCTATGCGAATAAAATCTGGCGCCGGCGATAACAACTTGCCTCCGACGCCCACCACACGCCGTGCAAGCTTCCAGAGAATTCCATCCAGCTCCGGCGCAATAAGAATCGTGGCATCCGCCTCGGCGGCCACTCGTTCAATCTCTTCG
>JABDGM010000158.1 GCA_013286045.1 Planctomycetota bacterium | reverse complement strand
TCGTTACGCTGAAACGCTCCATCAAACGAAGCTTTTTGGAACTGTTCCTGGCGATACGCGCTTCGTGACCAACGACGGTTCGACCTGAGCGAATCTTGCGTCGCGCGAGTTCGACGCGTTGACATAACGCCGAGCAACGTACCGGCTAGAAATAGGGTCGAGTGCTCCGGCACGGCGACGACCGCAAGCGAGACAGATCGCGAGGCGAAAGTGGCTCTCCAACCGAGTGTGGAGGGGAGCGGCGGGAAATCGAATTGAGCGAATGTGCCGGCGATGTTTTGCGTCGAGTCGATAATTCTGAAAACATCGCCGAGTTTCGGCGTGTATTGATTGGCCAGGCTGACTTCGAGCAGGCCTGCGAGCGAAGTTACGCCAGTCACCATGATGTGGTCAAACAGTGTGGCGGTGGTGCCGCCGAGCTCGATGTGGAGCTGGCCGGATGCTTTTTGCGCATAGCTTCCGGTGACCGTAAGCGTTCCTAGCGCCGCGCCGGGCTCGACGAGACCGTAGTTCTCGACGTTGCCCAGTATCAGTCCGTTTCCGTAGAGCGTTCCGTCGGCCGAGACGTAAAGTACGCCGGCGGCTGGCAGTACGGTCTCGGTTCCGACGACCGCGCGGCTTGTCGGATCGACGGTTAGCCGGCCGTTGGAACGAAGATCGAGCAGTTGGCCGACTTCGAGTTTGCCGCCCGCCACCACTGACACGATATCCAATGGGGTG
This sequence comes from Planctomycetota bacterium, assembly GCA_013286045.1. Classification (GTDB taxonomy): domain Bacteria; phylum Planctomycetota; class Planctomycetia; order Pirellulales; family Lacipirellulaceae; genus JABDGM01. Next base: position 4,539 of record JABDGM010000158.1, on the reverse strand, counting down.
GAGCTGAGAGCGCCGTCGCGGCCGACTTTCAATTGTGTCATCACCGTCCATTTGCTGTCTGTACCTTGAATCGTGGCCGTGCCCGTGGCGCCGTCACCGACTATTGAGGAGCCGGCGGTGACGTGCGCGCCGTTGCGAATGTTCATATCGGCTTTGCCAGAACTCGCATCGCCTATCAATAGCTTGGTCGAGGCATCGACTGACGAACCGGCGCCGTCGACATCCAGCAGAGAGGTGGAGTCGCTTCCGAAGCCGACGAGCAACCACTGCGTAGCGATGTGGCCGCCTTGGTTGACGCGGACCGATGTCGTGGTGTGGGTTGAATACCCGATGTCGATTTCGGAATCTACTTGCCACGAGGCCTTGGAACCGCTTACGAGAACCTGGCCGGTCGCGCCATATTGACCACCGAGCTGTACGTAACTGCCGTGGGCCGAGCCGTCGTACAGTTCGAGCAGACCGTTGCCATAATCGCCAATTCTCATAAAGCCGTGTTCGAATTTCGTTCCCTCACCCCGAACCGTTACTCTGTTCATGAGGTTGCCTACATAGCCAATTTCGGTGGCTCCGCTGGTAACGAGCGCCCCGCCGGTGATCTCCATGGTGCCGGGGCTCGTGTATGCTCCGAGCGTCAGGCCTGTGCCCGGCGCTCCACTGTTTGAGCCGATATGCAATTCGGTGCCCGCGCCATCGACGAGAACTTTCGATTCGTTCGAGGTCGTGCCGCTGGCAATCGTCATCCACCCGCCGTAGGCCTTTGCGCCGTCGCGAATCGTGAGTGTTGCCTTGCCATCGTCACCAATTTGAGCGGTGGTGTAATTCCAAGTCGTTCCGGCGTTTTCGATGAGCATGGTCGCTACCGCAGCGTCGTCGTCGGCCATGCTCAGCCCGCCGTTAAACGTGGCGCCATTGCGTACGATCGCGTCGGTCGTGTAATTCGTGCGGGTGTAAATTGAGTTCACGCCCAGGCTTAGCGGTGCGTTCAGTTGGGAACCGGCGCCGTCAACGACGATCATTGTATGAGAATCGACATTGTCGTGGCCGGTGAACGTATCGTTCGTTCCGGCGGAGAGGGACATGGCTTCCAGCTTGCCGCCGTTGGTCACATACAGGCTGCTACGGTCGATGACGGAGATGTAGTCGGCTTGCCACAGACTTCCGGCGCCATCTACGGTCGTTTGGCCCATGCCATCGAGATAACTTCGCAGCCAGACGGTGCTTTTCGATGATGCGTGGGCGCCTTCGAGAATTTGAAATTGACCGATGGACAGCCACAACGACATGCTGGATCCGTCATCCGTTGTGGAAAAAAACGATCCGCTCCCTTTCACGGTGATGGAGCCGGCGCCGCCAAGAGTGACGAGCGAGCTCACTTTGCCACCGCCGCTTACGGTAAGATCGCCGGTGCCGTTCTGGCCGACGGTGAGGTCCTGCAAAACATTCCAGGCTGAGCCCGGGCCTGAAACCGTGGCAGTGCCGTGGGCGGTTGCATCGCGACCGACGGTGCCGCTCATGCTGGTGAGAATGGAGCCGCCGTTCACTTGGACGGCGCCATCCGTGGCCGCGCCAACGGTGACGAGTGAGCCGGAAAGCGCGCCGCTCGGGGGAATCGCGGGGAGGACATCGCCAGAGTAAGTGATGGTCGCCAGGGCCCCAGGGGTGCAGACCGCAAACGAAACGCAAAGCCAGCCGAGTCGGACGGCCGAAGAAAGAAGTCGTCTCCGCGTCACCTTCATCAGATCCCCCCTCCGGTTGGACTACATTAGTGGCTTAAGTAGGCGAACCCTGCAGCGGCGCATTGTCGTTCAATTGCGGCGGCGATGTCAAGTTTTGCGGTCGATCATGAGTCAAATGGGGGCGTCTGTGTCGCAGGGTTTTTTGCTGGGGAAAGATCACGGCAAAGGGTTTTGCGCCATTCACAATTCGTCGAGTTGCAATACGTTGAGTGTCCGATCGCGACCATTAGGGACCGCTATTCGGAAGTTGGCTGTTTATGTCATGCTCAAATGACTCAGGAGGGCGTGACATGTGTGAGATAGACTTGCCCCGTGATCGCGCCCCTGGGTGACTTATATGACCGAATCGCTCCTATGAGGCGGCGCCCAACAAATGGACCGTCTTATCGTCGCGCTCTCCTTTGAAGCATTTGGCGAGCAGCCGGTCGAAGACTGAGCCTGCCGGAGAGACGCACGCGAACAAGGTTGCGCATGACCACAGCTTTAGTTCGTCGGTTGAGCCGAAAACCTCCAGTGCTGAACGGCTTTCTAGTTCAAGCACGGCTTCGGCACATTCCACGAGCCGCAGCCCAAGAACGGGGTGATCTAAGTACTGCTCCGCCTCCGCACGGCTCTTGATGGCGTAGTACTTCGAAGTCGAGCTGAAGCCCAGCCCATCGAACTGCGGAAAGATATACCACATCCAATGGGAACACTTCCGCCCACGTCTAATTTCTTGGAGCGCCTTATTATAATCGTGTTCTTGAGCCTGCACGAAGCGGCTTAGAAGATAGGGATCGTCCTTCGCGGCTGCCACTCCGATCTCCTATTGCATAATAATCTCGGCAGCTGCCTGGGGTCAAAGCGGCCCCCGTCGTCAAATCCTATGCCGTCAGCGGATATGCTTCAATATCCGCTATCGTATAGTCGGGTTTATTTCAACATGCTCGATGCGACCATGAGTTACGCGCTGGTGTTGGAAAGGAAAGGAATTGAATGACACGGCCTCCCTTTAACGTCGGCGGTCTCGGCATTTCGTCAGCGCTTCAGATTACTCTCTGGCCGGCTCGCCCTGAACTACGAGAACTGACGGCCCAAGCGCTCACCGCTTTCGGCTCTAAGGAACAAGCGACTGATCTCCGTGCTCTTGGAAGTGATCTCATTCGGTATCTTCAACTTGAATCGGCAGACCTGGAAAGTACTCGGTATCCGCAACTCTCAGGGTTCCAAATTACAGTCTCAGAATTGAGTAAGTGTTCAGATTCCGTGCGTCGCATCGAGAAGCGCTCTATTCGAATTCTCACCGACCAGCGAAATGGCCCGATCTTACGTGGATATGGCGATAGCGACCACCCGCAGGAGACCACCGTCGGGTTTTCTCATCTTTCAGTCGCAGGCTGGGGGCGGCTCATTGTCAATCTCTGTCGGAACCCGAATGATCTGCGGCAAGCTAGCGCGCCGGGAATTTGTTTTTACCCACTCGCCGATCCGGATATGACCCTTCTCGGACATCCTTATTGGACAAAAACGGGAGAACAAAGGTCGAACTCAATAAGACGAGAAGCACACCGTGAAACCGCGCGTGATTTTGATTGGATTGATTTCCCTACTTACTTGCATAAGACGCACTTTGAAGTTACAAGCCTCGTTCTAATTGCATAAGGGGGGCGTGACATTGTTCTATAGCCGCGTTGCGGCCGGCGCGAAAAGTCAGACGTCTCAACAACCCGTCAGGATTTGGTTTCAGCGAGACACGCCAAGAGCCGACCGATCAGAAGACCAGCGTTCTCGCGTGTTCCGGCGGCCGCTAGGGCGAATTCTCTCTTGTCAGCAGCATCAGCAGCTTTTGTTTGGCAATTGTTCAACCGCGGCGATAAAATGACGCCGCTCAACTCACGGTCGGCGAACAAGTCGTATTCGTTCGGTACTCTCTTAGCTCCGCATCTGTCTTCCTCTTGATTTTCAACGGTGAACAAATGAACGCTACTCGTGCCTTTCGTCCGATCTGCGTTCTCAACTTGCTATTCGCCGCCATCTCGACTGCCTCGGCCGCCACAGACGCCTGGATTTCGAACGTCAGCGGCAACTTCACGGACGGCGCAAATTGGGGTTCCGGCATTCCCGGCGCCACAGACAATCTGGTTTTCAACCGCGGAAGCGGCGTCACGTACACGGTTACGTTCCCTGGTCAACCAATTGCCTTCGGTGCAAAAAACTACGCGACCGGCTCGGTCGCTGTCGCAGCCAACAATGTTACTTTCGCGCCCTCTTCAGGGTTTATTTTCGGCCCGTCATTCTACACGGTGCCCGCGATTACGATCGGCGATCTACCAGCCACGCCGTCGATCTTGAACACGACGTTGCAAAGTCTCGCGGCAGCAACCGCCACCATTGGACTCGGTAGCGGTTCACCGGGCACGTTGAACGTCAACGGTGGTAGCACAAGCGTGACTGGCTCCACCTCCGACTATGAACTGGTCATTGGCAACAATGGAAGTGGCAGCGTTCTCAAGGTTGCGGCCGGCGCGCAATTAAACGTCAACGGCGCTCTCGGCAATGCAGTCATTGGAGAAAACGCAGGGGTAACGGGAACTGCGACAGTCGCCGGAGCCAATGCATCATGGAGCAACGCAAGCAATGACTCGACGGCACCTTTGACGATCGGCGGGCTCGGGACGGGCGTTCTCAACGTTACAACCGGGGGCCACTTAGATGACTTTGACGCCGACATCGCTGGCGCCGCCGGTTCCACAGGAACGGCCTTCGTCGACGGCGTAGGTTCGAACTGGACCAACCGCGGCACACTCTACGTTGGGAATCTGAG
>JABDGM010000157.1:137-5267 GCA_013286045.1 Planctomycetota bacterium | reverse complement strand
GCGCATCTTCGATTGGTTAAAGATTCCGTGGAATTGCCATTCGATGCTTCCACTATGCAGGCTCTCCATTACGACTATTTAGCGCCGTGCTTGCCGGATCGAACAACCGACTATTTCTGGGAGATCGCTGGCAAGACCTACAGGCGCTGGCAAAAAGAAGGCAGGGGACCGTTGTTGACGCTACCCCCCGATATAATCGCTCGTGGATGGGCAGCACTAAATGGTGCAGGGGTTCCAAAGGACGCGTGGTTCGTTGCGCTCCATGTTCGCGAGGGTAAATGGCACGGACGCAATGAGGGCGCCCACGGAATTCTAAACGCCGATATTGCTACGTACTGGCCAGGGATTGTTGAGATCACGCGTCGCGGCGGCTGGGTTATTCGCATGGGAGACCCAGGAATGAGCCGGCTGCCAGCGCTTCCGAACGTCATCGACTATTGCCATAGCGAGCTACGCGCCGATTGGATGGACGTCTTCATCGCTTCACAATGCCGATTCTTGCTCGGAACATCGTCAGGACCAGCCATGATCCCAGGGGTCTATGGTGTGCCCTCGGTGCTCACAAATTGGTGGCCGCCTGCGCAGCGGCCTTGGCATGCGTCAGCTATCTTTATACCGAAAATGTTGAGAAAGCTTGCCAACGGACAGTACCTGACCCTAAGCGAAACTCTCGCCGAACCCTTCTCATATTGTCACTCACGTCGATACCTCGCCGGACATGAAGGCGTCTGCGTTGAGGACAACAAACCAGAAATGATCCGGGCCGCAGTGGAAGAAATGCTGGTTCGATTGAATGGGAAGGGACCTGACAGCCCTGAGGAATCGGATTTGCGTTCGCGCGTCGATCAGATTTACGAATCGCATGGTGTCTTCGGAATGGGTTGCCTCGCTCGCGGTTTTCTCGAGCGCTATGCAACGCTAATCATGTAAAGAATCGTTCATATTGCTACAGCTTCGTCGACATGAGTTTGTGATAATTATTGAAAATATCGTCCACTCTGCCGACTTCAAGAATTTTTCCCGCCTTCATCAATGCGGCTTTGTTGCAGGTTGAATGAATAAGCGCCTCGGAATGGCTCGCAAGAACGAGGATTCGGCTTCGACCAATAAAATCGTCCATTCTTTTTGCTGCGCGTTCTGCGAAGCGCGCGTCGCCGGCACCAATGCCTTCGTCCATTAACAGAATGCCAGGTTCAATAGCTGTGGCTAGCGCAAATCCGAGGCGAGTGATCATTCCAGCTGAGTAGGACCGGACCGGTAAAGCGAAGTATTCGCCCAACTCACTAAATTCTTCGATTTCGGGGATTTTCTGTTCAACTTCCTCTCGCGTCATCCCAAACAGCATTCCCGCAGTAATCGTGTTTTCGTAACCGGTATCTTCAAGATCAATACCAGGCATCGTTTCAAAAAGCGGAGTTATGCGACCTCGAGTGAGGACCCGCCCACTTGCAGGTTCGTAAACGCCAGCCATTACTTTTAGTAAAGTAGACTTACCCGCACCGTTATGGCCGACAAGCCCAAGACGGTCGCCGTCTTTCAAATCAAGCCATAACGGTGCGGGTAAGTCTACTTTACTAAAAGTAATGGCTGGCGTTTACGTGATCGAGGATTAACGCGGTCACAATGCACTCATGCCCAATACGCGATTCGCTTGCGGAATTGTCCAAAGAAAAGAAACGTAATGGTCCAGCCGACTACCGTAACGATGACGGCCGCAATGTATAGGCTTTCAGTTGCCGGCACGCCTAAAAGAGGAGATCGAACAACTTCCATTAGGCTATAGAGAGGGTTTAGATCGACGAAGATCATTCGGCGAATTCCGTTCAGGCTCTCGGGAGGCCAAAATACTGGCGTAATAAACATGCCGATCTGAATAAAGGTGGCCACTAACTGCTGCAGGTCACGGAAGCGGAGACAGATCATGCCAAGCAGAAGAGAAATCCAAACTCCGTTTAAAATAATGAGCATGATTCCCGGAATTGCCAGTAACGTCCAAGGAGTCAGGAGATGTGGAGCCAATAAAATAATCAAGATAAAATAGACGGCTATATTGTGCAGGAAAACAATAAAATTTCGCCAAACCAATGCGTAGGCAAGCGTCGAATAGCTGAATTGCATCTGTCGAAAGAGATTCTGGCTAGCGACGAAGAGCGAACAGGATTCACTAATAATTGTCGAAATAAAAACCCACATGATCATGCCGGTTGCAAGAAAAGGCAGATATTCCGACATATTTTTACCTAAGAGCCCCCCACCAACGGACCCGAGCGCCAGAATGAAGACGGCGAGATTAAGCGTGCCCCATAAAGGGCCGATGATTGTTCGCCGGTAGCGGCGCTTGACTTCGAACCAACCCAGCCGCGCGAATACATCCCAGCGCCGGAGACCGGCAAGACAATCCTGTCTGGCGGTTATGGCAAGTGGTTCCAATTCAGAATTAAATTGTTCAGCGGTGTTCATCAATATGGACTCGGAGTTTATAGTTTTAGCAGTGCCTCAACTTGAAGAATAATATTGTCCCAGCAAATAGCAACGTGAGGCGGTTCGCAGCAATAAGAGGAATATCGCGAATTACAACTCCGTATGTGGGCTAAAGTAGAATGCCAGTGATAAGCACTAGAAACATCGCGAGCGCGGGCGACGAGTTAGTGAAGTCCTACCTACTTTAACAAAGCAATAACGGCCTTTTTGAGCGTCACTTTGTCCACCGCCTGACGATGACCGACGATGCCAACCTTGATGGCGCCCGCAATGCAGCCCAGGAACGCCACATGGCGGATTGCGCCGCCCGCCGCCACCAGTGGAGAAGTAACCGCGAAGAATGCGTCTCCGGCTCCAACAGTATCGACAACTTTATCCGCGAATGCTGGCACCCAACTTGTCGGTTCACCGCGCGAATAACCAACACAGCCGAGTTTGCCCTGTGTGACGATTATTTTTGGGCAGTCTATAGCGGACGCCAACATCTCCTCGACGATTTTGTCGGCCGAACTGTACCGGTCCCCAACCGACAAGCGGGCCTCCAGCAGATCGGTGCAGACGTAATCTGCTCTTGCATAACGCGTGATGAGATGGAAGCCGAAGTTTCCACCATTAGTTTGCGCGTTGACCGCGAGGAAACGCGCTGATTTTATCAGTGTTTCGATCGTTGACGGCATGATCATGCCGTGACCGAAATCGTTTACGACGACAAGGTCAAATTCGGGCGCGCGCTCGATGATCATTGCATTAAGTTTGTTCTGAGTCTCTGTATTCGGAGGGCTATCGTCCATCCGATAAACTTCGAACATCTTGCGCATATAAGTTGGTTCAATAAAACGAGTTTTGACCGTAAAGGGAATATTTTCGCGTTCGATTGCTGTCAGTCTGACATTTTGGTGCAGGCTTCCGCGCACGAGCTTTGCGTGTTCGGGCTCTTGGCCAAAAAATGTAATGACTTCGACTTTTTGGCAAAGACTAGCTAGGTGATTTGCGGTGGCAATGACGCCGCCAGCAAAGACCTCCCGCGATTGGTGCAGAGTGGTTACTAGATTTTCTTTCGGTGCTTTGCCCATGGGCATAACGTAATTATAGTCGTCGATAATGGTGTCGCCGACGACCAGAACGCGCATCTCGCTAACGCTATCGAGTAGCTTCAGGATCGTGTCTTGTTCCTTGTTCTCACGCACGCTATCAAGAAAAGCGCGTACCTGTGGTTCGTACTGAATGATGTAGCGATTGATTAATTCACTTGAGCTGAACGTAATGTCATGCGTGAAAATGACTTCACCGCCAAATCGTTCGACGGTTTCGCGCTCAGAGACGATTTTCCCTGTGACGTCGGCTCGGTCGTCGGAATATTCAACGCCTTTGACGTAGATATCAGGCTTGAGGATCTCGATGACCGACTCTGCGGTCGGGGCCTCGCTGACGATAACCCAATCAACGCACGCAAGAGCAGCTAGCATCTCGGCCCGCAGTATCTGGTTGAACACCGGCCGTCCGGGACCTTTGTTGACGAACTTGTCTGCGGTAACCGATACGACAAGCATCGCTCCGAAGCTGCGGGCTTCCTCTAGGTGGCGCACATGTCCCATATGCAGCAGGTCGAATACGCCGTGCGCCATGACGATTTTGCCAGCCAACTTGCGGGTGCCAGCCAGAATACCTGCTAAGTCATCAGGTGATTTTATTTTGTCGCGCGCGGTAGGAGGCGCGCCTTCACCTCCGCCAAGATGTGCGGGTTTAGTGAATTCTGGTTGGGGGTCGCGAGAAAATGGCATTTAGCTCTCAAGCTCTAACTTCCGAGATAGCGGAACCAGCTTGACGTGGCTTGCTGGATTGTTTCCGGCGTCCAAAGCGGTGCGTCGCGCCAATGATCGATCTGTGCTGTGATTTTAGCGACCCCCTCTTCGAAACTGATTTGCGGAGTCCAGCCGAGCTCATTTTTTATTTTTGTAATATCCGCCCACGTGCAATCTGGCTCCCCGGGACGTTTCGGAATGTGAATTTTGTCGCCTCCAAGCAATTCGACTAGTCGATTGACTGATTGCGGATTGCCGGCGCCAAGATTGAAGCATTGCCCACCGATCGATGTCTCGGCCGCGGCCAGAAATCCACGCGCAACGTCAGTGGCATACAGAAAATCTCGGCGTTGTGTGCCGTCGCCCACCACCGTAAACGGCTTGCTGGCAAGCTTTTGACGCAGAAACACGCCAAACACCGCGCCGTAGGCGCCAGTTGTTCGGGAGCGTGTGCCGTAGGCGTTGAAAATGCGGACCGAGTTTCCGGACAAGCGGTAGACCTGATGCCAATGCATCACCGCGCACTCACCCTGATATTTGCTCAGCGCATAGGGATATTTCGGATCGATGGGGTAATCTTCGCGAGTTGGAACAGCAGCCAATCCGTAACAAGTGGAGGATGCGGCATAGACGAATTTCTTAACCCGTGCGTGCCGCGCGCCTTCAAGCACGCGCACGGTTCCCATGACATTCACATCCATGTATTCGGTTGGACGATCGATGGAGGGGACGATGTCGCCAATTCCTGCAAAATGAAAAATATATGAGACGCCTGAAAACAGCAGGTCGTCGGGCTCGACTTTTCGGATATCGCGGGTATCGAGATCGACCATTCCGGTTCCGCTGT
>JABDGM010000157.1:0-127 GCA_013286045.1 Planctomycetota bacterium | reverse complement strand
GATTGGCTTCGCGGCCACCGACCAAATTATCTATGACGCGAACCCGATAGCCGCGCTCGCGCAGCAAATCGACCATGTGGCTGCCGATGAAACCGGCGCCGCCGGTGACCAGAGCGAGTAGTGAGCC
>JABDGM010000156.1 GCA_013286045.1 Planctomycetota bacterium | reverse complement strand
CGGAGCGATTGCGTCGTCGGCACGGCCCAGCGTGACGAGCGTTTTGCCAAGGCCGAGTTGGGCTTCGGCGTTCGACTGATCGGCCTTCGCCGCATCTTGGAAATCTTTGAGTGCAGTGTCGGCTTGATTCAATTCGAGGCGGGCCTTGCCGCGGCCGATCAGCGCTTGCGCGTTCGTCGGGTCGCTGCCCAGCACTTTTTGGAATTCTTCAACAGCTGCGTCGTATTGTTTGAGGCCGACCATTGCGTTACCGCGGCCTGTGTAAGCTTTGACGAGGACCGCGATTGCTTCGGGCGAGACCTGACCGGACCGCTCGACGGCAACGGCCAAGTCGTTGTAAGCCGAATAGGCGGCTTTGAAGTCGCTGGCTTTTAGCGCGGCGTCGCCTTTATCTAGTTGCTCCTGCGGATTGATTTGCGTGCCGGCATCCGCGGACGGTGTATCGGACTTGGTGTCGGCAGCTTTCGAATCCGCGCCGGCTTTGGTGTCGCCCGACTTGCTCTGGGCTTTAGAGATTACCGCCGAGCCGCAAGCGACGGAGAAGGCGGTAGAAAACGCTAGGGTGTAGCGAAGTGAGCGAAGGTCGAAACGCATGGCGCGAATCCTTTTGAATCGAGCGGGCTTCCGGGCCGGGGAGCGCGACTGTTGCTGGACGTCGGCTCGCACCACGGCTGTTGGGAAGAGGTGCGTTGGAGGTGGCGCACCCTTCCATTTTACTCTTCGGCCAGAAACGGGGTACGGTGCGAGATCAGCTAAAGAATCGCGACTAGTGGGCTTATAGCGGGAGTAACGCTGAAATCTGTACGGCGGGATTGGAATCGGAGTTCAAGGGCGGAGAAGTCGTCGCCTTGTTCAAAAGGCCCAAAATCACTATATTTTGGCCTGAGGCTTGGCAAGCTGTTGAGCGACTTGCGGCCGACTGGGTAAGGACTTAGGAAAAATTCGTGACGATCTCGCCGCTATTGGTTTATATCGTGATCCTGATCGGGTTCGTGGTGACGAACCTGATCCTGGCGTATGTGGCCAGCCCGCATAAGAAGTCGGCGGTCAAGGAAATGCCGTATGAATCGGGCATGGACCCGATTGGGGACGCCCGGCAGCCGTTCGACGTGAAGTTTTACGTCGTGGCGATTTTGTTCCTGGTGTTCGACGTCGAACTGCTTTTCCTATATCCTTGGGCCGTCGCGGCGTATGCGAGCGACGGTTTGCCGCAAGAGCTACGGGGCACGGTGTTTGTGGTAATGCTCTCGTTCATGGCGACGCTCGTGATCGCTTACATTTATGCGTGGCGGAAGGGTGTGTTTCGATGGCGGTAGGCCTGCCGGAAAACTTGTTCCTCACCAAGCTAGATGCGGCTGCCAGTTGGGCCCGCTCGAATAGCTTGTGGCCGATGCCATTCGCCACTGCCTGCTGCGGCATTGAGCTGATGGCCACCGCGGCGTCACGCCATGATATGGCCCGATTCGGTGCCGAGGTGATGCGGTTCAGCCCCCGGCAATGTGACCTCTTGATAGTGGCCGGTCGGGTGGTGATGAAGATGCTACCCGTGTTGCAGCGGATTTGGCTGCAGATGCCAGAGCCGAAGTGGTGCATTTCGATGGGCGCGTGTGCGTGCACGGGTGGCGTGTTCGACACTTATGCAGTGGTGCAGGGAGTGGATCGGTTTATTCCCGTAGATATGTATGTGCCGGGGTGCCCGCCGCGGCCGGAGCAATTGCTCGCGGCACTCATTGAGATGCAAGAAAAGATCATGCGGACAGGCACACTCACAGGCCGCGAATTCGCTGGGCGGACAAAGTCAAATGGCCCGCCGCCGTTCGATCTCGACGAAGTTCGACGGTCGCAAGAAGCGGTTGGTGTGCCAGGCCTCGACATTTACACTCCGCCTGAAATTCAACTTGGTAATGCTGGGAAGCTCAACTAAACCGAGAATGCGACGCGTTTGGACTGAACGCTTTCGCCTTCCGCCTTCACAATGCTTGATCTAGATTCGCTTCAAGAACGCTTCGGCAACGAGATTACGGAAAGTAGCTTTCGCGATAATCGGCGGATCGTCGTGCCCAGCGACAAAGTCTATTTCGTGCTGGAGCAGCTGTGGCGCGAATGGGGTTTCGACATGCTCGTCGAAATGACGGCAGCCGATTACCTCGAATACCCCGGCGCGACGGATCGGTTCGGCGTCATGTACGTGCTGCTGAACACCACGACTGGCGAGCGCGTCATTATCAAGACGCATTTGAATCTGCCGGATCCGGAGCTGCCGAGCGTGTTTCCGCTGTGGCACTCGGCCGATTGGCTGGAGCGCGAGATTTTTGACATGTTCGGAATCAAGTTCGAAGGTCACCCGGACCTGCGGCGGATTTTGATGCCGGAGGAGTTTACGGCGTTTCCGCTGCGGAAAGATTACCCGCTAAAGGGTCGCGGCGAGCGGCACAATTTCCCGGTGATTACACGGGCGGAGAGTTAATAAGTCACGGCCATGCCACTAACGTTAGCTGATACACTGCCGACGGAAGCGAATGAGCGCGAGTATTTGTGGACGCTCAATTTCGGTCCTCAGCATCCGGCGACGCACACAACGCTGCGGCTCATCCTGACGCTCGATGGCGAGAAGATGGTCGATTGCGTGCCGCATATCGGCTATTTGCACAGCGGGTTCGAGAAGCTGGGCGAGCATCTCGATTTCAATCAATATGTGACGATCGTTGACCGGATGAATTACATTTCGCCGGTTGCGAATGAGATTGCGTGGCATCATGCGGTCGAGAAGCTGATCGGCGTCGAGTTGACGCCGCGGTGCAAGTATCTGCGGACGATTCTCGCAGAGCTCATGCGGCTGCACGATCATTTGCTGAACGTCGGCACAGCGGCGCTCGATTTGGGTGCGTTCACGGCGTTTTTGTACGGGTTTCAACAGCGCGAAAATATCTACGACCTGGTTGAGTACGCATCGGGTCAGCGGTTTCATGCGAGCTATACCCGCGTGGGCGGCGTGTTGTTCGATGTCAACGACGCGTGGGTCGAGCGCGTGCGAAAGTTCGTGAAGGAAATGCCGGCGACGCTCCGGGAGATCGACGGGCTGCTCACGCGCAACCGCATCTTCATCGATCGCACGAAAGGGATCGGCGTTCTTACGAAGGCGGATGCGATCAGTTGGGGCGCCACGGGGCCACTCGCTCGGGCCAGCGGCGTGGTGCGAGACCTGCGAAGAGATGAACCTTACTTAGCGTACCCTGATCTCGATTTCCAAGTCATCTGCTCAGAAGCGGGCGATTGCTATGCTCGGTTCTTGTGCCGCATGCGCGAGATGTGGGAGAGCCTCAAAATCCTAGAGCAAGCGATTGAGAACATTCCGGGCGGACCGGTGAACATCGACGCGAATACGGATGCGGTGTTACCAGCCAAGCCAGCCGTATATCGCAGCATCGAAGGTTTGATTCAGCACTTCGAAGTGCTGATGCCGAATCGCGGGTACGACGTGCCGAGCGAGGAAATCTACGCTGCGACGGAATCGCCGAACGGTGAACTTGGCTTCTATATCGTTGGCGATGGGAATGTGCGAGCGTACCGGGCGCGAACGCGGCCGCCTTCGTACATCCACTTCGCGATGTTGCCGCACATGATTCGCGGGTATCAGCTGAGCGATTTGGTGGCGATTTTGGGAAGCATCAACATTATCGCGGCAGAGTTAGATCGTTAAACGAGCTTAGATGGCAGTATTAAACGAAGAAATTCGAAATCGGATTCGGGCGGAGTTCCCGAAGTATCCGAACAAGCGCGCGGTGACGTTGCCGGCGTTGCACATTGTGCACGAGACGTTTCGCTGCGTGTCGTCCGAGTCGATGAAAGAGATCGCAGAGCTGCTCGAGCTCCATCCTTCGGAAATCGCCGACACGATGTCGTTCTATGGGTTCTTCCACGATTCCGAAAACCCCCTCGGTAATCGACGCGTTTGGGTGTGCCGCAGTATTTCCTGCGCGCTGCGAGGCGGCGAGGAACTGCTCGCGGGTGTTTGCGAAAAGCTCAACGTGAAACCGGGTGCAAAGACCGCCGACGGAAAAGCCACGGTTGAGTTCGCCGAATGCCTCGGTGCGTGCGAACAAGCGCCGTGCATTCTCGTGAACGACGAGTGCTTTGGAAATCAGACCGAAGAATCCGTGTTGGAATTAATCAAGAAATAGGCGTCGATGGCAGCGTTTGAACCAGTACTTCTGAAGCGTGTTGAAAAGCCGAATAGCGCGGCGCTCGACGGCTATCGCGCGGATGGCGGTTACAAGGCCCTCGAAAAAGCGCTGAAGATAGCGCCGGACGATCTGACGGCGCTCGTGAAGAATTCGGGTTTGCGTGGCCGAGGCGGCGCTGGTTTCTCGGCGGGCATGAAGTGGAGCTTCTTGCCGAAGAACCATCCTGGGCCGATTTACCTCGCGGTGAATGCGGATGAGAGCGAGCCTGGTACGTTCAACAATCGCATTCTGATGGAGAAGGATCCGCATCAGCTGCTCGAAGGTATCGCGATCTGCTGTCATGCGATTCGCGCGCAGACGGCATACATCTACTTGCGTTACGAGTACGGCCACAGTTACCGCGTGCTCGATGCGGCGATCAAGGAATGCTACGCGGCTGGCCTCCTGGGCGACAACGTCATGGGCAGCGGCGAGAAGCTGCACGTGTACTTGCATCGCGGCGCAGGGGCATACATTTGCGGCGAGGAAACGGGCCTCATCGAAAGTCTTGAAGGGAAGCGGGCTTGGCCGCGTATTAAGCCGCCGTTTCCTGCGATTGAGGGTCTGTTCCGCAAGCCGACGATTGTGAACAACGTTGAAACGTTGTGTTGCGTTACGCACATCGTCGATCGTGGCGTTGAGTGGTTCAAATCGATGGGGACGCCGGCGGATCCGAACAATCCGCGCGACCCTGGCAGCTACGGGCCGAAGTTGTATTGCATCAGCGGGCACGTGAACAAGCCGTGCTGTGTGGAACTGCCGCTGGGTGTTACAACCCGCGAGCTGATCGATGTGCACGCCGGCGGCGTGTGGAAAGGCCGCAAGGCAAAGGCTGTCGTGCCAGGCGGCATCAGCATGGGTTTTCTGTCTGCGGATGAACTCGATACAAAGCTGGATTTCGAAGGACCGGGCAAAGTCGGGTGCTTGGGATTGGGGACTGCGGCGGTCGTCGTCGTCGACGATCAAACGTCGATGGTCGACGTGCTTTACAACTGCTGCCGATTCATGTCGCACGAGTCATGCGGCCAATGCACTCCGTGCCGTGAAGGC
>JABDGM010000155.1:3405-5281 GCA_013286045.1 Planctomycetota bacterium | reverse complement strand
CTGGCGGTCATACGCGTAATGCAGCGCGCCGATGGCCATGAGGTCGTTTGCGGCCATGATCGCGGTGGCGTCGAAGCCGCCGAGCACGCGCGAGCAGCCGAAGTAGCCGCCTTGCACCGTGAAATCGGAGTCGAAGACGCGTGTTTCGAGACCGGTGTCTGCCGCGGCTTCAAGAAACGCCACGCGCCGCGAACGCGCGAAAATGCCATCCGCCGGGCCGCCGATGAAGCCAATTTTTCGATGTCCCAGGGCCGCCAGGTGGCTCACCGCTTCGCCGATGCCCTGCCGTTGCTCAATCGAGATATTGGCGCTCTTCGGTCCGGCGGATCCGAAGCCGAGGTATGCCGCGCAGATCCCCCTTTTTTCCACGAATTCCTTCACCGGCATATCCACCTGCGAGGTGAGGAAGGCGATTCCGGGAACCTGGAGGCCAAGCAAGCGCTCGACCAGCTCACGCGTACGCCGGGGATCTTTGTTGCCATCCATCACCAGCGCTTCGAGACCGTACATGCCTGCTTCGAGCTGAAAGTTCCTGGCGATTTCGGGGTAGAAGGGGTTGGACATGTCGGCCACGATGAGGCCGAGGATGGAACTGCGACCCACCGCGAGGCTGCGCGCGGCGGTATTGGGGAAATAACCGAGTTCCTTGGCCGCCCAGAGCACGCGCTGTTCGGTCTCCGGGCGCACCTTCCGCGAATCGTTGAGGACGTAAGAGACGGTGGCGGCGGACACGCCCGCCTTTTCGGCGACTTCCTTGATGGTTGCCATTAACCAGATCGCTTCCGCATTCCCACGCGGTACGCGGAAGATACAGAGTGCCAGAACTACCGGACCGTGTCAAGCCGCAAGTGAAGCGATTAAGTAAGCCTGCGGAAGATATTCCAAAAATGGAATTAAATGCTTTAAATTCTGCGGATAACAGAAGGTTAAATTTGCTTGACACCGTCTGTTGGAGGGGCATATACTTCCAGTAATTTAAATCGAATTAACCGCGCCCCCATGGCATTTTGAGCGCTTGGCGCGGTTTTTTCAGGGGATTCAAGCCTTCGGGAGGAAAAAATGATGCAGCATTACGCTCATCTCCGTATACTACGGAGTTCTCTTCTGAGTGGCGCGGTATTGTTCCTTACCGTCGCCTCTTTCGCTCAAGTAACTAACACCGGAATTCACGGAATTGTCCGCGATGCCTCGGGTGCAACCGTACCGAATGCTACGGTGAAGGCAACCGATACCGGAACCGGAATCGAGAAATCGACAACCACGGCGCAGGATGGCGGGTTCGTTTTTCCCAACTTACAGGCGGCAACTTACAAGATTGCCGTAAGTGCGTCCGGCTTCCAGACTGCGGTGCTGGATTCGGTGGTCGTCGATACGGGCCGCGTAACCGATGTGCCGGTGACTCTTGCCGTAGGCGCATCAACGCAGACTGTGGAAGTGACGGCGGCAGCGGCTCAGCTCGAGACCACATCCAATGAGGTCGGCGTCACGATTACCAATACGCAGATTCAGAGCCTGCCCTATGCCAGCCGCGACGTGCTGATGTTTTCGACGTTGATGGCGGGAAACACCAGCGCCAACGACCCCAGCGGGCGGAACAGCACCTTCAACGGACTGCCCAACGGTTCGCTAAACATATCGCTCGATGGCATGAATAACAACTCGCAGCGCTTCAAGAGCGGCGGTACGAGCATGTATACCTTTGCGCCCGAGCGTATCGATGCGATCGAGGAAGTGACGGTTTCCACGACAGGTTTGACGGCGGACGCCGGCGCACAGGGCGCCATGAATATCCGCTTCACCACCAAGCGCGGAACGGACAAGTATCACTTCCACGTCCTCGAGCAGTTCTCCAACGAAGATCTCAACGCGAATTCCT
>JABDGM010000155.1:3080-3395 GCA_013286045.1 Planctomycetota bacterium | reverse complement strand
TACGGTGGGCGAGCAACTCGCCAACGAAGACCTGAACTCCAATTCCTTTTTCAAGAACCTGCGCGGGCAGCCGATCTCGAAGAGCCGGCAAAATAACCCATACGGAAGTGTTGGGGGGCCGCTGCTGCCATTCATTCCAAGTATGAAGCAGAAGCTCTTCTTCTTTGCCTATTTCGAAGCGCAGCCGCAACCCAGCTCGGTGACGAATACAACCACGATTCTGACGCCGGGGGCCCAGACGGGCAACTTTACCTATATCGGGACCGACGGAGTAACCCGGACGGTGAACCTTTTGCAGACGGCGGGCGCCCAAGG
>JABDGM010000155.1:0-3070 GCA_013286045.1 Planctomycetota bacterium | reverse complement strand
AGCGCGATTGACCCGACGGTCGCGAGCATTTTCGGCGCGATCAATTCGAGCCAGTCAAAGGCGAGCGGCTTCCTGCCGATTACGGGACAACCGTACTTCCAGACAATGGAATGGACTCAACCGCAAAATACGCTCTACCTTTTCCCGACCGCGCGCGTGGATTATCACATCACGCCCAAAATCACATGGTCGGGAACCTGGAACCTGCGTTATCAGAATATCGCGGGCGGACCGAACTATCCCGGGATGCCCCAGTACAACTATGGAGGCGCCTACAAGATCACGACCTATGTCGCTACGAGCGCCCTAAACTGGCAGGTCACGCCCAATATATTGAACAATGTCACGTTCGGCGTGCAGAGTAACGGCGAATACTTCTATCAGGGATCGAATCCCCAACAATGGTCGATTTACGGCAACCGTAACATCGTGTTTCCCGCGATGACGATCAATGTCTCCGGCCAGTCCGTGAACAACGCAACGGCGACCGCGACCGCGCTCTCGCCCATCGTCGACAACGAACTTCCCTTTATTCGCAATAACCCGGTCTATCAAGTTCGCGACGATCTGAACTGGGTTAAGGGGAAACACACCTTAACTATTGGAGGCACATTCCTTCATACCAGTTTCTATGAAACGTCGTATGGAAGCGCCGGCATTCCCAATTACAACCTTGGCATTGCGTCGGGCGACGCCGTCGCCACGGCCCTGCAGAGCGCTCTGCCATCGATCAACACGGGGAACGGAGACCTCACGAATGCGACCGCCCTCTACGCGCTCTTGACCGGGCGCCTCACCGGAATTTCCGCCTCGGTAAACGTCGACGAGCATTCTCATCAATTCGTCCAGTTCGCTCCCGTGACCCAGCGGTTCGCATTCAACACCGGCGGCCTCTACTTCCAGGACAACTTCCGGGTGACGCCGAGCCTGACGCTCAACTACGGCCTGCGCTGGGAATTCGACGGGCCGATCAAGAACACAAACGGCATCGACGCCGAACCCACCGGCGGAAGTTTCTTCGGACCCTCCACCGGTCTATTCCAGCCCGGCTCGCTGGGCGGCGTGCAGAATCCGACGCTCAGCGCCGTCGGCGCTCCTTACGGTTCCGATCTCGTCAACGCCGCGCCCAACGTGGGCTTCGCCTGGAATCCCCGCGGCGGAGCCGGAATGCTCGGTAAGTTCTTCGGCGACGGCAAGACGGTCATCCGCGGCGGCGCTTCGATCACTTACTACAACGAGGGTATGAACGCGATCGCGAATGTCATTTCGAGTAACCAAGGCAACGGACAATCAATCACCGCCACCGCCGGAAATCCCGGCTTCCCCATCGGCGGCGTGAACCTGAACTCGCCCGTGCCGCCGTTGAGCGTGGCGCCGGCTACCTTCGGGTATCCGATCAACCAATCGAATTACACCTTCACCGGCGGCAACTCGATCTATTACGTGAATCCGACGCTTGTGACTCCTTATACGACGAACTGGAACTTAGGGATTCAGCGCGAAGTTCCCGGACACACGGTGATTGAAGTGCGGTATCTCGGGAATAAATCCACGCACATGTGGCATTACCAGAACATCAACGAAGTGAATATCTTCGAGAACGGATTCCTGCCGCAATTCGTGCAGGCGCAGAACAACCTGACAATCAATCAGGCCAACGGCAAGGGCAATACATTCGCCAATAGCGGCCTACCTGGCCAGGCGGCGCTTCCGTTCTTTGAAACCGCCTTCGGGGCCAGCGGTTCGAACGCGGCGCTCTCAGCCGCTTCGGGTTTCGGCAGCACGACTTTCATCACCGATCTACAGCAGGGGTTGGCGGGCGTGCTGGCCGGATCGCTCGCCAGCACCAGCAGCCCGACTTATTACTGCCGATTGGTGGGTGGTAAGTTCGCGCCTTGCGCCTCCCAGGGTTACACAGCGAGTACGCCATACCCGATCAACTCTTTTACGCCTAACCCATACGTCACAGGCTTGCGCTACCAGAGCGACGACGGAAACGTCAATTACAACTCGCTGCAGATCGAAGCGCGTAAACAAACCAGCCATGGGCTGACGTTGACGGCCAATCTGGTATGGAGTCACTCGATGGGCGACTTACTGAATGCGAGCGATCAGACTGCGACTTATCAATGGTTCACGCAGCGCAACGCCCGGCTCAGCTACGGCCCGACGCCGTTCGATCGCCGCATCGCTTTCAACTCGTTCTGGACTTATGAGTTGCCTGTCGGCAAAGGAAAGTCTCTCAACATCAACAACGCCATCCTGGACCGCATCGCCGGCGGCTGGATCATCGGCGGCGTAGAGCAGATCGCCACCGGGTCACCCGCCATTCTCAACAGCGGACGCGATACGGTCAATAATCTGGCGCAGAGCGGCGTGGTCTTCGGCAACGGATTCACGCTGAGCCAATTGCAATCGGATCTCACCACGATTCCGAATAAGAACCAGGTAGTCGCGGGCAATCTGGTGAGCAATGTTTCGTCGATTGTGCAATCTAACGGCATCCCCAACCCGAGCTCCTTCGCTCCGGCATCGACTCCTGGCGCATTCAGCGCACTGGCGTACATTCGCAACCCGTCGAGCTTCATTCTCAACATGAGCCTGAGCAAAGAGATTCGGATTCGCGAGAAACTGCGCGTCGGGTTCCGCATGGAGGCGCTGAACTTCTTCAATCACCCGTTCTTCGCTCTGGGGAACGCTTCGGTGACCTCCAATAGCTTCGGGCAGGTGAGCGCCACGCAAAGCGCATCATCCAATGCGAACTTTAACCGGGTGGTTCTATTGCGCGCGTTCATGCCCGACGTGGAGACCGTGACCTCTTCGATCGCATCGAGACGCTCAGGGGCGAATGTGTAGAAGCTGGTGCCGCCGCTCTTGAAGCGCTGCGAGTTATTGTTCATGCCATCCAGCGTGATGTTCATCGACGCGTTGGGCAATCCGTTGAAAGTCTGACTGGTGCCTGCGCTGTTCGACGTGGTTACACCGCCCGCCGTCAACAAGGAAAAGTTGAGCGCATCGCGGCTAGTGTAGGGCAGGTCGGCAATCGATTTGACGTTGATAGTATTGCCAA
>JABDGM010000154.1:4044-5325 GCA_013286045.1 Planctomycetota bacterium | reverse complement strand
CAATCCTCACGTTAGGGGAACGATTGACTTGGCTCAATACAAGTGCAATGGAACCGGTGAAGCTCTTAGTGACGAAGACCATGTCGTGGTGTCATGCGGTAGCTTCCCCCTGGTCATCGCTGTGAATGGCGCCGAAATCGGGCCGGGGATCATTCAGGTGGGCGGTGGGGATGTCGTGAACTACAACCCCGGCGGATAAACGGGGTGGTCTCAGTGGGGTCGTCGCAGCACCAGCCCGAAGTCTACCTACAGCAGTCTAAAGGGCTAAATTTGTTCGCGAGCGACGACCCAACAGAACGCTGCCCTGTTTAGGTCTGAATTGAGCACAAGCGGAGAGATCGGTTCTCTATGAGAAGTATGGTCGGATCAACCGATTGGATAGTGTTGCATCGACCAGTTGAGACTCGCAGGCATCATTGATTTCATAACGACATCGCCTCCTTAGACCCGATAGGCTTTGGCGTGATGAGCGACCAAGGTTCGGGGGAAAGGAGCTGTATCGGCGCTGCGGCAGCGAAGCAGGCACTTCCGATTTTGGAGATGCAGTGCTACGTCAAGCCGACTGGATCAAAAGATGAATACATGACGACGCCAGATGCAACGCGGTCACCGAATGGGGCAAGCCGGACGTGACTTGATTATGCAAGAATCCTGGTGAGGGCAAACATATGAGGACGTCAAGAATCGTCGGCCTGGTGCTTTTGATCGTCGTGATCCTTGCACTCGCTCTGAGCTTCGCAATCACGCGTTCTTCCCCCTCGCTTCCGGCTAACTATAATAGCCTTCGTAACAATGTGGTGCGCCTATACCGTGGCGAGCTTGGCTTTTGGCTGAACGGAGATCGTGTTACTACACCCGTCACCGACTGGTCGTTCACGGATGCGATTCCAAACATTCAGATTGAGACTCGCACGTGGTATCTCCTTCCCCACGTTGTGCGCACGGATATCGCGAGAGATGACGCACAGTTGTATTTGTTCTCTGAATATTTCGCGCCTGCGCCAGGGCAGACGGACCATCGGGACGATTTTCCAAACGCCAGGTTCTGGAACCGTATGGTGGTTCGAGACCCTAACATACGAGTGAAGATCGGGAATCGATTATTCCAGATGCGGGCGTATCCGCTGACCGACCCGAGCCAGATTGCGGTGGCTCGGCAAGCGTTTTTGAGGAAGTATGACGACATCAGAAAGAAGCAAGAGTTGCCGGAGTCACGGCGTTCAAAGTTGTATTTTTTTCGCCTGGAGCCTCAAAGAAATACCGATTCGTAGTGACCAACTC
>JABDGM010000154.1:0-4034 GCA_013286045.1 Planctomycetota bacterium | reverse complement strand
GTAGAGGAGCGTCCTGTGGAAATGAGAAGATTTGCGCGAGTTGCCGTGACTGCTGGTTTGCTGGCGATATCTTCGGCTCCGCTGTTCGCGCATCATGGAAACGCGGCATATGAAACTGCGAAGGAAGTTACTGTAAAAGGAACCATTACGGATTGGCTGTGGGCGAATCCGCATTGCATTATGAAAGTCGACGTGAAGGACCCTGCGGGAATGGTGCAGCATTGGGTGATAGAGGCGCTTAATCCGCCTGATATGGTCAGAAAGGGCTGGGCCAAGAATAGTTTCAAACCAGGAGATGAGGTCACCGTGACTTTGGTGCAAGCAAGGAACGGTTCGCCAATCGGGCGCTTTAGAGGAGACCGGAGTGTTGTGCTCGCGAATGGCCAGGTGTTTTCAGCGAATGATCCAAACCCCGTGCAGTCGGCAGAAAAACCTTAGAGATAAGCAGGTTACCTTGCCTAAAGCCTGGTGCGCCTGCCGGTGACCTGTCCCTCATTGATTTGGGGCTCTAGCGCCCCACCAGGAATACGCGCTGAGTTGGCAATCGAAATTAAAGGTACGACCTAACTTCGGAGGACTTGGAAAATGCAACGATGGTTAATATTTGCAACCGGGGCGATGGGCGTACTGAGTGCATCGTTGCTCTTACCCATTCTTCGCGCACAAAATGCTCCTTCTGTATGGAATTCGGATTCACCGAATTGGACACAGGCGCAAGACGAGGCTGCGAAGAAGCAGAAGTCCCCGGCGCCGCGCAGGGACCTGACCGGTACCTGGGACGTAGGAGGCGGGGCGGGTATTGGGGTATTTGGAGCCAAAAGTATGCCCTCCGACGGGAAGCCCGAGCACGAGTTACCCTTCACGGCTTCAGGGCGAGAGAAGTTTCTGGCAAATAAACCGGGATGGGGAACGACAGAAGTCGCCGCCGCGTTTGTGAACGATCCAGTGGACCGCTGTGATCCTGCCGGTTTGCCGCGAGCAGATCTTTTCGAGCTAAGGGCAACACAAATGATCCAAATGCCCAAAAAGGTTTTGGTTTTGTACGAATTTCAGCAAGTTTGGCGGACTATCTGGACCGATGGACGCGAACTGCCCAAGGACCCAGAGCCACGGTGGTACGGATATTCGGTCGGTAAATGGGAGGACGATTACACGTTCGTTGTGCAATCGAATGGGATGGATGAAAGAACGTGGCTGGATAATGGCGGCCGCCCGCACAGCAGCGACCTTCGGGTGGAGGAGCGATTCCACCGTCTGGACCGTGACACCATGGAACTCACAGTAACAATCAACGACCCGCAGATCTACACAAAGCCGTGGGTGGCGCTGGACCAAATTCCTCTTCATTTGCGATCAGATGAGTTCGATGTTAGAGAGATGATATGCTCACCAACCGAAACTGAGGAATACAACAAGACAGTTACCAATCCCGTTGCGACCCCTCGGTAACCGACGACGTTTGCCGCTTGCGCGCAGCTTCGCAGGGCATGAAAGTCGCTGCGGCTTCATCATCACTGTGTTCTAAGCCGTGGTAGCATATGCGCCCGAAGCGAGACTCAGCCGAAGACACGGAAAATGCTCGCCGGTGGCCTCGCGACGATGGGCCACACTTCGTATGCGAACGGGCCCATGGGGAGGAACTATGCCTAGTGCAACGGGACGGAACGTCTTCGTTACCGCGCAAATCGTTCTTATATCTGTGCTCTCTGTTATGTCGGCGAGGGCTCAGGCTGCTCCAGCGGAAAAGCCGCCTATGGCGGACGACGTGTTCAAAAATATCCAGGTTCTCCGGGGACTTACCGTTGACCAGTTCATGGGAACAATGGGGTTCATCGCCGCGGCCCTAAGCATGAACTGCTCTGAATGTCACGACACAAGCAGCTCAGCGGCGTTTGCCTCGGACAACCCAAGGAAACAGATGGCGCGACGAATGATGGTAATGGTGGACGCGTTCAACAAGGCGAATTTCGGCGGAAAACGCGAGGTAACTTGTTATTCATGTCATCGCGGCGACGCCCGTCCGAAGGTGACGCCCAGTCTAGCCGAGCAGTATGGCACTCCCCCGCCAGATGACCCCGATGAAATTGAACTGCCCGAAACTCCCGTTCCCAATACACCCACGGCCGATCAGCTTTTTGACAAGTATATCCAGGCGCTCGGCGGCGCCCAGCGCTTGGCCAGCGTCACTAGCTTTGTCGGTCGAGGTACTTATGAGGGGTTCGATACGGGGAGCGGCAAGGTCCCGGTCGATGTCTACGCCAAGGCTCCGAATCAGCGCACGACCATTGTGCACTTGACTTCGGGAGATAATATCAGGACCTCCGACGGTCGGAACTTCTGGACTACGTCGACGGGCACATTCCTTCCGATACCTGTACTCGTGATGACGGGAGGAGAGCTCGAAGGCGCGCAGCTGGATGCGGCCCTCTCTTTTCCTCAGCAGATCAAGCAGATGTTGAAGGATTGGCGAACCGGTTTTCCGGCCACGAGCATTGATGGTAACGATGTTGAAGTCGTCCAGGGAACCAGCGCTACAAATAACCCTGTAAAGTTATATTTTGACAAGAAGTCGGGCCTGCTTGTGCGGCTCGTGCGCTATACGAATACAGCTCTGGGTCTCATCCCCGCGCAAACCGATTACTCCGATTATCGCGAGGTATCAGGTGTCAAGATGCCCTTTCATTGGACTGTGACGTGGACGGACGGTCGATCCACCATTGAGTTGAGCGAGTTGCGAGCGAATACTCCCATTGACGCAGCAAAGTTTGCCAGACCGGCGCCATCGGCTCCGCGCAACCCCTAGGAATTCAATCGAAAGACATGCGCGCTGCGAACCAGGGCGATTATTGGCGTGGAACTTGCGTCAAGTCTCTGAGCTTTTTCAGTCCCTCTATTTCTTGGTTATTCGTGCAGTAGTATTCTTGCAGCGGCTCGTGCCCGAGCGTCCACATGCGAGGCGCGGACGTCCAAGGCTTCGTCAGCACCTTGGGGTCTTCGATGGTCACCTGGTAGACGAGGTAATTCATGCTGGGGCGGATGATGCGCTCGACCACATGCTCCTGGTCACTATGAAACCAGCCTACATAATCATTCCAAGTTCTGTCATCTATAGCGATTGTATCGACCACCAGTGTGTCGCCCTCCCAATGAGCGATCCCCTCACCATTGAATGTGGGGTCGGGATCGTTGCCGTGAGCATGCCCGTCCGTAGGAATAATGCGGAAGTTGTTATTTAGTTCGTTCAGTTGAGCCAAAAACGCGGGCGTTTGAATCAGCTGAATTGGGTACGGGTTCGTTATAAACATGCCCGGAACACCTCGCGGCATGCAATTCACCGATGGCCGTAGTAGCTCCGCATCGACAGCGGATAGCTTCTTGATTCTCTCGGCCGCCCAAGGTTGAAAGGCGGGCTTCTCCTCCGGAGTCACCTTCGGGTCGAATTGTCTTCGCGCGTCACTTCCGGCGGCCGTCACGTCGTCAACGCCCATAGTGCCCGCAAACCAAACTCCAGAGAGATCCACATGACCGTCTGGAGTGCGCGGAGGCGGACCGCCCTTGGGCATTGGCTTCGCATCGGGTTTCCCATATCCGGGCACCGAAAGATTACCTACAGGATTTCCGACATTAGGCGGTTTAGTTCCGGTCTGCCCAGCCAAGGTTCTTACCGATAGCCGAGACACACACGCGACCGCGAGAAGGGCGGCTGCGGTGATCACAATGCGAATGAAAACCCGAAGCTTCATGTTTGACTCCCCACGTTAGGTACGGCCCCTCAAGGTTGATCCACTGGTTTGCCGTCTCCGACATATCTCCTGCCGCCAACCACCAACTCGCGGCCATCCGGCCCCTTTAACGTCTCGGCTGCGCCCTTTGGACTGCCATCCTTGCCGGGGCATGCTCTTACCGTGATTGCCTTTCCAACGCTCGCAAGAATATCCTGCCGCTGGGTTCCGGCTCTTTTCACCACGTTGGGTGAATCGCCTTCGAATTGCCACGAAGTAACCTTGCCGTCAGCGTCTTTTGCCTCGACATAA
>JABDGM010000153.1:3789-5341 GCA_013286045.1 Planctomycetota bacterium | reverse complement strand
TTCGGCGCGGGGCAGGGATTTGCGGGCAAAATCGATATTCAGCAAGGCGGCATTCGCATGACCGGCCAAGAAGCGATGGTGCTCGCCAGTGGCATCACGGTGGAGTCGGGAGGGCAGTTGCAACTTGCTGAAACCAGTGCTGCCAATATCAATGATTGGAACATGGCCAGCGGTTCGCTGACGTTGAACGGCGTCGGCAAGGCTACTGGCGCGGCAACGATCGGTGCACTCCGATTTAGTCTGATCGCCGCGGGACGAAGCACGGTATTTCATCCAGGCGTCGTTCTTCAGACGGATTCGCGGATTGACGTTGCCGCCGCAGGGACGACCGCGACTTTGGATGGCGTTGTGTCTGGTGCCGGTGGGCTAATCTCGAGCAGCAACAACGCCACAGGCACGCTGATTTTAACGAACGCCGGCGACTCCTATGCCGGCGCTACCCAGGTTCTTTCCGGCACGCTCAGCATTACCCACGCGTTTCTTGCGGACGCGAACGATGTGTCGCTGGCAACCGGCAGCACATTTAATCTGAATTTTGGCTCGACGACCGACACCATTCGTTCGTTCTATATCGATGGGGTGGCCCAGGCCACGGGAACCTGGGGAGCAGTCGGTTCGGGAGCCGCCCACGAGTCAGCACTTATCACGGGTAGTGGGCTGTTAAATGTGACGACCATGCCAATTGCTGGCGTTCCTGGCGACTTCAACAACAATGGAGTTGTAGACGCTGCAGACTACGTCCTTTGGCGAAACGGCGGTCCGCTGCAAAACGAGCTATCTGACCCCGGCGTTGTCACGGCGCAGGATTATCTCGATTGGAGAGCCCATTTCGGAAACACGTCGGGCGCGGGAAGTGCACTCGGCGCATCCGCCGTACCAGAACCGGCATCGCTCGCGATTCTCGCGAGTTCACTTGGTCTTATCTTTGGCGCTAGCCGCCGACACGGTCGTTTCAGGGAACGATAAACAGGATTGCGATACTAGCTGGGGCATTCGGAGAATAACATCATGGCGATTCGCAGGCTTTTCTCGTCACTAAGTGTTTTCGCGTTGATTCTTGCAGTTGGTTCTGCCAACCTTCGCGCGGCGACTTCGACGTTTGTTCAAGGCGCAAATACCTGGAATAACACGGCCAGTTGGGCTGATGGTGATCTGTCGCCCGTGCCAACTGTTGGCGGCGGTCATATTCCGAATGGGGTCGGTGACACAGCCGTCTTGCAGCAGCGCGTCACCGCCAACGCCTCGATGGGTGCAAGCACGAGCTATGCGATTTCTCTCGGGAATCAGACGATAACGCTCAGCAATTTAACGGTCCGCAACGACAACAACGAATACACAACGCAGTTGGGAACCGGCACACTTGTCTTCGACAACGGGGCTAGCGCTGCCAAGATGACGGAAGGTTTGGGGACTGGAAGCAGTAATACCAGCCGAACTCGTTTTAATCTGCCCGTCCAATTGAACTCGAACTTTATCGTCGAGCAGGACCACAACCTTACCCGCAACACGGCTACCGAGTTCGTTCAGCAAGTTACTGCCGACGCAAGTAAGA
>JABDGM010000153.1:0-3779 GCA_013286045.1 Planctomycetota bacterium | reverse complement strand
TGACCAAGACGGGTATGGGCAGTTTGCAGTTTGCCTATGGTGGCGCTTCAGACGGCTTCCTCGGAAGCGTCGACATTCAACAGGGCAACATTCGGCTAATCAACGGCACGGGCACCACGAACACCGAGTTCAATCAAGCTAGCAGCATCCTTGTCGAAAACGGCGCTCAATTCCAACTTGGGAATGGTATTGCGAGCTTTCACATTGCTGCCGGCGGTGAGGTGAAAATCAACGGCTTGGCAAATGCGAATACGCAGAGCACGTTCAACGACGGTGCACTACGATTCGAAGAGTCGGCGGGAAACAATCTGACAGTGACGTTCGATAGCCCCGTCCGATTGCAAACGACTTCGAAGATCTATGTGACGGCTCCTGATACGACGGCCGTGCTCACGCAAGAGCTTCGAGGTGATGGGACCGCGGGTCTTACCAAGGGGGGATCTGGCGTATTGAGGCTGGCCACCACATCCCCCAACGGCAATCCATACGCAGGCACCACGGTCGTCTCCAATGGCGCGCTCGCGGTCGACAACACTGTCGCTACGGCTTCGGGTGTCGGCAGTGGAAACCTAAATGTTACTAATGGTGCCATTTTGGGTGGAACAGGTTTTATTGGCACTTCGGCTGCTGCTTCGAATGTCGCGCTGACTGCGTCCATACTATCCCCCGGCGAGCTGACCGGTACGACGGCTGCTGGCGGTCTCACAACGGCACCTGGCTTGTTGACCATCCGCGGCAATCTGACGTTTGATGCTGCGTCGTCGCTAAACGTCGATCTCACCGGTGCTACGGCTGGATCGCAATACGATCAGATAAGCGAGCATGGAACCGTCACCTTGGCAGGGGCCGCGCTAAATCTCAACCTAGGAGCCTTCACCCCAACGGGTTCCGAGACATTTACGCTCATCGATAACGCAGGCGCTCAAGCGGTAAGTGGCGTATTCGGCACGATCAATGGTGTGGCGGGCAGCTACACCGAAGGCGCGGCCGTTACGGTCGGCAGTTCGACCTTCCACATCACGTATGCCGGCGGCGCGAATCACAACGATGTGCAGCTCATCGGTGGCTCGGTACCGACCGGCGTTCCTGGTGACTTCAATGGCAACGGTGTAGTGGATATGGCCGACTACGTGCTGTGGCGCAATGGCGGTCCTCTGCAAAACGAGATTTCCGATACGGGCGTTGTGACCGCGCAAGATTACCTCGACTGGCGTGCCCACTTCGGCAACACCAGCGGCAGCGGAAGCAGCCTTGGGCAATCGACCTCGGTGCCGGAGCCGGGCTCGATTTGCCTACTGCTCATTGGCACCGTAGTGGGGCTGGTCAATTCACGGAAACGTTAAATAATTCGCGCAGGCGGCGCGCTTCCAGAACGGCGCCGCTTGGCGGGGACGGTTGATCTTTTCTGAGGAGTGGATACATGACCGTTTCGTCGTCGATTTGTCGTTCGCGGCGAGCATTTACGCTGGTCGAATTGCTTGTAGTTATCGCAATTATCGGCATCTTAGTGGCCTTACTTCTGCCCGCCATTCAGGCGGCCCGTGAAGCCGCCAGGCGGACGCAATGCACAAACAATGTCGGGCAACTTGCGAAAGCGGCGCTCAACTACGAATCCGGGAAAAAGACTTTTCCTCTCGGCCGAACCGTTGGCACTATCGCCAACGATCCAAATAATACCCAGGCAATCCATTGGGGGCAGATGGCTTATCTATTGCCGTTTATCGAAGAACAAGCGATTTACTCTCAAATTCTATTCGTACATGATGCGACGCACACGGACGTTGACAGTTTCCCTGATGTAGAAAAATCACAACCACCTAGCTTTCTTTGTCCAAGCGATTCCGATCGCCTCAGCAACTCTGGACCGGCACCAGATACCGCTTGCGGACAAGATGGATTCGGGCGTTGCAACTACCGAGGTAACGGCGGCAGCGATATCGGTTACTATCCAGACCAGAAATATCCGATCGCTGGCAACAACACTGATCACGAACATAACAACGGTATTTTCCTAGCGAACTACACGGTTTCGGCAAAGCAAGTCACCGATGGCTTGTCTCACACCGCGATCTTTAGCGAGATGGTGAAAGGCGATGGAACGCGATTGGCCACAGATATCAGCGACTGGTTCCAGGTCGGTGGCAGCTACTCGAATGCCAGTAATCCCGGTGCGCTCGCGACGGCTTGCATGGCTTTGCCAACGCCGCTTCCCTTGGGAAGTCAGCAATTCCATTGCGCCGGGCGCAACTGGGTTCGCGGAGATTACGCCACGACGCGCTACAACCACGTGCTACCGCCTAATTCGCGAAGCTGTGCCTACAACGTGCAAGTACCTGGCAATGGCGTATCCGCTGGTGGCTCCATGACGGCCAACCAGGTCAACGAATTTGGCAGCGCTTCCACCGCCTCCAGCAAGCATTCCGGGGGTGTGGTTTGCGCAACGGCGGATGGTGCGACCCACTTTATCGCCGACAGCATAGATGCGACTATCTGGAGCGCGTTGGGATCTCGCAATGGCGAGGAAGTGGTCAACAACGACTTCTGATCCACCTGCAACTGAATCTTTGACTAATGTTGATCGTTTCACCACCAACGCTTACAACGATGGCTCGCCGCGCCCTTTGTTTCAGTTTGATCTGCATGGCGTGGCTCTTCACGGCTCAAGCCAAAGCGGCCAAATCCGAACCGTCGGCTTCCACCGGCAAGCGGCCGAACATCATCTTCATCCTGGCCGATGATCTCGGCTACGGCGACGTCGGTTGCTTCGGGCAGAAGCAGATCAAGACGCCCCACCTCGACCAAATGGCGTCCGAAGGTTTGCGATTCACGCAAGCCTACGCTGGTGCTCCCGTGTGCGCCCCTTCGCGGTGCGTGCTGATGACGGGAATGCACCAAGGCCACGGCCGAGTACGTGGAAATGTCGAAGCTACGACGTTGCCCGCGACCCTGTTGGCCGAGGATGTCACCGTCGCGAGCGTGCTGAAGGACGCCGGCTACAAGACCGGCCTCATCGGCAAATGGGGCCTGGGCGAGCCACAGAAAAATGCCCATGGCCTGCCGAACCGGCACGGCTTCGATTATTTCTACGGCTATTTGAAGCAAGGGCACGCTCACAATTACTACCCCGACTATTTGTGGCAGAACGAATCGAAAGTGAAGTTGCCGAACGTTATTTCCGATGATCCCGCGCTAAAGCACAATGTGTCTTCGAAGCAAGTGAAATACAGTCACGACCTGTTCGCTGAGGAAGCACTCAAGTTCGTCCGCGAACACAAGGATCAGCCGTTCTTTTTAGACCTGTCGTTCACGATCCCGCACGCCAACGACGAGGCGGTCGATAACGGCATGGAAGTGCCGAGCCTCGGCGAATACGAAAAGACCGATTGGCCCGCACCGCAAAAAGGCTACGCGGCGATGGTCTCGCGGATGGACGGCGACATTGGCCGGCTGTTCGCGCTGCTTAAAGAGCTGAAGATTGACGACAACACGCTTGTGATTTTTACTTCCGACAACGGCGCGCATCAGGAAGGCGGTTTTAATCCACGGTTTTTTAATTCCAGCGGCCCATTCCGCGGCTTCAAAGGCAACGTCACCGATGGCGGCATTCATGAACCGATGATCGCCCGCTGGCCCGGCCACGTGCCCGTGGGAAAAACGACCGACGCGCCCGTCTATTTCGCCGATATGATGCCCACCTTTGCAAACCTCGCCAAGTGGAAGGCCGTGCGAGACCCGAAAACGGCAAAGATCGAATTGTTCGACCTTTCGAACGATGTCGG
>JABDGM010000152.1 GCA_013286045.1 Planctomycetota bacterium | reverse complement strand
GGTCGTCTTTGTACTTTTCATTGATGCGATCCATCTCGGGCTTGAGAGCCTGGATCCGTGCCATGTTTTGCGTTTGCTTGAAACTGATCGGAAACATGCACATGCGCACGAGAATGGTCAGCATCAGAATCGCGATGCCGTAATTGCCGACCATTCGGTAGAAAATGTGCAGCACAAAGAGCATGGCGCGGGCGACCGACCCAAACCAGCCGTAATACAGCACGTCCTTCAGCGAGTAGTCCGGATCGTTGGCGGGATAGTACTCGGCCAATAGCTCCGGGCGCTTGGGGCCGATGAAGACGCGGTACTTATCGCTGAACTTTGCGTCCGGAGCCAAGTCGATCGATTTGCGCGTCATGCGGCTTGTGACATTCGTGTAAGCCACATCTCGCGGCTCGGGTGTCGGACCAACAACGACCGCCTCGGTCGTGTCGAACCAAACATCATCCAACGCCGCAATTTGCGGCAGCAGCATGGCGGAGAAGTACTGACCATCGACGCCGGCGTACGCAAGCGCTTGTCCGTCGCCCATCGGAGCGACTTTGCCCTTGGCAATTTGCGAATCATTGATCGAAATTTCTGCGCTGCCTGCGAAGCGCACCGCGACATCGCGTAACCCGCCGCCACCCCAAGTTTGGCTGATTTTACGGGCATACCACCAACCCTCGAGCGGCATTCCCGTGGGGCCATCTAACCGATACGCCACAGATTGCTTTGCTTCGCCCGTGTTGTGCAGTTCGATCTCCAGCTGGAGATCGTACGCCGGAGCGTTTGGATCATCGCGATCCTCCGGCTTGGCCCGAGCTAGTTTGTAGCGCTTCATAATCTCTAGCTTTAGCTCCGGCAATGAGCGCCGAAACGTTGCGGTCGACTCGTCGTGGTCGACCAACTCCCAAGTGCCGGACTCCAACAAGCTCGACAGTTTCTGGGCATCATCTTTTTGAAGTGCGACGTTGTCTAACGACGCGATCGTAACCAGGAACGAGGGACGATCTACAAAACCGGCGGGCAGGGGCGCATCGCGCAGAGCGTAGTTTTCGGCCTCTGGACGCAACACTGCGAGAGGTCGACGAACGAGTCGCACGGTACGAGGCTCTGGAGCGTTGTCTCCATGCCGAACTTGCAGCACGATATCCTGGCCAGGCTCGGTGTGAGCGAGCATATCGTTGATTTCAGCGACGCTTTTAATCGTCGTGATTTGCGGGTTGCCGATTCCGGTGACGACGTCGCCGCTTTCAATCGGGGCCAGCTTTCCGTTGGCCGTGGCGTTTGCCGCCGGCGTGCCCGCGCCTACGACTTGGACCTGCAATCCCCCCGGTGCATCCTTCAATTCAAGATCGCCAAGGTAACCGCTCCAATCGTGCTGGTCACGGAATCGCGAGCTGGCCATTTCGGCGCGGTGGAGGGCCGCGCCGGCGTTGGTGAGTGTGACCAGCATTCGGTAATCGCTCTTCATATCGAGCGAACCGAGCGTCACAAACTGCTCGGGGGCACTGGCGACCGCGGCCGGCAGAGCAGCGATATTCGGAACCGGTTTTTCGGCCAGATCCTTCGCTTTGGCGTCGTCCTCTGCCTTCCCGGCGGGCTGCGCGGCCTTATCGCCGTCTTTTACCGATGCTTTGCCGTCTGCTGCCGCAACCTGCCCTGGCTGCGCAGCCGGTTGCGCCGGCGGGAAGATGCGGTTGAACAAGAGCATCGCACCCATCGAGACGAGCAAAAACGCAATGAAACGGCGTTGGTCCAAATTCTCAGGTCCTTAGGTAGCGCGATCTAAAAATGGGAGTCCGGCCGGATCATGCAGTTCCACGCTATTCGCTGGCGGCCAAAAACTCTTGGCACGGACGGCTAGCACGCGATGCCTTACGCGATGTGGCTAGCGTCCTTGTTTAATCCGATCGCCCAAGAAGTCGTCCAGATCTGGGATGTTGTAGATCTTGTTGGCTGTTACGCCCGGGTCGTATTCGACGCGGCGAAACGTGAGTTGATGCGGCTCCTGAATGACATAGCAGGAGCGAGGGTCGCCATCGCGTGGCTGGCCTACGGAGCCAACGTTGCACATGAATTTTTGTTGTTCGAAATGATACACGTACCCCAACTCATCGGGCGTAATGAAATTGCGGCTTTCCGTGAATACACCAGGCACGTGGGTATGGCCTTGAAAGCAGCCAAACTCCACCATGTTGAACAGCTTTTCGATTTTCTTCTGATTATAAATATCTTCCGGGAAGACGTATTCATTCACGGGATTGCGCGGCGAGCCGTGCACATACATCCATTTTCCATCTCGATACGTGCGGGGCAGGGCGCCCAAAAAATCCCAACGGCGGTCAATCGACGTCCGATCTCCTTTCGAGTTTTCGAGTTGATCGCGGGTCCAAAAGATCGCGCGTTCGGCCCCGGTATTGAAACCTTCGGGATCGAACAACGCGCCTTGATCGTGGTTACCCAAAAGGCAAACGCGGGTCTTCTCGATAACGAGATCCAGGCATTCGCAAGGGTTGGGACCATAGCCAATGATGTCGCCCAGGCAGAAGATTTCTTCTACGCCTTGACCCTGGGCATCGGCCAGCACGGACTGGAGACCTTCCAGATTGCCGTGAATATCGCTAATTATGGCCCGTTTCAATTCACGGCTCGCTTCGGCGCGTCAGGAGTTGAGTTAAGCGACGGCAAACGAGAACCCGTGTTTCCGCCGTAACGCTGGTAATCCGGTAGTCTAAAAGTACGACATCCAAGGGTCAAGCGGCTCCGAGCCATAACGGCTGACCTCCGACGGGTTTATGCAGTCCTTTTCCTACCACTTGCAGCTTCGTATCGGTTAGGCAACCCTGGGAGGATGGAAGGAACTAAAGCCATCTTGTCTATCGAAAGCTCCGGCCGCCACGGCTCCGTCGCAGCTCTTTTGGCTAACGCTGACACTGTCCGCTGCTTAAATCAGATAGTACTCAAGAGCGATGAGCGTACCGCCCAGGCGTTGGCCCCGGCGATTCGGACGTTGTTGTCTAAAAGTGATTTGACGCCTGAGAACATGAATCTGGTCGCTGTCGCGATTGGCCCCGGCTCTTTCACTGGGCTTCGAATTGGCGTTACGACAGCAAAAGCGTTCGCATACGCCGTGGGGGCCGAAATTCTCGGCGTAAATACGCTCGAAGTCCTGGCGGTTCAAGCTTCCGCAAAGGACACAAGTCTGTGGACAATTCTCGACGCGCAGCGCCAGGAACTATTCGCGATGAAGTTTGCCGTCGGAAAAAATGGCGAGCGGCACATTGATCGAGAAACGTCGATCATCGCGCGCCAAGCATGGCTCGCAGAATTGAAGCCTGCCGATCAGGTCATCGGCCCGCCCTTGCAGCGGCTTAGCGAACAGTTGCCGCCGCACATTCGGATGATATCGCCCACCTTGTGGCCGCCAATGGCGGAAGCAGTCGGCCGCTTGGCTTGGGAGAAATACTGCACCGGCCAGCGCGACGATCTTTGGCAACTCGTGCCTCAGTATTATCGCGCGAGTGCTGCCGAAGAAAAAAATCCGGCGTAACACCGTTTCGTATTGTTCGGCGGCCGCCGAGTTCAGTTCACGTCTCCGCGAGCGCTTTTCCGGCCGCGTCGATCGTTGCGTCAATATCTGCTTCGGTGTGCGCCGCCGACACAAACAACGCCTCGAACTGACTGCAGGGAAAATAAATTCCGCTCTCCAACATGGACCAAAACCAGCGGCCGAATTTCGCAGTATCGCAACGGCTTGCAGAAGGCCAGTCGACGACCGGTTCGTTCACAAAAAACAGAGTCGTCATGCTTCCTACCCGTGCAAGCTGATGGGCAACGCCAGCTTTTGCGGCGGCACCGCATAATCCGTTCGCCAAGCGAGCACTCATTTGCTCAAGCCCTATCATAGGGCGGATCATCTCGCAGCGACCGCAGCATAGCGCAGCCGGCCGCCGTGGCGAGCGGGTTGCCACTGAGCGTTCCGGCTTGAAAAACCTTGCCCGCAGGCAGGATGTGCTGCATGATTTCCGCGCGGCCACCGTAGGCGCCCACAGGCAGTCCACCGCCCACGATTTTGCCCAGCGTCGTCAAATCCGGCTCGATGCCCAGCAATTGCTGGGCGCCGCCAAAGGCGACGCGAAATCCGGTCATCACTTCGTCGCAGATCAAAAGCGCGCCGTGTTCGCGCGTAAGTTGCCGGAGAGCGCTAAGAAACTCGATGCTCGGCACGACAACACCCATATTGCCGACTACCGGCTCGAAAATAGCGCCAGCGATCCGGTCACCATGCTTCGAAAACGCTTCACGCAACCCCGCAACGTCGTTGTACTGGAGCACCAACGTGTCGCGACTCGTGCCGACGGTGACCCCCGGCGAGTTTGGCACGGCGAGAGTTGCGGCCGAGCTTCCAGCAGCCACCAACAAGCTATCGACATGCCCGTGGTAGTTTCCGGCGAATTTCACGATTACGTCGCGACCAGTGAACCCTCGCGCCAGCCGGATCGCGCTCATCGTCGCTTCCGTGCCCGAACTTACGAGGCGGACTTGCTCGATGCTGGGAACCGCAGAGACGATCAGTTCCGCCAGATCGTTTTCTGTGGCGGTTGGAGCGCCGAAGCTGGTGCCACGGCGCGCTGCTGATTGAACGGCCTCGACAACTTTCGGATGCGCGTGACCCAAAATCAGCGGTCCCCACGACCCGACATAGTCGATGTAGCGATTACCGTCGACATCCCACAAGTAAGGGCCCTCGCCACGCTCGACAACGATCGGTTCACCTCCAACGCCGCCGAACGCTCGGGCCGGGCTGTTGACCCCGCCGGGCATCAGTTGTTTCGCGCGCTCAAATATCGAATGGCTTTTCGTGTGCTTCATGCCTGTCACTTTTTCTGCAAATTATTAAGGCCGTCCCGAGCCTTCTGAACGACCTTGCCTGCCCAAGCGTCATCACTGTGCAGATTGATAATCGCCCGGAAAATTGCTGCCGTACGTTCTGGATTGCTCTCTGCCATCGCATCTGCAAATGTAAGCCGTTCGTTGAGCGCGGCTATTTGCTGCTCATGCTGTTTAACTAGCTCGGTTCGCAAGCCCTCAATACGCCGTTTCGCGAGCAGCACTACCTTGGCCGTACGATCTGCACTCTCCCGATCTGACTTTTTCGTTCCCGCCGCGATGGGTTTGATACCTTTTACGTCGGCCGGCGGGCCATCGTCATACAAGTCGACGACCGACTCAAGCATTGAGATCACTTTTTCGGGTGAGGAGGTAGCCAGCGCTGTGGCATCTAAGTACTGCTGCTCTGCCGGCAGTAACACCGTGTTCACCGCGCTGCTACCGCGGCTCTGACGTTGTAGCTTTCTGTCTAGCTTGTCGAGTTGGATGGCGTCTTTGTAAGTCCTCAA
>JABDGM010000151.1 GCA_013286045.1 Planctomycetota bacterium | reverse complement strand
TTGTGCATAGCACAGACTCGTCAGACTGAGATCGATGGCGAGAACCTGTGCATCAATGAATCTTCTCGCCGTTTGGACTGGATGCTGACCGGTTCCGCAGCCGGCGACCAGAATGTCGACGTCGCCGCTACTGTGGAATTCGACAAAGCGCGATAGCGGAAACTCTTGGCGCATGAGCGCGTCAACTGTTTCAGGATTGCCGATCGGCTCTGCCTTGACCCATTGCGGATAAGGATTTTCTTCATATTGATCACGAACTTGTATCGATACGTCATCTTTAATAGCAGTCAGCGCCGGTATCGAGGTGCGCAATAGTTGCTCCTCGAGCGGGGCTCGAATCTGCTGCTCCAGCACGGCGTTCACTGCATCCGGCCACGGCCGATCAAGCAGCGAGCCGGCGCCGGGCAAAGTGTAGAGTGGAATGTAGGCCGCGACGGTCACGAGCGATAAAACTGGAATTGCGGCTCCGGACCCGAGCGCCGCAATCAGTGCGTCACGTAATGCTTGAACGTGTTCAATTTCCGCATCGGACTGTGCGAACACGTAGCTGTTGATGAAACACTGCCGCGCAAGAGCACAATACAAACCCAGGACCGGCTCGGCTACAACGCTGTCAGCGGCAGACCGTGCGGCCATAAGAAGGTTGAAACGAAGATTGCTCGCAAACTGCTCAAGTGCGACATCACAGATCGGAGTCGTTTCCAGCAGCGCCCGCAAAAAATGGTCGTCGGCGATCTGTGCGAAGCTAGAGGAACTAGCCAGGTCCCCAGCCGGCAGCAGATTCGGCCATGCCTTGGCGGCGCGCGTCATATCGCCCCGGATCGCATCGTTGAGCACCAGGAAGCGAGCGCAGGCGGGCGCGAACTCGGCCGGCCGGCTCCAGGGCTCCGTTAGTGCGCGCAACAGCAAATCTCGCACGTCGCCCACGCTGGGATGTAAAAGCGGCGAACGTAGACACGCGGCTACCAAAAATTTGGTTTCCAGCGTTTCATTTTCGGCGAGCGAACGCCGAGCCAGGTCGAGCGCCTGAACAATATTGCCTTCTGAAAGCGACAGGAGGCCCAGAGCATGGCGCGCTTCAGAGAACTCCGGCGCATGAGCGAGGGCGCGCATATATGCGGCGCGGGCCTCATCGTAGCGCTTTTGAGCCGAGAAGACATTACCACGGCCAAACCAAGCCTCCGCGAGATCTGGCTTCAGCGCCAACGCCTTGTCATACGCAGCTGAAGCTGCGTCGAGGCGTCTGAGTAACGCCAGCGACTTTGCTTTGTTACAAATAGCTTCTGCATAATTTGGTTGAAGTTTTATGGCTCCATCAAATTTCACAATAGCATCGTCATAACGTTTGAGATCATTCAAAACAGTACCGCAATTATTCCAAGTCTCTGCATTGGTATCATTGATGGCCAAAGCCTCGCTGAAACGCTCCAGCGCTTCATTTGGTCGTTTCAGGGCTTTCAAAATAATTCCATAATTATAAAAAGTCGTGTCTGAGTTTGAATTCAGTTTTAGTGCAGCCTTTATATAATTCTCAGCCTCGGTATATCTTTTTAAAATCGTTAGAACCACACTCAATAAATTCAGTGCCGCAACGTGCTTTGGTTGACGCCGCAGCACCTTTTTGAAGAGCCGTTCAGCATCATTCAAGCTTCCTGCCTGAAATGATGCGGCTGCTTGTCGAAAAATATTGTCATCTAGGGGCGCCATGTTTAAACGTTTGTTGTCGAAATTACCAAACAACGAAAACAAAACATCGTAACAGCACAAGTAGAAATATTGGAAGGCTTCGCTGATGTCCGTTCTGGATCAAACGCTGCAGAGCCATTCAGCCCCAGCGCCGACCAAATTCGGTTATGCCCCGAATAGCGACCGTTCAAGACTTGAGTGCGAATAGATGCGTCGATGGCCGGGATGCGCGGGCTGTTAGTCACCGCGCTGGGAAGCTCTTTACTTTCCGCCGGCGCCATAAGGGCTCTTAGTCGGCCTAAGCCATTGACGTTGTTGACCCCTACCCTTTCGACCAGGGCGCCAGATTCATCGAGTTTTCTGCGGATTTAGCGGCGCTGGCATGCCCGTGCGCGAGGTTCTGGGAAACTCATAATTAACAAATTTGGAACATTTTAAATCAGCCTCGGCGGCACGACACCGTGCCGCCGGCGACCTTGAGTCCACCCGAAATTCATGGCCCAGACCGACCCCGCATCACCGAACAAGCCCGCCGCCAGCGTCGAGGCGCCGCCCTTGGCGCCCAAGGATGGCCATTCGGCTACTCCGCTCTGTTACGTGGTCGACGAGGAAGCCAGCATGCGGCACTTTTTGTCGCTGGTGCTGCACGGTTGCGGCGTTGATACCATGGAATTCCCTGACGGCGCCGCGCTGCGCAAGTCGATCGACAAGCGCGTGCCTGATCTCATCTTCCACAGTATTTCGCTCGAGTCCGCCGATGCAATCGAATCGGTGATCGCGATCGGCAAGCGCGGATTTCACGGTGCCGTGCAATTGATGAGCAACCGCGGCGCGGCGGTGCTCGACCACGTCAAGACCATCGGCATTCAGCACAAGCTCAATATGTTGCCGGTGCTCAAGAAACCTTTCGAGACCGAAGCAATCGTCAAGATACTCCATGAACTCAAGCTCGGAATTCCGGCAGCGGCCGCTACCCGCCTCGATCTTGACGAGGCGCTCAACAGCAAATGGATTGAGTTCTGGTACCAGCCGACTATCGATCTACGCAAGAAACAGCTCGCCGGCGCCGAAGCTTATGCTCGTGCCAGACATCCGCAGCACGGCATCGTGATGCCAGGCGCGTTCATGCCAGGCGCGCAAGAGGCGAGCGTTTATAAATTGTCCGAACTTGCGCTCAATAGCGCGCTCAAGGCCGGGCTTGCATTTTCCAAGCTGGGCATCAATCTGCGGCTCGCCGTCAATATTCCGATCGCCGCGCTGGTTAAGCTGCCAGTCGAGGACATCGTGAAAGCACATCGTCCGAGCGCCGACAAATGGGCGGGCCTAATCATCGACGTGCCCGAAGAGCAGATCGTCACCGACATCGCTTTAGCCGGAGAACTGGCCAAGCGGTTTGAAGCCTGCAATGTGCGGCTCGCGATCGACGATTTCGGCCGCGGCCACGCGGCGCTGGCGCGGCTCAGCGAATTGCCATTTGCCCAGCTTAAGATCGATCGCGCCTTTGTCGCCGACTGCGGCACCGACAAAGTCAATGCCCCGATCTGCAAGACTGTGATTGACCTCGCGCATAATTTTGGCTGCGCCGCGGTCGCCATGGGCATTGAAAATGCCACGGATGCCGTGGCGCTGGTAAGCATGGGCTGTGATTTCGGCCAGGGCTTCCTGCTCGGTCAACCGATGCCGGAAGAGCGGTTTATTTCATTGCTGCGCCAGCGCGCATCGACGCAAGGTCGTGATCTGACGGCCGCGCCGGCCGGCTAGCAATCCCCTGACCTTCGAGATCAGTGTGTCCAGGCGTCGCGGCGCTTGAACGCGAAATTATCCGAATAGGACATGCCGCGCCGCTTCGGCGCCGCGGCGTCGAACAGCTGATAGGCGATGCCGTGGCGCTCGCAATAGGCGACCGCCGCCTCCTTGGTGGCAAAGCGCAGCCGCAACTCCTGGCGCATATCGCTCGACGAAGTCCAACCCATCAGCGGCTCGACCTGGCGCGGCTCTTCGGGATCGAAATCGAGCGCCCAGTCTTTGGTGTTGCCCAAGCCCGACTGCATCGCGGTCTTTGAAGGCTTATAGATGCGCGCGGTCATGAGCTGGGCCCGGGTTTTCCTATTGGCGTCCGTATAAGACCAATGCCGCGCGCTGGCAATGGGCGGCCCCTAACTGACGCGGCTCTCAACTTATCGGTTCGACTGCGAAAGCTTTGGGTTTATCGCCGCGACGATGCTGCTCATACATCGCTGTGTAAGCACTTTCGATGTGTTTAGTGAAAAGTTTGGTATCGAATAGAGGCGCAGTAAGGCGGTTTTCAGCGAGCTTATGCTTGATAGCCGCTAGTTTTTCAGGATGCTTTGCAAGATCAATCGCTAGCTGCACATACTCTTCTGACGTTTCGATGATAAGTTCGGGCAACCCGATTGCACTCAATAAGCTCGCGGCAACTCTCCCTGCAAACGCCTCCCCGATTTGCGTCAACACCGGCAAGCCAGCCCATAAGGCATCACTCGCCGTCGTGTGAGCATTATACGGCAGAGTATCGAGGAATAAATCTGCCAAACGATGGCGAGCCAAGTGGTCAGGAAGTGACATGCGTTTAGCGAACACCAGACGCTCGGCGCTAATACCTCGTAACTCTGCCTCTCTTTTCAAATTTATAACAGCAGTAGCATTATCTTCTAAAAGCCAAAGGACACCTCCTGGTACCTCGAGCAGAATGCGCATCCAACGATCGAATACAGAGGGAAGTATCTTGTAACTATTGTTGAAACAACAGAAGACGAAGCCACTATCTGGGAGCCCACATTCCGCTCTGGTAAATATCTTTTTCGAGATATTCCGCTTTGTATCATTCCCCTGATAGCTATTAGGAAGGTATACTATTTTTTCCGTATAACTATTCTGATGTGACGCTGGAATGAGAATTGAATCAGCAATAACGTAATCAATATAATTAGCCCCCATTGTTCCTGGATAGCCGAGATAATTCACCTGAATTGGCGCAGCGCACCGTGCGAAAATTCCTGTTCGCGATTCTGCTGTAAATCCCATCAAATCGACTAAGATATCGGCCTCGGATGATTTTACGATATCGGCAATCTGATCGTCACTATGCGCTTTGACATCAATAAAATGACCGACCGATTCCTTCAGTCGTTGGCGCATTTCTGTATTATCGTCAGATCCAAGCGATATAGCGGTAATATCAAAACGAGATTTATCATGGCTCTCAAACATGCCTGCAAGTAGAAACGACACAGGATGCTCACGAAAGTCCGCGGAGACATAAGCGACACGAATTCGGTCGTGTCTATAGTGCTCGCCTTGCCAAATAGATTTGCGGGATGGAGGGCACTTGTCAGCGACCCATAATTTAGCGCACTGCAACTGATCGGCAGACGATGAGGGAATCGCGAGCAGTGTAAATGGCGCTGTATTTAATTTTCCGCTCCTGATGGATAAAATCAGATGTTCGGACTCGGCATCGTAATCACTCCAGTCGCAAAGTTGCATTTTAGCATGAAGCCGAGCGCCCTCTAAGTAATTTAGATCCGGATTAATCGTGAACGCCTTGTCGTAGGCAGCAAATGCCTCGTTAAAACGCTTTAGGTCAACGAAAACATGGCCGCGACCAAGCCACGCTTCAGCGAAATCAGGCTTTATTGACAACGCCTTGTCATAATCAACAAGTGCATCAGCGTTCCGCTTGAGCTTAAAAAAGACAT
>JABDGM010000150.1 GCA_013286045.1 Planctomycetota bacterium | reverse complement strand
CGCCAATTTGGCAAGCGTCCGGCAGTGGATGCTCGGCTTTGTCAAGGACTCGCCGCAGTGGCGGCGTTATGTGGAATTGTCGGATCGCATCTCCGAAGCGCTCGGCTTCATGCAAGCCTGTGGCCTCGATCTTGAGAGCCATCCCGAGCTACGCACCACCGATTTCTATACCAGCCACGAGGCGCTGTTGCTTGGCTTCGAAGAAGCGTTCACCCGGGTCGATTCAACCACCGGCGACTGGTACGCCACCTCCGGCCATATGATCTGGATCGGCGACCGCACTCGGCAGGTCGACCATGCCCATATCGAATATGCGCGTGGCATCAAGAATCCGATCGGACTCAAATGCGGGCCTTCGCTCAAAGCTGACGATCTACTCCGGCTGATTGACGTCCTCAATCCCGAAAACGAGGCGGGCCGCCTGACGCTGATCGGCCGCTTCGGTGCCGAAAAAATCGGCGAGCATCTGCCGGCGCTGGTTCGCGCGGTCAAGCGCGAGGGCAGAGTCGCGCTGTGGTCATGCGATCCGATGCACGGCAACACCATCACCTCGGCGAGCGGCTATAAGACCCGCCCGTTCGATCTGATTCTGAAGGAAGTTCGCGGCTTCTTTGACGTGCACGAAGCGGAAGGCACCTATGCCGGCGGTGTGCATTTGGAAATGACCGGCCAGAACGTCACGGAATGTACTGGTGGTGCCCGTGCGGTTTCAGATGCCGACCTTAATGATCGCTATCACACGGCCTGCGATCCACGGCTCAACGCCGAGCAGGCGATCGATCTCGCCTTCTTGCTGGCCGAATTGCTCAAGAAAGAGCGTTCCGGTCAGGTGAAGCCGATGCCGGCGGCGGCGGGGATTTAGCTCGCAAGCTGTGCATTTTGGCGTGGCAGGCACCGGATTGCAGCGCGACAAGGCAGGCGCTAGATCATCTCCATGAACGCCCGCCCTTCCGATAGGCTCGCGATCGCGGTTGCGCAGCTCAACTCGACAGTCGGTGATATCGCCGGGAATGCCGAGAAAGTGCGCCGTGCCCGCACGGAAGCGGCCAAGCAGGGCGCCGATCTGGTCGTATTCCCCGAACTGTTCATCGCCGGCTATCCGCCTGAGGATTTGGTGCTCAAGCCGGCCTTCCAGGCCGCTTGCCGCTCAGCGGTTGAAGCGCTCGCACGCGAAACCGGAGCGCCCGGCCCAGCCTTGCTGGTTGGCACGCCCTGGCTCGATGGAGGCAAGCTGTATAATGCGGTGGCGCTGCTCGATGACGGGAAGATCGCCACGCTGCGCTACAAGGTCGATCTGCCGAATTATGGCGTGTTTGACGAAAAGCGCGTGTTCGCTCCCGGTCCGCTGCCGGGTCCGGTGAATTTCCGCGGCGTGCGCTTGGGCCTGCCGATCTGCGAGGACATCTGGGGCGCGGAGATTGTCGAATGCCTAGCGGAAGAAGTCGCGGATATTGTTGGCGCCGTGCTCGGCGAAACTTTCGGCGCAGTCGCCGCCCTGCAACAGGAAAGCCTGGCCATTGGCAACGCGCGCGAGCACCTTCTTCAGGTTGCGCGCCTCGCCCGCAAACACCAGCGGCGGGAAGGTTGCAAGCTGCTTTTCTGTGTCGGCCAGCGCCTGCGGGTCCGGGTAGATCGGAACCTGGTGAATAGGCTTTTTGCGCCAACTATCGGGCGTCCAACGCTCGGGCATCACGAACAACCATTTTGTTTGAGCATGCTGGCGCGAGTTATACACGAGAGCCGCCTATTGAGGCCAGATACTCGAAAGCCGCATAATCTGGGGGTTTATTCCGCAGCCGCGCGGCCGTAACTCATGGCTTTTTCACGCATGGTCACCAGTTCCTCGGCCGCGGTCGGGTGGACTGCCATGGTGGCGTCAAAATCGGCCTTGGTCGCCCCCATCCGTATCGCCACGCCGACGATCTGGATCAATTCGCCGGCGTCAGCCCCAACGATATGGCAACCAACGACGCGGTCGGTCTTGCCGTCGACAAGCAGCTTCATAAAGCACCTTGTATTGCGGCCGGCGAGCGTCGCCTTCATCGGGCGAAAACTGGTCTTGTAGACATCGACGATGGAAAATTGTTCGCGCGCCTGGGTTTCAGTCAGGCCTATCACGCCGAGTTCAGGCTCGGAGAATACCGCTGTCGGCACATTGGTGTGATCGACGGCGGTTGGCTTGCCGCCAAAAACGGTATCGGCGAAAGCATGGCCTTCGCGGATCGCCACCGGCGTTAGATTGATGCGGTTGGTCACATCACCCACCGCATAAATGTTCGGCACCGATGTGCGCGAATATTCGTCGACTGCGATGCCGCCCATCACACCAAGCTTGACGCCCACTGCCTCAAGGCCAAGTCCGTGAATGTTCGGTTTGCGGCCAGTTGCAAACATGACCAGATCGGCCATGACCTGTTCGTTGTCGGACAATTCTACGTCATAGCCGTGGTCGACTTTCTCGACCGCAGCGACGGTCTGCCGGGTAATAATCTTGATCCCGCGCTGCTCCATCTCCTTGCGAAGATGCTCGCGCACGTCGTCATCAAACCCACGCAGAATGTTATCGCCGCGATAGACCAGCGTCACCTGCGAACCCAGCCCTGCGAAGATGCCGGCGAACTCGACCGCGATATAGCCGCCGCCCTGAATCAGAATACGCTTTGGCAATTGCTTGAGGTGAAAGGCTTCGTTTGAAGAAATGACATACTCGAGACCCGCGATCTGAGCGCCATGGTATGGGGCGCCACCAGTTGCTATCAAAATAGTTTCGGCACGCACGCGCGCGCCACTCGACAGCAGACGCACGGTATGGGCGTCTTCCAGAATGGCGCGGCTTTTCACCAAATCGACTTTGTAGCGCTCCAGCGTGGCGATATACG
This sequence comes from Planctomycetota bacterium, assembly GCA_013286045.1. GTDB lineage: Bacteria > Planctomycetota > Planctomycetia > Pirellulales > Lacipirellulaceae > JABDGM01. The sequence goes on along the minus strand of JABDGM010000150.1, from coordinate 2,642 downwards.
CCGCTTCCAGGCGCGCGATCTCGCGATCCTTGTTGGTGATCAGTGTCGGCCAATGGAATTTTGTTTCCGGAACGGTCCAGCCGTAACCGGCGGCGTCCTCGAATTCAGCCGAAAATCGCGAGGCGTAAACCAGAAGTTTCTTCGGCACGCAACCGCGGATGACGCATGTACCACCGACGCGGAATTCTTCCGCGATCATCACCCGCGCGCCATGGTTTGCCGCGATGCGCGCGGCACGCACGCCGCCAGAGCCGGCGCCAATGACGAAAAGATCGACATCGTGGTCAGTCATCGGCCGCAATCGCCCTATTGGTAAAAGCCGGCGATCGGATGAATGCTCATCAAAGGGCGTGACCTCTTTTCTTCATTTCGTCACGCATCTTCGCGATCACTTCGTCGGATAACTTGTTCGCCCAGTCCTGCGCAAATTTCATGCTGCCCTCGAGGACCTTCGGCTGCTCAGCGAGCATTTTCTTGCCGGTCGGAGCTGTATAGAACGCGAGAATTTCCTTGAGTTCCTGCTCGGTGAAAAGGGTAGTATAAAGTCGGGCTACCTCATTGCTTAGTTCTTCCTGACGCGGCGCTAAGTCGTGGCGCATTTTGGCAGCAACTTCGTTGAGATCCGCGACCAAATTAGGATTCTGTTGCAGAAACAGATTTTTCGCCTGCTCGACCACACCGGGAATCAAAGGATTAAATAACATCGTTGCGTCCATGGCCTTCACTATTTCCTTCGCGGCCGACATCGCTGCCGCCGAAGGCTGCTGGGCGTAAGCCGCTGGGCTGGACAGAGCCAGCGCGACGGCGACCGTAGCCAAGCGGATGGTATGTTTAGTGGCTCGCATGAAACGCATGTCGTAACTCCGTTTGGCCGGGACATCAGGACTGCTCAACGAGCTTAACGCCGTCCGGCTCACCAATAATGACCATATTTGCAAGGCCTACAAATAGGCCGTGCTCCATCACGCCGGGAACCCCTGAAAGCGCATGCGCTATCGCTCGCGGATCGTCAATCCGCCCAAGCGACGCGTCAATGATCCAGTGACCCCCATCCGTGACGAAAACATGGCCGTTCTTGCCCTGCCGCAGAGTGATTGGTCCGCATCGCTGGATCGTGGCGATTGTCTTTTCGACAGCCCGCAACGTGGCTGCATAGCCGAATGGAGCTATCTCGATCGGTAGCGGAAACTGGCCCAGCGTGCCAACCCATTTGCTCTGATCGGCGATCACGATCATGCGCGTGGAGGCCGTGGCAACGATCTTCTCCCGCAGCAGCGCGCCGCCGCCACCTTTGATCAGGCTCAAATCGGGGCCAATCTCATCCGCGCCGTCAACGGTCAAATCGAGTTCTGGCGTCTCTTCCAGCGTAGTCAGGCGAATACCGCATTGCTTAGCTTGCACCTGGGTCGCCTCGGAGGTTGGCACGGCGATGATATCGAGACCGGCGCGCACGCGCTCACCGACCAACTCAACGAAATACTTCGCGGTCGAGCCGGTGCCGAGCCCGAGCCGCATGCCGGGAAGAACGAATTCGACGGCGCGAGCAGCGGCTGCGCGTTTCTGGGCATCGGCGTTCATGGCAACCGGTTAAAAAATCGAGCCTGAATGAGGGTTATTTTTACCACGTCTATCTAGCTCCGATCGCGCTGCCTGGGTAGCCGAAAATCGCTTGCCGCCGGGCCTTCTACTTTTCAGATGCATGCGCTAACTGTCCCACTATGCCTGTCTCAACCATCGTATTCGACCTCGACGGCACGTTAATCGATACTGCGCCCGATCTGATCGACACCCTCAACGTGGTGTTCGCGCGCGAGGGAATGCCGCCGGTCGTCTATGAAACCGCGCGTAATCTGATCGGCGGCGGCGCCCGGGCAATGATAGCGCGCGGGATCGCGGCGGAAGGCCGCAACGTCGCGCCGGCAAGGCTCGATAAAATGTTTGACGATTTCATCGCGCATTATTCCACGCACATTGCCGACCGCTCGCAGCCATTTACCGGCCTTACCGATGCGCTCGATACGCTCGCCGCGCGTGGCTGCCAATTTGCCGTCTGTACTAACAAGCTCGAGCGGCTATCGGTTTTGCTGCTCGAAAAACTCAAACTTGCCGGCCGCTTCAAGGCGATCTGCGGACAAGATACATTCGGCGTCCAAAAACCCGACCCGGAAGTTCTGCGGCGCACAATCGCGGCCGCCGGCGGGGACCTAGAACACTCGGTCATGGTAGGCGATTCCGCCACCGATATTCGCACCGCGCGCGCGGCCGGTATTCCCGTTATCGCCGTCGATTTTGGCTATAGCGAAGATCCAATATCCGATTTCGGGCCGGATTGCATTATCAGCCATTTTGAGCAATTGCCGCCAGCAGTGGCCGCCATTTTTCCCGCACAATGATGGTAACTGTATGCCGCATGGTTAACGCGGTAAGGTTAACGTCGCGCGACATGTTGCCTCTCCCGGACCACGCCCTTATCCTCCCGATGGGCGAACGGTTTGTAGCCGTTTGAGTGGACGGGTTAAAATGATGTATCGAGTTTTTATGATCGTGAGTGGCGGACTTGCTTTGGCTGCATGTTCATCCACTCCGGACTGGATGAGTCTCGACGCGTTAAAGCCGGCGCCGATCATGGACACCGTCCGCTT
>JABDGM010000149.1 GCA_013286045.1 Planctomycetota bacterium | reverse complement strand
AGCTGGATTCGCAAGAAGTCAGCGCCTTTTCTAAGATCTTCTGCGACTCTATGGACGCAATATTGGCTGCCGCTATGTTCACATTTACGCGTGGTACAAAACATTCCACAGGCACATTCTCTTCCATTCGAGATCGATGTCGTGTTCATCACACGAGTTGCGAACTCGGCGCTCAACATGTGTGGAACATGATGTACCAACTTGCAACTCTTCATCGATAACGCGTGTCGCAACACGCAAATCGACGCAATCTCTTTTGCTGCATTGAACTTCGAACGCGATCTTTGCGCGCCGCGCGCCTCTGGCACTCCGTTCGCTTTACAGCCGCACCGTATCGCTCACTCAACCGCACACGAGTGTTCTAATGGTGCACGAACTGACAACCTGTGGATTACTCATCACGCACTCCGCGCAGCCGTCGGCGCTCGCGGCCGAATTCGTCTCGCTCTGCGATTGGCCGCTCCTCACTAGTCCGAGTCTTCGCACACTGATCGAGCAGATCGAATTCCATCAGCCGCTCTGCCTCGCATTCTGGATCGACGCGTCCAGCGAGCTCGCTCCCACGGCAAAGCTCGTCGACCAGCTCCGCACTCGTGGCGCGCGACCTTACCGAATTGCCATCGCCAACAATCTGGACGCCGAAGTCGAACACACGTTCCGCGCCGCCGGCGTTCACACGTACCTCGTAACGACTGGTAACATCCTGGCTCTCATCGAGGGCGCCCTGTTGCCATTCATCGAACCTCACCGCACGCCAGCCCGCGTGCATCAGTCCCACGTTCGCGACTCACCCGTCGCCATCCGCGGCCCCACCGAACCTCGCGCCTTCCCCGCCAAACTCCACCCCCCCTGAGCAATCCGGGCAAGGAAACGAACGACCGATACCCAGCATCTTCTATCACACACCGTCCATCTAACAATCTCCAGAAGGACCACGCTCATGATCGCCACAGTTAATGATTCTCATCGCTACGATTCCCAATTCGAGTCCGACGACTGCGATCGCTTCGAACGCTTCACCTATCGCAGCGCCGGAGAATTCCCCGTGCGTTCGCAAACCGCCCGCTCCCGCGCTAAACTTCGCGATCGCGCTACCCACGCTTCGCGCAACAAAGCCCGCTCGTTCAACGGCGCCAACCGCCGTGGCCGCGGCAAGCAATGGACGGCTTCCCGCTAAGCTCTGGCCAAAAACATGAGCATCACGCTTCGTCACGATCACCTTTTGAGGGGAAACTCCATGCATCTTCTACGCTTCTCTATCGCTTGGTTAATCCTTTTCGGATTAATCGCCACTCCGCTCCACGCAGAGTGGATGGTCTTCACCGGCGGTCCCACCGTGGCCACCGGCGTATGGCCCTCTGGCACCGCGCTATCCGGAACTGCCGTCGCAACGGCAAGCAATTTTGTGAACGGAAACCTGGCCACCTTGCCAGTTGGGCTCGTACCGACTGCCGTCGGTCCCGCCCTGTCGCCAAATTATTTCGCGACAGGTTTGCAGCCGAATCTCGGCACTTTGGTTTCGGTCCTTTCCACGCCTTACAACGACACCGGCGATAAGTATCTCACCGTGATCGACTTCTCCGGCACCACGGGCGGGCCAAATCCCGGTGTTCTACCGGCGGGCAGCATCTTCGCGATCATCGACCTCGATATCACGGAAAACTATCGCAAGATCTTCGCTACCGATGCCACCAACACCTTTATCTCGACTCCGTGGATTAGCGGACCGAGCGCGTTTTTCGATATGACCAGCCCCGTTGCCGTGTCATCGCCTCCACCGACTTTTGCGGGTCCGGTGACCGGCGTCTACGGCATGTTCGGCATCACCTACAACTTCGATGCCGGCATGTGGCTCTTCCAAACCACGCAGGACGTAAAAACGATCAACTTCGATATGGAAGTCGGGGTCGGCGGGAACACGATCGGCGGCGGCGGCGCCGGCTGGGCCTTCTACACGCCACCCGGCATCAATGTTCCAGAACCCACCGCCATCGCGCTTGTCACGTTTGGAATTGTTCTTCTTGGCGCAAGAGGAACGCGGCGAAACACAAGAGCTCGCGTTCTTCTGTCGTAATTCAGCTGTCAGATTGCCAAACGTCAATCTCAAACGTTCATCGCCTTCAACGAAAGACAAGACTTATGAAACTAGCCCCCTTCAAATTCAGAGTCGTGCCGTGGTGCGTCGCCGCCGCACTGATGATCGCCTCAGCAGCCAATGCCGCGTCACTCTCCATCTTTAATACCGGCGTCGATCCTTTCGCAAACGCCCTCCTCGGTAACGGCACGCCCGACCCTCATTACAGCCTCATCGTCCAACCCGGCGCCGCAACCGCCGTGACGGTCGACCCAACGAACTATCCGTTTCCACCGTGGATCGCGAACACCACGGGCTCACGCTGGATCGGTCCTGCCGCAGATAGTCAGGGCCCCGCAGGAAACTACGTTTACCGCACCACGTTCACGGTCCCCCCGAGTGCAATTCTTGGCTCCGTGGCCATTAACGGCGACTGGGCCACCGATGACCCCGGCACCGATATCAAGATCAACGGCATCTCGACCGGTCAGAACAGCAACTTCTTCACTACCCTGCAACCCTTCAGCGTGACCAGCGGATTCGTCATCGGTTTGAACACGCTGGACTTCTATCTAACCAACGCCGGCGGTCCCACCGGCCTTCGTGTCGACAAAATCGTCGGCACCTACCAGGTGCCCGAGCCTTTGTCCGCCACGCTTTTCGCAGCCGGATTGAGCATCGCGGTCACATGCACGCGACGTCGACGTTAATCCTCTTCCTCTTCTCACCCCAACAAATCCAAGAATGAAATTTGAACTCGAAATCAACAAACAAACAATCGATCGCAACCTCACTTAATTAACTAATCAACTTTAAACAGGACTGACTTATGAAGACTACTTCGCAACGCACACTTACTCTCACGGCGATCGTACTCGCCAACCTACTTTTCGCTGCCCGATCTCAAGCCGACCCGCTGGCCAACGAAGTCGCCAAGTTTGACCAACAGCCACTTTCCACCACCGCCGTGGCTGGTCAAATCTACTTTGGTCACGACGAGCTCAGCACCGCCTACGGCGTCGGAAACGCTGCGAGTCCACCACTGAACTACCAGGGCCGATTCATGGCCGATGACTTCGCGGACAAAGTGAGCACGCCCGTCGTTCACCTCAGCTGGTGGGGCTCGTACATCAACGACACGGCCCCCACGCCGCAAGCTCATGTCCAAAAGTTTTTGGTCGCCTTCGAGTCCGACGTGCCCGCTGGCCCAGGCGGTTTCAGTCAACCTGGTCAGGTGTTGGATTACGACATCGTCACCCTGGGAGGGCTAACGCCTGGTTCCGGAACCTTTACGGAGTCTCTGGTTCGTGGCCCAGATACCATCTCGAACGAGGCGCTTTACAAGTACAACGCCGAGCTCCATCTCGGACACGAATTTCAGGAGAAGGCAGATACCGTGTACTGGCTGAAGATTACCGCCTTGGTCGATGTGCCGCAGCCACTCCCCTCGCCAGTGCCGCCAGGAACGACGCAATGGGGATGGCACGACCGCGACTACACGATCAACGATACGCTCGCCTCGACCGCGCCCGCAGTGACACCAGGCGAAAGCATTGTCGGAAACCTCCTAGGACAGAACATCTATCACTTCCAGGATGATGCCGTCCAAGGCGACTTGCGATTCACGCCTAGCGCCCCTCCGGGACAAGACATTATCCAGCTCGGCATGACCCCACAAAACTACCTGTTCGTGAACAGCGTCGGCGCGGGGCCAATCGATGGACCTCCAGGCATCCAAAACTTCTCGAAGGACCTCGCCTTCACGCTATACACGCCAAAGGTCCCCGAGCCGGCCTCCTGCTTGCTCATGACGATGGGTCTTGCCGCGATCGGTTCACTCCGTCGCCGCCCATCGACGCGATAGTTCTTTGTAAAATCCAGTCTGAAACTCGCCGCAGGCGGCCCCCCGGGCCGCCTGCGGTTTTTGTTGCTAAACGAACCAATTTCGTTCGCGTGCGTAGCACCTCATGCTTCGCCCCTGCGATTTCGTGCTTGCCGCCGCGGGCAAACGGTGCCTAAAATGCTCGCGCTATTGCCATGCGTGCCACCTTCCGCCACCTTCTGACTTATTCGCTGCTGGCCACCTACGCCAGTATCGCCCTTCTCGGCGAAGGTCTGCACTTTCTCACGCCCGATGAGCACCATCACGGCGCGAGCATCGTCGTCTCGTCCATCGAATCCCCGCACGCTGCCGATGAATCGCGTGCCAGTGCAAGCAAACACTTTTCCAGCACACGTGCCGACTCCGACGACCACGATTGCGAAATCTGCGAATTCCTGGCGCAAGCCGTCAGCGCGCCGCCCCACTTCGCCGAAGCGCCCGCGTTCGCCGTCCTGATCGCAGACGCGCCACTTGAGAACCTCACCTTCGATTCGCCGATTGTCCTCGGCCTTCACGCAGCGCGCGGCCCGCCGCAGCTTCTCGCCTAATTTCCTGCGTGTCTTGCGAACGCACCACTAGCGCGCCTCCGCGCGCTCATTTGCCGCCACGCGCATAGGCCCCGTAGCCACCTCCGCGCTACGAACTAACTTTGCGCTAAGAACTAACTCGACAGCCGCCGGCTCTGCCGGGGGTTAACTTACGCATCGCGCCCCGCTCCCCCCCAGCGCGTGCGCGCCTCTATCTATACGAACTCATTCTTCAGGACCCAAACATATGGCATCCCATTCCCCGCGCGCCTTCACCCTTGTCGAGCTCCTCGTCGTCATCGCCATCATCGGCGTCCTCGTCGCGCTGCTCCTTCCCGCCATTCAAGCCGCCCGCGAAGCAGCCCGCCGCTCGCAATGCAAAAACAACCTCAAACAAATCGGTCTCGCCCTCCACAACTACGAAAGCACCCGTCGCACGTTCCCGCCTGGTTACACCTCCGCCGCAACGACCCTCAACGGTCCCGGAACCGGCCCAGGGTGGGGATGGGGCGCGTACATCCTCCCTCATCTCGAAGAGTCCTCCATCCAATTCGATTTCACAAAACCGATTACCGATCCGCTCTTCGACCAAATTCGCACACTGCCGCTCACTGTCTTCCGCTGCCCTTCCGATTCCGTCGAGCTGCCGTTATTTCCTGTGCAAGACAGCGGCAAGACCACACTCACCCAAGTCACGTTCAGTAACTACGTCGGCGTCGCCGGCACCCAGGAAGTCACCGACTTCCCCGATACCGGCACCGGCGTCCTCTTCCGCAACAAGTCGATCGCCATCAAACAAATCACCGATGGCCTCAGCCACACGCTGATGATCGGCGAGCGCGACAGCCACAAATCGCCCGAGACCACTTGGGTTGGCGCAATCACGAATTCCGTCATCCCGCCGCTGAACCCAACTTACGACAACGAAGGCCCGCCGGTGCTGATCCTCACGAACACCGGAGAGGTCGCCGACGACCGCGTTCCCAACAACTCGCTCGACCACGTCGAGGATTCGAATAGCGCTCACCCGCAGGGCGTCCACTTCATGTTCGCCGATGGCAGCGTCCAAACTATCAACAACGACATCGATCCGACCGTCTGGGTCGCCCTCGGCACCCGCGCCGGCGGCGAATCCAACGGGTCGTACTGATTGCTGAGCCTGGTTAACCGGCGTTGAACGCAGTCGTCAGCCCGCAAGCGAATAACTCTACCTGCCTCCTCCGAATCCTTTACAATGTTGGCGGCACGATCCGAT
>JABDGM010000148.1 GCA_013286045.1 Planctomycetota bacterium | reverse complement strand
GCACGATCGGACGGGAAGGCATGGTTGGCAGCGTGCTACTTCTGGAAACCGATACGGTACCATATCGATATTTCACGCAAGTGAATGGTTTTGCTCAGCGAATTGATGCATCGCGACTAAAAGAGGAGGCGGAAAAACACCCGGAGATACGAATACTCATTCTTCGCTACGAGGCAGCGTTCCTAGCTCAATCCATGCAGGGGGCCGCTTGCAATGGCGTGCACAGCGTTCAACAGCGGTGTTGCCGCTGGCTCCTAATGGTGAGAGACCGAGTCGATTCAGATGAACTCAAACTCACTCACGAGTTTTTGGCCATGATGCTGAGCGTGCGGCGCGCTAGTGTGTCCGATGTTCTGCGGCCTCTTCAAGAATCAGGGTTTATCAGCTCGAACAGAGGCAAAATCAAGATACTCAACCGGAAGGGATTGGAAGCCGGCTCCTGCGAATGCTATCGCGTGATCATAGATCAACAAAAGCGGTTTCTCAACTAACGACATCTTATCGCGAAAGCGTTTCTTGGCCTTAGTGCTTGTCAGTCAACGCTCGCTAGATCCGGCGCTTATGCGAGCTAACTCGCGCTGGCAAGTTTAGCGCTTGTTCTGTCAAGACGATGCTTTTTGCCACGTCTACTAGCGTCTGGCGATGACTACTGGCAAATTGTTGCAGCCATTTGAACGCGGACGGCTCGTCGAGCTGCCGTGAGTTCATGATGATTCCTTTGGCGCGCTCAACGTACTTGCGTTCTTCCAATGCCCTCCGCACGTCCACGACCTCGAGACGAGCAGACTGTAATTCCTCAAATTGTCGCATTGCGATAGATATTGCGGCGGATAGGTCGCTCTGTCGAACTGGCTTGGTCAAGAAGGCAAGCGCTCCATGGGTTTTCGCCTGATCGATGTTGTCCCCGTCGGCGCAAGCGACCACGATGAAGGGCACTCTCTGCTCTTCAAGTATCGCTTCCACAACTTCTAAGCAGTCGAGACCGCATTTCCCGATGTCGGTAACGATGAGTTGCGGAGATGCCGTCGCACAGTGCCCACGCAACTCTTCGAGCGACGTCGCATTTAAAACGATTTCATGTCCCAGATTTAGCAGAATATCCCGCAGCCTCGTTCGATCTCTTGGGCTGCGCACCACCATTGCAATTCGATAGATAGGATCCATGCGATTACTTTCTCGGCGGCGATCGAGTCGTGACGCCGTCGGCGCCGTTAATAAGCGCAGTCACCATCTATTCGTCGAGGCCCGAGTTTGCATAACCGCAACTTGATCGATCTGGGTCAGAGCCGGCGGCTGCGACCCAACGATCACCCCCCCCCGATGTTCAAAACTATCGTACGGAAGCGTACCGCTACTTATCGCGAATCCAACAATTTAGGAAAAATAGAATTAACCGCACAATTTGTATGTATATATCCAGCTAGTTGCTATCTTCGCGGAAAGTCGGCTGGCATTCGTCAACTTGGTTAAATCGTGGCCGTCGCAAGCGCGGCGCTAGTTGAGTTCAGCTTCACTTTGACTTTTATGATATGCGCACTAGGGTTTGTACGGTGCAGTCCATGACGCGACCGCACGAGCCACTCGCTAGGAGTTCTAGCGAAGCACGAGGCGATGAACGCCTCCGCCGAGCAATTGTTGCTGGGCGGAGGCGTTTTTTGTTTCTATACGGTTACCTTTCGAGCTTCAGATAAGCGGATTGAATGTTATGGCTACTCAGGTGCCGGTCGAGCATGAGCCGGTCGAATCTGACACCAATGGTTCGTTGGAGGAACTTCGTCGCGCGAAGAACGCTGCGGAAGTGGCCAATGCTCGAAAGTCAGTACTGCTTGCCGATGTCTCACACGAACTTCGTACTCCGCTTCAGGGAATTCTTAGCAGTTCTCGTCTCGGTCGATATAACTTGGACCGAAGCGACGACGAAAAAATAGTTTCGTATTTCAAGAACATCGAGAAATGTGGCAACGTTCTCCTCAAGTTAGTCAACCACATTTTAGATGTGGCGAAGTTGGAATGTGAGGAATGCGAGACGAGACCGCGAGTTTCCGATCTGACAGAACTCGTTCAGGGAGTAATTCAGGAACTCGGCGACTTGGCGGAGGAACAGGGCATCACAATTCGACTCTTCCCAACCAACTCGGCAACTAGCGTGTTGATTGATCAAGACAGAATTGCACACGTCCTTCGCAACCTATTGAGCAACGCAATTAACGTATCTCAAGTGGGTGGCTCGATTTTCGTTTTGATATCCTCTTCCGAATGCAAGGTCACGGTTCGTGTGGTTGACGAGGGACCAGGCATTCCGAACTCGGAATTGGCTACTGTTTTTGAAAGATATGTTCAATCCGGCCGGACCATCGACGGAGGTGCGGGTACTGGCTTGGGCTTGGCAATTTGCCTCAAGACGGTCACGCAGCACGGCGGACGAATGTGGGCGGAGAACCGAGAATTCCGCGGCGCAATCGTAGGCTTTGAGCTTCCGCGATACGTAGCACCGGATTCCGTCGTTCATCAGTTTGGCGAGGGCCAAGTTCGTTTAACCAACGTATTGGAAGGAAACCATGCTACCGAATAAAGTCGACCTATGTGGCAAAGTGTACGCTGTTGCGGAAAATGAAAGAGTCATTACGTTTTTCGATCAAAGCGACATTTATGACTGCACGTCGCGGATTGTATTCGAAAATCGCGCTGACGGCTGGTACGTCGCAATCGAAAGCCACGACGACTGCGCGATGGTATCTCGAGTCTTGAACGCCTGGTCCATTGTCCATGCGGAGCACCGAGTTGCTCGCGCTGGCGTAATAGGGGCTTGATCCATGCATGATAAGAAAAAACTTCTTGCCGCAGATGACAATCCGGACAATCTCCAGAACTTTAGAGATATTCTCGAGGACGAATATTCGATCGTAACCACCACCAACGGCTTAGATACAATCCACGCCGCAGTGCTCTTTCGCCCAGACATCATCCTTTTGGATGTGACGATGCCCGGTGTAAATGGCCTGGAAACTTGCAAAAAGTTGCGTTCACTCCGCACCCTAAAGAGTAGTCACATCATATTAGTCTCGGCTCGGGCGATGCCATACGAGCAAAAAGCCGGAATGTGCGCCGGTGCAGACGTCTACGTCACCAAACCGTTTGATGAAATTGAGTTGCGGAGCACGATTCGACGTCTGCTCGCTCGCACTTACGCTGGAAGCGACGTCGTGCAGTTGGCAACGGCGAACCGCAAAGCATGCCCGGGCGAGCGCACGCCGGAAGCCGTTCCACTTTAACCAGTCATAGTTTTCAGGAGACAATCGTGCCAGAAAAAGCAAAGGACTATCATCGCGGTTCGTCGCGCAAAGCCTGGCAGACGTCGAAGCTCTCGTCGAACGGCGAGTTTTCGAACGATCCGATCGTCGGTTCCGCAACCACATCTACTTCTAAAGTTGTTGCGACAACGATCCCAAGAGAGGGACTCGATGACGACGACGCCTACCCGGTGCTCTCCTTGATGACCGTCGCACGACTGGTGTCGAATGTTGTACATGAAGTTAATAGTCCCCTCGGAACGGCAATGTCGAGTTCCCAGACTGCACTACGCTTTTTGCCACCGCAATTCCCACCGCAACTAGCCACGTGTATAGAAAGGACGATCTCAAGTGTCGGGCATGCATCGGACGCCGTAAGATCGCTCGTCCGGTTTTGTTGCCCGGACCGCTCTCTGCTGCAAGCATTCGATCTCCGCGACGTGATTCGGTTTACCGTGCTGGTCGCCCAGTCGAGCGAATCTGATAAGTTGTGCGCCATCGACTTGCAACTTCCACCGGTGCCGTCGGTAGTGCTTGGAAATCCGATTGCAATCCACATGGTGATAGCGACTCTGGTGTGGAACGCAAAAGAGTCAGGCGCCAGTCGGGTGTGCGTCGAAATCGTGCCGCACGCCGACAAATATGAGATTTGTATCGTGAGTAATCCCCTTAACAATATTTCTCTGGATACTTCTCCAGCACTAACATCGCCCTCTGAAGAGCTTTGGGAAGACGTTCATGGAATGGCGAGGCAAGACTGGATTTGCCAGATAGTTCGCGAACATGGCGGCGAGTTAGCACATGTTCGACGTCCTGACCACACCGTGGACGCATATCTTAGACTACCGCGTGATCGGCAGGAGGTTGCGTGATGTGCGCCGCTAATGCGCCTTCATCCGCTGACTCGCAATCAGGCCCGGGAGTTGTGTCCGCATCGCTTAACATGGCGATCGAGGATTCTGTCGTTCACATCATTGACGACGACGAGGATTTCCTAGCCGCATTGCATTTGCAGCTGCAAAGTTTCGGACTGACGGTTGAATCGTACTTTTCAGCCGAACATTTCCTAGTGACATACCGTCCACGGCCTGTCGAGTGCATGGTACTCGATCTGCGAATGCCGGGTATGACGGGCGTGGAACTGCAAGCGGTGTTGCGCCAGCGTCATTGGTGTCCGCCGGTCGTGGTTCTATCCGCTTATACGGATGTAGCTGATATTGTCCGCACGGTAAAGAACGGCGCCGCCGATTACCTGGTAAAGCCTGTAAACGAACAACAGTTGATTGGCCAAGTGTGCGCCGCTTTGGACCGGGACCGCGACAATAAACGGCGGTATGGACAATTGTCGATGAGGCTTGCACGGCTGAGCACGCGTGAACGCGAAGCGATGGATCTATTCCTTCAGGCACAAACGACAGTCGCGGTCGCCAATTCGCTGAAGATCAGTCCAAAGACAGTCGAAAAGCATCGATCGCGAATATATCAAAAGATGGAGGTGAATAGCATTCCGGAACTTATCCGATTAGTGCTGGATGTGCGCGATAAACTCTGATGCCGTGCTGTCAAAGGTTTCGCAACCACGTCGCCGACGAACTGAACGGTTCTGGATCGTTGGCCCGTCGACGAGCGTGATGCGAAAACATTCACAGTTCATTGAACTGCATTATTGACCGCGTATTGCGACTCTTTCTAACGGCGCGTCCGTATCCTGCCGCTGACCACAATCAACAGGAGCGTGCCAACAATTGACAAGCTTGCGGGCTCGGGTATCGCCCCCGGGGCCTGCAATGTCGTGCTAAAGGTATGATTGTCGCTCTCCAACGCCGTCGCCAGCGGAAGATTGATGAAGACAATCTTGTCGAACATGTCGCTTGCCGCCTCCGCATAGAAGTTAAGAAAAACATACGGTTGGTCAGGATTTTGGCCAGCAAACTGCGGATTGGGATTACCGAAATATGCTGGGTCGGCCAACGAGCTGATGATGGTCGTTGCTGCGAATGCGCCCACCAACTGATTCCCGTTATAGAATTCGAGTTGATTGGCGCTGTCCGCGGCCGACAGCCACATGCCGAAATATGCTTGCGCTGAGCTGAGGTTCAGCGCGACAACACTTCCTGACTGGATCGCAAGATAATTCCCGATACCGCCGGCGCCCCCATATTGGTCGGCCGCGATGACGAACTGGTCTCCCGAATAGGTTGCGGTCAACGGGCCAGCCAGGTTGAAAGTTTGCGAGCCTTTGTAGCCCGTGCTCTGGCTGTCGAAATCAATTGTCTGCGTATCGACGGCCGAGGACGCCTGAACTGTCGGTGCTTCCACGGTGACAACGATTCCGGCGTGGGCTGCGCTCGTTAGAAGCAGCGACCATGCGAATCCAGCCAGCGTCGAAGGGCGAACCGGTAACCATGACGTCGGTCCGTGACGAGCCTTTCTCCCGTTCTTTAAAAGGGACTTTGAAATGTTGAAAACGTACTCTGATCTAGGCATTGTGTTCTCTTCCGTTTATTTAGAAGACTATCGTTCTATTCACTAGACTTACTACGAATGGGATTTCATCGTTTCGAAACGGGCCGACCCCATACTTAACTCCTTGAGCGTCGAGTGCCGAGGATTGCGACGCCGACGAGGAGTATGCAGGCG
>JABDGM010000147.1:5885-5951 GCA_013286045.1 Planctomycetota bacterium | reverse complement strand
CTCGTCTTTGACGAAGTGAAACAGATGCACGTGGGAGCGCGAAAACTTTTTCGTGCAGTTCACACC
>JABDGM010000147.1:974-5875 GCA_013286045.1 Planctomycetota bacterium | reverse complement strand
GTTCACACCGAATGTGTAATACCACACGACCCAACTGCGCGTCGTAAAGCCAATTTTATGCTCGGCGTCAACCTTCAGTTCTGCCGCATACTCATCGCCGATCGAAAGCCAGAACGTGCCGCCCGGCTTGAGCACGCGATGAACCTCCTCCATCCACTGCCGCGACCATTCGATGTACGCCTCGTCGGCTTGCCGGTCGTGATACTCGTCATACTCGTAGCCGATGTTGAACGGCGGGTCGGCGAACACGAGATCGATCGTGCCGCTGGCGATGCTCCGCATCAACTCGACGCAATCGCCTTGATGAATTTTGCCTAGTTCGAGCGTGCGAGGAACAGCGATTTCTGTCTCAACCGACATGAGAGAAGCCATGGTTTGGGGAGGCTGCCGCGAGCGGCCGGCGATGATGAAACAAGAACCTCAATATGGTAGAACGATGACCAACAAGCAAGCCGCAGAGCACCCATCATTTCCACGCTATGAAATTCGCCATCTGTAACGAAACATTCGGCACACGCTCCTTCGCCGACACATTTTCCACAATCCGAAAACTCGGTTATTCGGGCGTCGAAATCGCACCTTTCACGCTGGCCCCGTACAACGAACCGTTCGATCTCAACCACGTTTCGGCACAAAAAATTGTCGATGTGCGGACGCTCGCCGAAGACGCGGGGCTTGAGATTATCGGCCTGCATTGGGTGCTGGCGAAGACTGAAGGCTATCACCTGACGAGCCCCGACCCCACCGTGCGGCGCCGCACCGGCGAGTACTTGAAAACACTCGTCGAGGTGTGCGCCGATCTCGGCGGCAAAGTGGTGGTCTTCGGCTCACCGAAACAGCGCGACGTGCTTCCCGGCGTTTCGTATGAAGATGCCGAGGCCTATGCGGTGGAAGTCCTCCACTCGGCGATAGCCGCATGCAAACGATTTGGCGTGACGATTGGGCTGGAGCCACTCGGGCCGACCGAAACGAATTTCATGCTCACCGCGAAGTCTGCCATCCAACTCGCCGAAATGGTCGAATCACCCTACTGCAAATTGCACTTAGACGTAAAAGCAATGTGCAGCGAAAGCGAACCGACTTCCGACATCATTCGCGATAGTCGCGATTGGCTAATTCACTTCCATGCGAACGACGCCAACATGCTCGGCCCCGGCATGGGCGACGTTGATTACCAGCCGATCTTTGCAACACTCAAAGAAATCAACTACGACGGCTGGGTGAGCGTCGAGGTGTTCAAGTACGAACCCAGCCCGGACGAGATTGCGCGGCGCAGCATTGAATACATGCGCAAGATCGAAGCTGAGGTCTAGACGATACCTCTGCCAACGCCATCCAATTAAGCGCTCGCGCCCCGCAGCTCAGCCAGATGCTGAGCGGACCCAACAAGCCGGTCCCAGTTGTCCTGAATGTATTCCGGCGGCCCGCCGATTTGAGCGACCACGACCGCCACATTCTCGGTCGGTACCATTTCGATCGCGTCCCAAGGGCAAACCGTGAGTTCGTACGGATTCGTCTTCTTGCCGGGGATATGAACGCAAACTTCGCAACCCACGCAGCGCTCGAGATCAATCTCGCACCATTGCTGCGTGCCCTTCACGATGCCGCGGTCGATCTTCTTAAGCTCGATGCAATCGACGGGGCACACCTCGAGACACGACTCGCAGCCGGTGCAGTTGTCGGCATTGATTACCGCCAACTCTTTCGGAACTTTTTTGCGGGGTCCTTCTTTAGCCATGATCGAAAATCGTCGTGGGACTTCGTGAAATCTATCACAATCTTAGGCTATGATCGGCCGATAGCCAAGTCGATCTGCACCCGCCTTTGGAGATCCGTCGATCAACGTGGTTTTTGCCGCCGATCAGGCCACATCGATAGATCGGCGACGCTGGCTCGCAAAATAACTTCGCTCTTATTGATGTCCTGTGCCAGCATCCGGCTGGGCTCGGCGGACGCTAAATCACCGCCCCGCTCTCCTCGTCGCCCGATTTCGCAGATATTGGCTCTTTGTACAGAGGCAATCGAACGACAAACTCGCTGCCACGACCCGGACCGCCGCTAATTGCCGCGACGGTGCCGCCGTGCAATTCAACTAGCGTTCGCACAAGCGCCAGCCCGATTCCGAGCCCCGAACCGGTCTGCTCCAGCGAACGTTCAACCTGCGTGTGCAGGTCAAAAATGCGGCTGAGCATTTCGTTCGGAATGCCTTGCCCATTGTCGCGCACACGAAAAACGGCCGAGCCGTCCTCACTGTTTGTCCGAAACTCAATTCGCCCGCCGCGCGGAGTATAGCGGGCCGCATTCCTCAGCAGATTCGTGATCACTTGCTTCACGCGAAGCTGATCGCACCAAAGTGTCATATTCTCGGGCGCCTGCTCGACGATCAACTCATGATCCCGCTCTTGGATGTAACGCCGCACGGTTTGCAACGCATCGTCGACAATTTCCGCCACGCGAACCGGCTCGAACTCCAACTGGAACTTTCCACGCGATACGCGCGCGATATCGGCCAAATCATCGATCATCTGGTCGAGATGCTGTACTTGTCGATCAATCACTTCCGAGCGGCCGTGGCTGGCGCTTTTGTCGCCACGTTGCTCGGCAAGGTTTGTGTAATGAATGATTGCAAGCGGGTTCCGCAACTCATGTGCAAGGATCGCCAGGAAGTCGTCCTTTTGTTGCTCCGCGGCCCGTGCGCGAGCCATCGACTTCAATGAAATCTCACAAAGAAGTCCAATCAGTAAACTCACGGAATTAAAGATGATCAAGCTTAAGAGTTGCTCGGTGCTGCGGATTTCGAGGTGTCCACGCGGTTCGGAGAATAAGTAATTGGCGAGCACGCTGCTGAATAAGGCGGTCACGATTGCGGGCCGCACGCCGCCGGCCCAGGCAGCCACCGAAACTGCCAAAAAATAGAACATCATGTGCTCTCCGCCGAGCACAGGATAAAGCGCGTAGCGAATCGCCGAAGCGATCCCAACGCCGAGGAGCGCAGCGCAATAAATGACGACGATGCGTCGCGGAAGCTTCATTGAATTTCCCGCCCGTCTCCGGCCAACAGATGATACGGCAGCTTAGACGCCCGCCAGCGACAATTGCTGCTGCGTAGCCGGCTGCTGTATTGGCAAGGATACCACAAATTCACTGCCGCGATTTTTCCCCGCGCTCACCGCCTGCACGCTGCCCGAATGCATCTCGACGATTCTACGCGAGAGCGCGAGCCCGATTCCTAGCCCGCCTTCCGCTCGATCCCGTCCGGCATCTGCCTGAAAAAACAGTTCGAAGATCGTCGGCAGGGCGTCGGAGGCAATCCCGATACCGTTGTCCCGCACCGACAACATTTCTCGATTGCCTATCTTTTCGGCCCGCACGGTGATCTCTCCGCCATCGGGCGTATATTTGGCGGCGTTCGTCAAAAGATTGGTAAGTACTTGTTCAATCCGACGAGAGTCCACGCATAGCTCCACGTCCTCGGACGGTAACAACACCTTCAGCGCGTGCCGATGGCTTTCGATGAGCGGCTTGGTTCGCTCCACGGCACCAGCCACGATCGACGAGACCTTCGTGCGCTGCAAGTTCAACTTGATCTTTCCGCGTGCCACGCGCGACACGTCCAAAAGATCTTCGATCATCAAGTTCAAGTGATGCACCTGCCGGTCGATCGTGTCCAATTGATCGCCAATCGGATGGTCGCCCGCGATTCGATTTATCGAATTGGCGTAGTAAATTACCGATAATGGGCTGCGCATTTCGTGCGCCACCGCGGCCATGAAGTTGTCTTTCTCCTGTTCCGCTCGCCGAGCGCGGTGGAGCGCGCGGACCGATATCTCCGACAGTCCCGCAATAATTAAACTCAGCAAAACGAAGCAGCACAATTCAAGCGCTTCTTCATTGCTCGTGATCCATATTGAATCGGTAAACAGATAGTTGCTGATTAAGGCGCTAAGTAACGCAGTGACACTCTCGGGCCAAAACCCGCCGGTCCACCCGGCGATGAAAACCGCGAGCAGGTGAAAGCTGAAACTTAGATGGTCCCCCAGCAAGGGGTGGAGCAATTGCCGCAACCCCGTGGCCAGCACTACGCCTAACAGGCCTATCAGATAGGGCGTTACACCCCGATACCGAATCGGCGCAAGCATGAGAGTCTCCTCTCTACCTCCCGTCCATTGGCAAATATGCCCAGCCGCGTGGCGCGCACCACTTCTTTACTACGTCACAAGATCGGTTTCGGTACAACGACGTGACGGAAAATCCGGGATTTTCCCGAAGCGCACTTCCCGCTGGTCTTAATTTCGCCGACTAAATCAGCTCGCGATCCGGGAAAATACGCAAGGCAAACAGTTTAGCGGGGAATCGATTCGTTTTGAATCAATTCCTCCAGCGACTGTCGGCGGCGCACAAGGTTTGCCTTGCCGTTTTCAATGAGCACTTCGGCGACCAGGGGCTTTGAATTGTAGTTGCTCGCCATCGCATATCCGTAGGCGCCCGCCACGCCGATTACGAGATAATCGCCCACTTTAGCACTCGGTAGCGATCGACTGGTTACAAAGCCGCCCTCTTCCTGCGTGAAGATGTCACCCGATTCGCACAGCGGTCCGCCCACCACGACCTTTTTCGCAGGCCGGCTCGACTGCGATCCATCGGCCGGACAAATCGCCATCGGGTGGTACGCCCCGTACAAAATCGGCCGAGCAAGATTATTGAAGCCGGCGTCTATGAGATAAAACGTATTCTCACCCATCGTCTTAATGGCCCGGATCTCGCTGAGCAGATAGCCGCTCTCCGCTGCAAGAAACCGTCCCGGCTCAATCTCCAGCGAAATTTCGTGGCCATTAAGACGATGGGTGAGAATACGTTTTATCTCATAGACGCCGGCTTCAATAATCTTGCTCGGCCGATTT
>JABDGM010000147.1:0-964 GCA_013286045.1 Planctomycetota bacterium | reverse complement strand
TCACATATTTGCTGTGCGCGTTTTACAACGCGCCGCGAACGTGCGATAACAACATTTAATTCTATACAGTTGGCGAGTTGATGGCGAGCCGCATCCCACAGCTTGAAGTACGCTCCGATATCAACGTACTGCTGTCCTTCGCGATACGGCACCGGCAATCCGCCTCCTGCACTGATCGACTTGATCGAAGAACCGATGACGACGGCTGCTCGCTGCATTGCTCCGCAAACTTCACTCAAATGCTCGAGGTCCGTTCCTGAGCCAATGTGCATGTGCAATCCCGTGATGGTTAGCTTGCACTTCTGAGCGCGCTCGATGCACTCCTCGAGTTGCTCGTGCCAAATGCCGTGCTTCGATTGTGCCCCGCCCGTGTTCACCTTCTGGCTGTGCCCGTGCCCAAATCCCGGGTTGATGCGAATCGTAATTCCACGCCCTGGCATGCGCTCGCCGTATTGGGAGATCATGTCCGGCGAGCCGCAGTTCACGTGAATATCGTGCTTCACAACGATCTCGAGCGCTTCGCGATCGAAGATGTCCGCCGTATACACAATTTCGGTCGGATGCTCGGCTTGGGCTGGCTTAAACCCGGCCGCAATCGCGCGCATCACCTCTCCTGCACTTACGGCATCCACCAACACGCCGTTGCGTCGCATGAGATCCAGAATCGCAATGTTGGAACACGACTTCTGGGCGTATCGCACGACATCGAACTCGGCCAACTCCGCGATCCGCTGGCAAATGGTTGCCGCATCGTAGACATAAACCGGCGTACCGAATTTCTTTGCCAGCTCGGGGACCGGCTGTCCTGCTATTTCGGTTAGAAGTCCGGTGTTCAAAGTCGCTGCCGTCATGGTCTGCAGGCCCTCGCCGTTAGGTTGAATTCGTCTCTAATCATTCGCCAACTGTATAGAATTAAATGTTGTTATCGCACGTTCGCGGCGCGTTGTAAAACGCGCACAGCAAA
>JABDGM010000146.1 GCA_013286045.1 Planctomycetota bacterium | reverse complement strand
GGGAAGGCTTTCCCACGCGAAACTTGGCTTCGGCGCCGTCCATTGACTGGCGATCCATGCCATGCTTATGACGGCAGTGGGAAAGTAGCGTGCAAGACGCATGGCTAAACCCATCCAACTTTGATTTGAGGAGAACGACATCCATCGAGCACCCGAGCACGCGACTGTGTCGCAAACTCGTGGCGCGATTGATTCACAAACCGAGGCTTGCGAAGTTCTATCGGCTTGCCGTCAGGCTCAACCTAATTGGAATTGTCAGAATACTTTGCAGAATCGGCAAAGCTTGACTGGTTTGCCGGCGCGATTGCTAGCGGTGCCATCAGAGCGCTCGAAGTTGGCGACGGGGCGAGACGATCGGCGCGGCGATGTTCAGCGCGATTTTGGAGTAGATGCCGCGGCAGCGCCAGATTTTGCGTTTCGAGCGGGCACTTCGTGGGAGGCGGTCTGCACCTGGCTCTTTGCCGCAGTGGTCGTGAACGGCTTGTTGTGCTCGTACAGCGCCAATCGTTGCTCTAGCGGCGTGCTTAAATCGCGAGGCACTGCGGTGATTGCTTTCTCTTCGAGATCGATCGCGTTCGCAAAATTGCCGCTGCAAGCATTGGCGGCCGCTAGCGTATCCAAGATCAGGTAGTCATTCTCCGGCGACAGCTTCGCGGCTCGCTCGGCGTGCGACAGTGCCTGCTGCGCATCGCGGTAGCGCGGATCGGAACAGGTTGCTTGCAACCACGCTAGGCTTCGGTACGCCTCGGCCCGGGTGCCATCTTTTGCAATCGCGTCTCGAAAATCTTGCCTCGCCTTTTCGAACTTGCCTTGCTCGGCCTCCAAATTCCCGCGTTGCGTTGTAAGCTCCGGATCGTGGGGCGCTAGTTCGACAGCCCGGTTTATATCCGCGGTCGCATTGGCATAGTCGCCGACTCGTTGATACGCGTGAGCTCGGGCGCAAAGCAGCGACGGATCTTCCGGTAACGAGGTCACTGCTTGGTTGTAGTCGGCGATCGCTTCTTCCATTCTGCCGAGCGCGGCGAGCAGTTCAGCCCGGTTGCGATACGCAACCGCCAGGCCGGGATTCAACTCGATTACGCGATTGAAATCGCGGAGCGCGGCACCATACTGGTTGCGCTGCGCCAACGTTACACCCCGATTGTGGATCGCCAGGGAGCATTTCGGATCCATGGAGATTGCCGCCTGAAAATCTTGGATTGCGTCGTCCGAACGCTGTGCGTCCGCCAAAATCTCGCCTCGCCGGTTGTGAGCCCACGCGCTCAATTGCCGTAGCGACGACAGGTCTTCGTTGGTCGGTGTTCCTTGAAGGCCGCGATCGCAAAAGCTCACAACTGTGGCTAACTCTTCCGGTGTTTCCGCGTGAGTTGCGGCGTCTTGCGCTTGGTTCAGCCACTCCTGGGGCGAACAGTTCGGATCGGAACTGGCTGTCGATTCCTCCTGATGCGAAGCAAGCTCGCAGCCTTGATCTCGCGAGGCGATCGAAAACGCTTCGCTGATGATGCTCGCCGATGCTGCTGCGTTCGCAGGAACAGTTGCATCGATCACTGAGGAACTCGCCTTTGGCTGCGCGGCTGCGTCCGAGGGCAGTATGGGTGGTTGGAAGTCGAGCTGCGTCGAGCCCACCGAGTGCTCGACGACGGAGTCGGGTTGGGCCAAAGAAGCCGGCGTGGATTTGATAATTGGATCTGGATCTGCCAAGTGGCTCAAGTTTGCGGGGTCACTGGAAAATGCTTGCTGTTTGAGGCTCACGGCCGGCGGAAGCTGAGCCCAATTGATGTGGACGGGCTCGGCATTATTTCCGGGCAGCTGGGATGCGGGTTGTGTTAGAACGGCCGCTTTAACCGCGGAGTGCTCGGGGGTCGGAATCAGCGGTCGCTGCCAACGACTAATCGGACCGGGCCGTAGAGAGGAATCGATCGGCGGCGCCTTCGACATGTGGGCAAACGGATTTTGATACGTGACGGGGCCCCGCTGCGCCGCCTGCGGTTCCTCGGCCACGGTGCGAGGTTTGGGTTCACCCGCGACAAAGGGATTGTCGACAACGCTTTTCGGCGCCGCCACTTGAACCTGATCTTCAGCCCGAGCGCAGGATACGGCGATCGCCGCGGCGGCTGCGAATGAATATGCCGCGATTGAGGGGGCGATGACCGACAGCTTCCTTGCCATCATGGGTCGAACTCCGTTTTTTAATTCGATGGCGGGTGGCCGTTTGTTGGGCACCCGTCGATCGTAGCATTGTACTTTTTATTCTCTGGGCTCGGTCATCTTCCAGGGATCGAGAGCATCATCTAGCTCTGCATCTGGAAGCACCTTTCGTTCGCGACAAAGCTCGCGGATGGTTTTGCCACTGTCGAACGCCTCCTTGGCGAACAACGCAGCTTTTTCGTAACCGATCTTGGGAGCGAGCGACGTGACCATCATCAGGGATTGTTCGATCAACTCACGGCATCGGTCTTCGTTGACGACAAGCCCGGTGAGCAGCTTATCTACCATCACATTCGAGACGTTGGCCAGGAGTATTACCGACTCAAGGAACGCGTCGATCATAACTGGCATGGCGACGTTCAGTTCGAACAGCGAACCGATGCCGCCAAGCGCAGCGGTTGTGACCGTGGTATCGTTGCCGAGCACGCGACAGACCACCTGAATTGCCGATTCGGCAATGACCGGATTCACTTTGCCAGGCATGATCGAGGAGCCCGGCTGCGTGGCAGGCAGCGACAGCTCGAAGATGCCGCAACGCGGTCCGGAACCCAGGAGGCGGATGTCATTCGCGATTTTCGAGATTGAGACGGCAATCGTTTTCAGCTCACCGTGCGCCTCGACGAAGGAATCCTTAGCGGCCTGTGCCTCGGGGTGATTCGCGGCTTCGGTAAACGTGCAACCCAGCTCGTTGCTGAGCGCGACACACACTTTGGCCGCGAATTTCGGATGGGTGTTGATGCCAGTACCGACGGCGGTGCCACCGATGGGCATGTTTTCTTCGAGCCGCTTTAACGCACGGCTGGCGCGAATCTTGGCGTATTCCGCTTGTGCCGCGTAGCCAGAGAAAACCTGACCAACGCGGATTGGGGTGGCATCCATAAGATGCGTACGTCCGATTTTTACGATCTTGTCCCACTGCTTCGCTTTGGCAGCGAGATCTTTGTGCAGTCGATCGAGCGCAGGGATCAGCGCGCCGCTAAGTGCCAGCGCGCCGGCGATGTGCATCGCCGTCGGAAACGTATCGTTTGATGACTGGCCCATATTGACGTGATCATTTGGATGGACCGCGCCTTCTTTCCCTTTTGCACCGACACCGTGACCGAGTATTTGATTGGCCAGGTTGGCTATGACTTCGTTCGCGTTCGTATTGGTCGAGGTGCCCGAACCGGTTTGATAAATGTCGACAGGGAAGTGGACATGATGCTTGCCGTCGGCAACTTCTTCGCAGGCGGCGATGATGGCTTTGGCTTTCTTCTCGTCGAGTTTGCCAAGCTCTAAGTTCGCACGCGCGCACGCAGACTTCAAATATCCGAAGGCGGAGATCATTGCCTTCGAAACGGGTTCGAGGGCAACCGGGAAGTTGTCAATCGCACGGGCGGTCGATGCGCCGTAGAGCGCATCGGTGGGCACTTGCATCTCGCCCATCGTGTCGCGTTCAGTTCGGAAGCTGCTCATCGTGTTACAATCTCAACCATCAAAACGAACCAGCCGCTCGCGCACGCACAACTGGGTGGCGGTTCGGGTCACATCGCTAGCGGATAAAATGGCGACGAATAATACTTGTGCATGCGGCGGAACGGAATGGGAAAATGGCACCCGCAAGGCTTACTTCGGGCCGCCAAACGCTATCAACGATAGCGTTTTCGCGTGTGTTCAGTAAGATGGGAAAGATCGAGGCCGCGCTGTTCTCCGCGGGACTGAGCGATCATGAAAACTTCAGACCTACTGCATTTTGCATTTCGAGCCCGCGATCCACTGGCGCTGGCTAAGTGGTATGCAGAACTGTTCGAGGGACAGTTTTTCCTGCATCCCGTGATGTCTGCCTTGGGCATCATGCTGGTGAAGCTCAACCACCCCGAAGAAGTATTCGACGGGCTGATCGAGTTTTGGCCGTGGGATGTGGAGTGGGATGGCGGGGCGGGCGTTTTCCGCAAGATTGTGCCGCAGCCCTCGCCGACCAGTTATGGGCATGCGGCGGTCAAGGTCGCCGGCGATTCGGAAACGATTATCAAGGAATTGACGAAACGCGGGATCCCGTATCGCACGGAGCCGCGGGCGATGAGTTTTATGATTCCGGTGATCGACGATCCGGAAGGCAACATGATTGAGCTGTTCCCGAACGTGGCCCACATCGAACTTCCGGCGAAAGCGCTGTGTCCTCCGCAACAGATCGACGCCGCGCTCGCGCAGATTCGCACGGGATTTGAGGCGCTCGCGAAGAACCTCCAGCCAAACGACGGATTTCCATTACTATTATTCGAGACTCAGTCCCAGCAGCAACAGCAGCAGTAGGCATGCCGACAATCCTCGACAAAATCGCTTCCACAAAGCGCTCGGAGATCGAGCGCGCCAAAACGGCATTGCCGGAGATCGAATTAAGGGCGCGAGTCGCGGACGCGCCACCCGTCAGGAATTTCTTCGTGCCGCTGGCGGCCGGGCCGCCGATCAAACTGATTGCTGAGGTGAAAAAGGCCAGTCCCTCGGCCGGCGTTATTCGGAATGATTTCGATCCGGTGCAAATCGCAATGATTTATGAGCAGCATGGCGCGAGCTCTGTAAGCGTGCTGACGGACGAGTCATATTTCCAAGGCAGCCTGGATTATCTCCGGGCCATCCGGTCATCCGTTTCGCTCCCCATCTTGCGGAAAGATTTCGTGCTGGATACGTACCAGGTGTTTGAAGCACGCGCGGCAGGCGCCGATGCCGTGCTGCTCATCGCTGAATGTTTGGACGACTGCAACCTGCGAAAGCTGTTCAACGCCATCTGTGAACTGGGCATGACGCCGTTGGTAGAGCTTTACGAACCGGAGAACTTGGACCGTGTTTTCAACGCAGGCGCCACGCTCATCGGCATCAATAACCGCAATTTGCACACTTTCGAAGTTGATCTGGAGCACACCATTCGGATGCGCCAGCGCGTGCCGGACGAGTGCGTGCTGGTTGGTGAAAGTGGTATTAAAACGCACGCCGATGTCGAGCAGCTCCAAGCGGCGGGCGTGGATGCTATTCTCGTCGGCGAGTCATTGATGCGCGAGGCCGATATCGGAGCCGCAGTCGATCGATTGTTGGGACACTCACTCGAGCGATAGTTCCATGACCGAGTTCGTGCAAATCACAACAACGACAGGCAAACGACAGGATGCCGAACAAATTGCCGCGGAGCTTGTCTCACGAAGGCTGGCAGGCTGCGTGCAAGTGAGCGGTCCGATCGTGAGCACTTTCCGCTGGCAAGGGAAAATCGAAACGAGCGAAGAGTGGTTGTGTGTGATCAAAACAAGCCGGGGAAAAATCGCGGATATCACGCGAGTGTTTGATGAAATCCATCCTTACGACGTTCCCGAATTGATCGCGACGCCCATCGTCGAAGGTAGCGCGGCCTATTTGGACTGGCTGAGAGAGCAAGTCGACGGTTAGCGCTCAGCTATTGCCGCGCTTACTGCGTTGACTCGAGAAAGCACACTACCAGCGAGCGTGGGCCGTGCGCACCGATCACGAGCGACTGCTCGATGTCGGCCGTTTTCGAGGGGCCAGAAATGAACGTCCCGAAGCGTGGCGTGCGGAATTCCGACTTGCCGCCATCGGACGCCGCCAATTGTGCATAGGCGGCGTGCATGTGATCCACCATTTGTTCGGCAGGGACGACTAGAACTAAATGTTGGCACAGGAAAAAGAGAACCCTAAGCGGCACGTGCAGCGACGTTTGCCCGGTAAAGATTGATCTTCATCAACAGCTATTCATTTCGCGCCGGCAACTCGCGGTCCTCGGGCTCGTCCCGAAAAGCAAAAAGTTCGGGTTGAACATCGTCGGCGCTGTATTTCGTCGC
>JABDGM010000145.1:2471-6035 GCA_013286045.1 Planctomycetota bacterium | reverse complement strand
GCAAGTCGGGCGACGTGCCGGTTGCCATGTTCGGTTCGCTGGCCCGAAGGATGTAATCGGCGACGATCGCTTTGTGGTACCAGCTGCGCACGTCGTTCACATTATCGATGACCGAGTTTGCGAGCCCGATGCCCGTCGCGGCCGCAATGAATACGACGCCAACCGTGAGCGTCGTGCGCGAACGATGCCGCAGCAGTTGCAATTGAGCGAGCTTGCCTTCGACCGGCAGAATTCGGCGCAGGAAAAACATCGCGAACTTGCACATCGGCTTTAGCGCGATAGGCATCAGCAGCACGCATCCTGCCAGCATGAGGATCGTCGCCCACACCGTATGAATCATCGAGATGTAACCCGCGATGCTGAGCGCGACCAGCACCGAGCAAATCGCGATGATCGTCACGCCCGAGGCCGTTAGCCACCACTGCACTCCCTCGATCTCCTCGGGGAGCACGTCGCGCATCGCCTCCAGCGGAGACAAATGGCTGGCTTTGCGTGACGGCAAAATCGCGGCCACCAGAGATATTCCTAGCCCGCACGCGGCGCCGATGAGAAACGGATAAAAACTAAGTTTCACCGGCGGTAGTTCGGTCTCGTAAAGCGTGCCCATGGCGACGGTCAAAAAATGCGCCGCAGCAATGCCTAACAGCGAACCGAGAACCGTGCCAACGATGCCCATCAGCAGCGCTTCACGGTACATCATTTCAGAGATTTGCGCGCGGGTCGCCCCGATTGCCCGCATGATGCCAATTTGGCGGCGACGCTGCGTCACGTTAATCAAAAACGTGTTCGTGATAATGAATACCGCGACGAGCAGCGAGAAACCTTGCGCCATCGACATCCCTTGCTGAGTCGACAGCGAAGTTTCCTCGGCCATAGCACTGTGCGTCGGCGGTGGCTGGACAGAAACCCCATTCGGGAGGACGGCGGCAATCGCCTTTTGCACCGCTTTATCATCCGTTCCAGGAACGGTCGCAATTTGCGCTTTATCAATGAGACCCAAACTGTCCCAAGAGTCCTGAACCGCAATCAACGGCAAGTACATCGGCGAGCCGGCGCCGCCCGATGCGACATCGTTCGACTTATACAGACCAATGACGTGAGTTTCGACGAAACCGGACTGACGCGTGCTGAATGAGACAGGGTCGCCGACTTCTATCTTTTGATTCTTGGCAAAATTCGAATCCAGCAGCACCCCAGACTCCGCTTTCGGATCGGTCGGCAATGGCTCGCCGGCAGTGATCTCATAGTCGTGCACTTTTCGATCGATAGCAGGGTCCACACCGATCGCGGTGATCGTGTAGCGCTTGGGCTTGCTACCTTCGTGCCGCACTTCCAATTTCGTCCAGCGCTGCATAATCGGGACGGCGGTTTGTACGCCCGGCACGTCCCGCACCTTGGCGAGCACCTTTTCATCGAAGCTAGTACCGATGGGCACCGAAACTTCGAGCTGCGCGCGTCCCGCCACTGTCTTGAAGATCTGATCGAACGCACGATGCGTCGTCCCGGCCGAAATCGTCACCGCGACCACGGCACCGACGCCAATTACAATGCTCAGCAACGTGAGGATCGGGCGACTGGGCCGCTGTCGCAGCTCTCGCCATGCAAATCGCCAATAGAGCATCATTTCCAGCTCGCAGCCCGACCCACGGGCGGGTAGTAGACGGGGCCCTTCGACCGAGCGCCGGTCGGAAGTTCCTCGAGATGACCGTCTCGCACGCGGACCGTGCGGTCGGCCTGGGCGGCAATGTCGTTGTCGTGCGTCACCACGACGACCGTTTGACCGCGTGAATCCGTAAGATCGCGAAGCAAACGCATCACCTGCGCACTATTCACACTATCGAGGTTGCCAGTCGGTTCATCGCCCAGAACTAGCGCCGGCTCAATCACCAGCGCGCGGGCCACCGCGACGCGCTGCTGCTCGCCGCCGCTCATCATGCTGGGAAGATGGTCGGCACGGTCGGCAATATCCACCAAATCGAGCGACGCCATCGATCGCTCGCGGGCTTCTTTCTCCGATACGCCATCCAATTCCAGTGGCAACGCCACGTTCTCGACGGCTGTAAGCGTGGGTAACAAGTTGAATGCCTGAAATATGAACCCCACTCGCTTGCGTCGGAGTAGCGTTCGCTCCGTGTCGCTCATCGTCGCCACGTCTCTGCCTTCAAACAGCACGTGGCCGGTCGTCGGCGTTTCGATCGCCCCCAACAAATTGAGCAGCGTGCTTTTGCCCGACCCGGATGGCCCGACGATTGCAAGCATTTCGCCTTGGCGAACGCTAAGATCGATGCCGCGGACTGCATCCACGTACATCGCGCCATTGGCGAACGACTTCGTTACGCCAACTGCTTCAATGATATCCATGTCAAATCCACTCTAAGTTCTGCTTTATCGCCTGCGGCAACGATCCATCGTCCAGCCAATCGGCAGCATCTAAGCCTGCCATTTTAACGCAGGGAACAGCGTTTCTCCATGCCCAAATTTGTGGTGGCAGCCTATCTATTGTGCCTGCCGAAACTTAAGTAACGCGTGAGACTGGGCTATCTGCGTATTATTTTTGGCCGGTTTGGGGATTTCAGATCGGCCCTTGCTCCTTGGCCAGCGCGCTAATCCGCTTGAATTCCGGCCCTTCGGCAGTTCGGCACCACTCGAACATGGCGGTTTCGGTCGTCGTCAAAACTACCCCCGCCGACTCCATTCGCCGTAGCGCAATCTCGTGGTCGATCGCATGGCGCGTCCCAACGGCATCTACCGCCACGTACGTTTCGAACCCTGCGGCAGCCAGATCGAGCGCCGTTTGCAGAATGCAAACGTGCGTCTCAATGCCGCACAACAGAACGCGATATCGGCTATCGTCTTTCCAACGTTCGAATATTTCGCCACACACGCCGGCGCTGAAGCACAACTTATCCGGCGCCGCCCCCAGCCTCTCTTTAATCTCGGGCACCGTCGGACTCAGGCGTTCGGGATACTGCTCAGTCCCGCCAATTGCCACACCCAGCTCCTTCGCCGCGTCAAGCAATCGGCGAATGTTCCAAACAATGCGATCGCAGTTGGGAACTACGCTTAACAACTTCTCTTGCGCATCGATCACTAGAAGCGCCGAATCATTTCGATTCATCAGCTCCGGACTGCGCGGAAGCGCGCGCGAATTCGCGGTTTTCTCCACCGGTTTGGATCCCATGAATCCAAGCTAACCCCTGGCCCGGCATGTCACAATGGGCGAAAATAAGGACGAATCGACACCGCCGTACTGCCTAACTCTCGCTCAGAATTATGACATCCGAAGAAAAGCGTTTCCGCTCAACGACGATTCTCACCGTCCGCCACAAAGGCCGCGTGGCCATTGGCGGTGACGGTCAGGTGAGCTTGGGCAACACGGTGATGAAATCCGACGCCGTGAAAATCCGCCCGCTCGCCGATGGCCGCGTCATCGCCGGTTTCGCAGGCGGCGCGGCCGACGCCTTCGCTTTGCTGGAACGCTTCGAAGCCAAACTAAAAGACTACCCCGCCAACATGCCGCGGGCCGCAACGGAGCTCGCCAAAGAATGGCGAACCGACCGCGCG
>JABDGM010000145.1:0-2461 GCA_013286045.1 Planctomycetota bacterium | reverse complement strand
CCAGCACACCCTGCTGGTTTCGGGCACCGGCGACGTCATCCAACCAACCGACGGCATCCTCGGCATCGGCTCCGGCGGCAACTACGCCTTGGCCGCGGCTCGTGCATTAGCCACTCACTCGCAACTGTCGGCCAAAGAGATCGTCCAAAAAGCGCTGGAAATCGCCGCGGATATTTGCGTCTTTTCAAACCGCAACATCATCGTCGAAGAACTTCCTGCAACTTGATTCATTGAAAATCTGCCACCGAGCACACAGAGTTCACAGAGAAATATTTAAGACGTGTTTCTTTTTAAATGCATCTGCCCTCGGCGATCTCTGTGTCCTCTGTGGCTAGCCTGAAAGAACGACTGTGAAAGAACTCACACCCCGTCAAATCGTCGCCGAGCTCGACCGCCATATCGTCGGTCAGCATGAAGCGAAGCGCGCCGTTGCGATCGCGATCCGCAATCGCTGGCGACGTCAGCGCGTGGCAGAGGACATGCGCAACGAAGTCGCGCCGAAAAACATTCTCATGATCGGCCCCACGGGCGTCGGCAAAACCGAAATTGCCCGCCGCCTTGCCACGCTCACCGGAGCCCCATTCATCAAAGTCGAGGCCACGAAATACACCGAAGTCGGTTATTATGGCCGCGACGTCGAAAGCATGGTCCGCGAACTCGTGGAAAACGCCATCGGCCTGGTGCGGGAAAAGGAACTTGAACGCGTGAAGCCGGAAGCGGAACGCCGCGTCGAGCAAAGGCTTGTCGACCTGCTGGCCCCGCAGCCAAACACTTTCGAGGTCGGTGTCGATTCGCCGAACTCGCCCGAGCGGTTCGAACGCACACGCGAAAAAATGCGGCAAATGCTCGCCGCCGGCGAAATGGAGAACCGCACGGTCGAAATCACGATCGAGCAAAAGGCTCACGCGATGATGATCCCCGGCATGGGCCCCGGCAATGATTCGATGGAATTCGATTTCCAAGGCATGCTCGAAAAAGTGCTGCCCAAAAACGTCTCACGCCGCCAAATGACGGTCGCCGAAGCCCGCCGTGTTCTGCTAGAGCAGGAGCGCGAAGCGCTCATCAATGGAGAAAAAGTGAACGCCCAAGCGATCGAGCTGGCCGAAAACCTCGGCATCATCTTCGTCGACGAAATGGACAAAGTCGTCGCCAGCGAAGGCGGCCGCGGGGCCGACGTCTCCCGCCAAGGCGTGCAGCGCGACCTGCTGCCGATCGTCGAAGGCACGACGGTGAATACCCGGTATGGCTACGTTCGCACCGATCACGTGCTGTTCGTTGCCGCCGGCGCCTTCCACAAAACGAAACCCAGCGACCTAATGCCCGAGCTGCAAGGCCGCTTCCCGATCCGAGTCGAGTTGAAAGATCTCACGAAAGACGATTTCGTCCGCATCCTCACCGAACCCAAAAGCTCGCTCACGAAGCAATACACGGCATTGCTGAAAACCGAAGGCGTCGACGTCGATTTCAAACCCGACGCGGTTGAAGCACTCGCCAGCTACGCGTTTGACGTAAATCAGCGTACGCAAAACATCGGTGCCCGCAGGCTTTATACCATCCTCGAGCGCCTGCTCGAAGAACTCTCCTTCGAAGCGCCCGATATGCAAATGGGCCGCGTCGAAATCAATGCCGCGTACGTGAGAGAGCGGCTGGACGAGGTTTCGAAGGATGAGGATTTGAGTAAGTTTATTTTGTGACCGTTTTCTCCGGCTTGTGACGAATCGAAGCCAAGGACAGCGAATGCTCGATGTTCAACAGGTGATCGAGGCGCTAAATCTGCAGCCGCTTACCATCGAAGGCGGCTACTTCCGCGAAACATATCGCGCGTCGCTAGTAATTCCTGGAAAGGCGCTTCCCGCGACGTACGCCGGCGATCGCAATGCTTCAACCTGCATCTACTACCTGCTCACGCCCGAAACGTTCTCGGCCATCCATCGCGTGAAGAGCGACGAAGTCTTCCACTTCTACGCCGGCGATGCCGTTGAAATGTTACAGCTTTGGCCGAGCGGCGAAGCGAAGATCGTCCTACTTCACAACGACCTCGCTGCGGGCCACGAACCGCAGCACGTCGTGCCCGCCGGCGTGTGGCAAGGTTGCCGCTTGGTCCCCGGCGGCAATTGGGCGCTAATGGGTTGCACCGTGGCGCCGGGCTTCGATTACGCCGACTTCGAGCTCGCCGATCGTCAGCAATTACTCGCCGCGCATTCGGAACACGGCGACTTCATTAAAGCGCTCACCAACCGTTGAGCAATTCAGAGCACATCGCGTAGACTGAAATTCACCGCGGGAAATCTACGCGGCACCACCACTCTGAGTCTCTTGCGGGAGCCTCGAACGATGGCGAAGAAGAAGCGGACTGAAATGCGCAGCAAATCCGGCAGACTGTTGTATGTCGAGCGCGATGCGAAGGGCGAATTTGCAGATATTCAAACTTATAAGCGCGCCCACACCGATGACATGGCCC
>JABDGM010000144.1 GCA_013286045.1 Planctomycetota bacterium | reverse complement strand
TATCAAAACGCAGTGCCATTGTCGACGTACGATGATTACCATCCGGCAATCAACCGAATCGCAAATGGAGAAGCCAACGTTCTAACCGCGGATCCCGTTCGATCGTTTCTGCCCACGGGAGGATCAACCAGCGGCAATAAGTTGATCCCGTACACGGCGCCGTTGAGCCGCAGCTTCCAGCGGGCGATTCGTACTTGGATATGGGATCTTTTCTGGAATCGGCCAGCGGTGAGGCGGGGCCGTGCGTATTGGTCGGTCTCGCCGCTTGCCCAAGTTAATCGGAAATCGGCAGGCAGTATTTCAATTGGTTTTGAGAATGATACGGATTACCTGGGATGGCTGGAGAGAAAATTCGCATCCAGCACTTTGGCAGTCCCAGGCGAGATCGCACGATGTCGGTCGATTGAGTCGGCTCGTTATGTAACGCTGTTTTATCTGCTGCGTGCTGTGGACTTGAGCCTCATCTCGGTGTGGAGTCCAACATTCCTCAGCGAGCTGATTCGCAGCATGTTCGCCAGTTGGGCGCAACTTCTCGACGATATCGAGCGTGGCCGAATATCGGCCGAGTACACCGCTGGTTGCTCCGTTTTCCAACGCGAGTACCGACCGCGGCGCGAGCGTGCTGCGTATTTGCGTTCCATCCACACTGGCGACCCTTCAGTCGACGGACTAATTCGGATGATATGGCCGTCGCTTGCGCTCACCAGCTGCTGGGCCGACGGGCCATCGGCCTGGTATGCCGATCAGCTGCGGAAAGATCTTGATGACATCGAGATTCAAGGCAAGGGCTTATTGGCGACGGAAGCTTTTGTGAGCGTGCCGCCATCCAGGCTGTATTACAGAAATACGCGCGATTTACCATATCAAGTGGGCTGTAAATCACCGACCGACAAGTTGATCATCCGATACGCGGCCCGTGTGAAGTTCTCCGCACTCAGTGGCGCAACGCAACATAGTTCGTCACCTTGTGCGTGCCCCGGATTGTTTTCTACAAAGAATCGCACGTGTAGATCGTTCGTCGTGCGTGATTGCGGCGTACCGATCTCGGGTTTCAAGAAATCCTTGGCGCCGTCGGCATGGATGATTTGTGTCCGTCGGTCAAATCGACTTGGGGCGACACGGCGGCCCAAAGCATTCAGCACGGCCCGCTCCCACGACGGAGTCGGCACACCCGTCCGTGGATAAAACTCATGGAAAAAAAGCGGCAAGAACCGATACGTTCGAAAGCCTTTCGAAGTAAGGAACCAATAAAGCGGATGGCCAGCGTTTCGATTAATCAGGTCCATGGCAAAATTCCCCCAGGCATGCGCCAGCGCAGGATCGCCCCAATGCCGGGGATCAACGACCGTGTCTCCCGAGTACAGTGCATCGATAGTGACGTTCGACACCTCAACTTGCAGCAGCACTTGAGACGAAAAACCAATCAACTCGCCGGTAGTGCGGCTTCGCAGTTGCATGACCCAATGTTTGGCATCCAAATCGGCTTCAAACGCCGCACGATGGATATTTGCATAACACACGGTCATGAGCGAATACATCGTATCGCGATCTTCGCGGCTTACTTGCTCGATGGGCACTACCGAACCCTGTAGTCGCATGGCAAACTCCTCTAAAGCGCGCCCAGTTCCAAATAGGGAATACGATTCTTCATCTTTTCGATGTCGAGCGGCTCATGCTGCCAATGGACGACATAGAGCCTGGTTACAAATTCTCGCCGCGCGAAATCTCTTGCGACTGGTAGCAGAGGGTCATCTTGATGCAGGCCGACCAGCAAGAATTCAATTTGCTTGTCTCGCAGAGTATCCAAGTGCGATTGTAGTAGCAGGCGGAACACGACAGGATCGTTGCGATCAATAAGCGGGATAGCGACGACTCCACTATTCAACGAAGTGCCGGGTTCGGGCAAACGCATATTACCACTCATCGCGGCGTAGGCATTGCAAAAGTGCCGCGTGGCTTGAAGCCACCTGTCATATCCGCTTACCAACGTTTGCTTGAAACATCGTTGATCCCACGCACCCATAGTTCCGACCAACTGTTGGCCTCGAAATGCTAAGCAGATGTCCTCCGGCTTTAGTCCGCAAAGCAGCCCAGCCTCGGTGAATAAATCAGCGCGATCGTATACCGGGAAAAACTGCCGTCCTGTCCCGTGAAGTTGTAGGAATTCGATAATGGCATCGCGATCACCACGAACTGCCGGTCGACAATATACGTCGCTCGAGTTTGGCAGATTCATCTTGGAGCGAAAATCGCCCGGGAGCGCAAGCGTATAATACTGTCCCCACGGTTGATAATGGGGCAATCCGCCGCGCTCAGAGGTGAGAACTTTGATAGCTGCCGCGTTGTCATCAGCGATGGTGGTCAAGTAGAGTCTGGTCGCGCCGTCGGCGTGCAACGCTTTGAGAAATCTATACCCACGGTGCAACAACATGCTCCGCCGACGATAGGCGGGAAGAATCCGAAGTCCGCCTAAATAGCCGACGGGCGAACTCTCTCCATTTACAAATCGCGGGGTTATAGAGCGCGATCCCATCCCGGCCACTCTGCCCGTCGACGTATCACAACAGATTCCGACCTGGACTTGCTTCCCATCTACCGCCGCAGCCGCGAAGTAACTAGGCTCGCGCGCGAATGCAATTCGGATTCGACCGTTCATCGGCGTTGACGACAACACGCGACGCAGGCAGCTATCATCGGCCGGAGTAGCTAGCCTGAATTCGAATCGGCTCTTGCGAGTTTCCGAGCTCATTGGGCCCTGCGCCAAGTTGAAGACCTTGTCGTAAATCGATGTCGAAATGGGAGCCCAGGTTGAGTCCCAAGTATACGCCGAACATAGCAGCGCTCGACAGATTGGCGTGGCGATCGCGCGCTCGTTGCCACATCGAGCCCCAGCTGTAAAACTTGCGCCGTGCTGCCAGACATGCGTCCTGCAACTCGCGTGGGCTCATTTTTTCCGGACGAAACGTCACATCGCCGATGCGACCACGCGGGTCAAGCCACCAGCGATTCGAAAGTAGCCGGCCCTGGGCCGCCAGCCGCCGATACAACGGCGTTCCCGGAAAGGGCACCAGATGATTGAATGCCGCGAGAAACAATTTCTGTTCGCGCGCAAACTCCACACTGCGCTCGATCACATTCCAATTGTCTTCATCATATCCAAACACGAACGTGCCGTAGATTGCCAACCCGTGCTTACGGAACTGCCGCAAACCTCAAAGCGATGGGAAAAGACTGGAACACGGCACAAGCCAGTTACGAAGACAGTTTGCGGCGTTGATCGATTCCATTCCGATCAACAGACCCCGGCACCCGCTCTCCGCGAGCATCGCGAGAAGTTCATCGTCCGACGCGATTTGGATGCTGGCTTGGCCGACCCAGTTGATACGCAGCGGCGTCAACTCGCGGCATAACTCGCGGGCCTTGGCCGGTTGGCTGACAACGTTGTCGTCGACGACAAAGAATCGGCAGCTTCCGGTTTCCTCCATTTCTTCCGCGACATCGCGAGCTGGCCGGTGGCTTTGCGCCGCGTGATGGAAGGCCGTAATCGAACAGAAGTCGCATGTGAAATTGCAGCCGCGCGCGTATTCAACCAACGTAATGTTCTGATACGGCCGATCAGCAAATAGCGACCGTCGTGGCCTGATATCGCGAAGCACGCGCTTGCCGCGTCCGTCGTATCTTGCCTGCAAATTCCCGTCGAGTACGTCGGCGATCAGTTGCTTCCAGACTGGCTCTGCATCGCCAACCACGATGGCGTCGGCCTCGTCGGCCGCCTCTTCTGGCAGCAACGTCACGTGATAGCCGCCCATCACGACCGGGATGCCCCGCTCACGAAAACGACGGGCGATGCGATAGGCCCGAAGAGCAGTAAATGTTTCAACGCTGAGTACCACAATGTCCGTCGGAGCATCGTAGTCGATCGGCTCCATGCGATCGTCGAAGAACGCGACCTCCACGTCAGCCGGCATCAGGCTTGCTAAAACTGCCATCGAAAGTGGCTGCATTTGCCAGGCGCGAACGTACGGCTTTCCTTCGTTGCGGCCGACCGCCGGATAGATGAGCGTTACTTTCATGTTCTTGAAGACGCGCGCTAGCCGATCGTCATGGCGAATTCATCGATAGTGGTGGATAACTTTTCGCGATAGATGCCGTCCGCCTTGCTGGGAAGTTTCTCGGCGAAAAAGCGGTAGCCGAGATTGGTCGAAATCCAGAGGGTCAAGATCGACCAGGGCGCACCCGTAAACCGTTGAAAGATTGATCGCCAGGTATAACTCTGCTCCCAACTCCATTGCAGACCTTCCTGCAAACGCTCGGGCGTCATTCGCTGCGGCTCGAACACCACATGTTCGACATCGTAGAGCGACCAGCGCCGGTGCAAGAGCCGACCTTGCGCTTCCAGCCGACGGTACAGCGACGTCCCCGGGAAAGGCGTGGCCACCGCGTAACGAGG
Source organism: Planctomycetota bacterium (assembly GCA_013286045.1). Taxonomy (GTDB): domain Bacteria; phylum Planctomycetota; class Planctomycetia; order Pirellulales; family Lacipirellulaceae; genus JABDGM01. The sequence continues at coordinate 1,588 of JABDGM010000144.1, read as the reverse complement.
CAAGTCGATTTTCGTGCGGTCGACAAACTCAACGGTCCGCTCAAATACCGACTCGTCCTCATCATCAAATCCGAACACAAAGCAGGCCTGAATACCGATTCCATGATCGTGCAGCCGGCGGATGTTTTCTGCGTAGCGATCGGCGGAGTGAAAATGCTTCTGTGCGCCATTCAGCGTATTCTGGCTGACTGATTCGAAACCGATCAGAACACCCTTACAGCCACTGGCAGCCGCTAGTTGCAGCAATTCCGGATCTTCTGCGAGCCGTGTCGTCGCCAATCCCACCCAGCGAATCTTAAGTGGAATCATCGCCCGATAGAGTGCTTTGGCATACTGCACATCTTCGACGGGACTTAGGTCGATGAACAACGCGTGTTTGCCGGAGAACGTTTCTAGTTCAGCGATGACTTCCTCCACCGGCCGGTGTGCGTAAATTCCGCTCCAGGCCGTGGGCACCACGCAGAATTCACATTTGTGTGGGCAGCCTCGCGTGGCTTCAATGCTGTTGACAGTCGCATAGCGTTTTCGTTTCAGCAGATCGCGTCTGGCGATCGGCAGCCCAGACAGCACACGGCCGGTCGGGAAATGGTAGCGTGGTTGCAAACGACCGGCGGCAAAATCGCGCAAGAGTTCCGGCCATGCTCGTTCGGCATAGCCCATCACGATTGAGTCGGCGTGCTGCGCTGCCTCCTCGGGCAAGAGCGTGGGATGAACACCGCCCAGCACGACTGTCGTTCCGCGGGCTCGCAACTCGTCGGCGATTGAGTACGCCCGTAGCGATGTGCCCGTGATCGCCGTTATTCCGACCAGGTCAGCAGCAAAATCGAGATCGATCGGCTCAACGCCTTCGTCTTGAATGGTAACCTCCGCATTCAACTCCTTAGGAACCATCGCGGCAAGCGTGGTCAACGTTAGCGGCGCATAACGTAGCGATCGCTTGAAGATGCCACTGCCATTGCGATGGATTTCGCCCGCCGGAGAGAGGAGTTGAATCTTCATTGCACGCGTCTCACAGTGCCCCGCTCCCGGCGGCGACTGGTTCAGGTGTCGCGGCCGTCAGGTTGAGGTGACGACTCAAGTAGCGCAACAACGCCGTGATGACCCGTTCCGGACTCCACTGCGCACTGAGATAATGGTCCGCACCCCACACTGGCAAAATCTGGCCTGGCAATCGGCAATTGTCGGCTAGGATCGCGGCTCCATCATTTGGACCGTACACCGCCAGGCGACGATGCCAGCGCCGAGTACGGCGGAGCGGAATGTGTCGCTGAAGTGGAAAGCCCAGTACGTGGATGGCCTTGATGTGCGCAGGACTCGACACCTCACAATCCAGTGGGCCGCCAGACCGGCGATCCATGTTGCGTACGAACTCGAAGTCTTTTCCGCGGCACCACAGAAGCAATCGATAGATCAGCGTGAGCAATGGGCGATCCAGAAGCCAGGCAATCATTGGCGAACCGGCCGGTGTGCCGCCGACATTGATCCAAGCCACGACGTTTCGAAATGCCTTCGCTGCGTCTGGTCGCGCGAGTGCCATCTTCACATCGGCTGCTCCCTTGCTGAGCGAACAAATGACGATGTTGTTGTC
>JABDGM010000143.1 GCA_013286045.1 Planctomycetota bacterium | reverse complement strand
ACAGTCGGGAATCGATAGTTCGGCGGTCTTTGCTATTGTCTCGAAAATCGAAATGGCGGCGGGCAGCTTGATGTGAAATTTCGCAATTTAATGGCTTGCGCATGAACATCACGGGAAGCAAACTTGCAGTTTAAGGCGCGGCATTGCCGGGCCTAGGGGATATGCCGGTCACAACGAATGTGGATTTAGGGGGGGGCCTTGATGAAACGTCGACAATTTCTCACTGCGCTCGGTGCCGGTGCTGCCGTCAGTGTGATCGCCAAGCCGGCAATCGCTCAATCGGCGCCCACGCTCAAATGGCGTCTGACGGCCAGTTGGCCAAAGTCGCTGGACACGCTCTACGGCGCTTGTGAGGTCTTCGCCAAATACGTGTCGGAAGCGACCGACGGCAAGTTTCAAATTCAATTGTTTGCCGCGGGCGAGATCGTGCCGGGACTGCAAACGCTCGACGCGGTGCAGAATGGCACCGTCGAGATGGGACACACCGCTTATTACTATTATATCGGCAAGGACCCGACCTGGGCGCTGTTCTGTGCCGTGCCGTTCGGCCTTAATGCGCGTCAGCAGAATGCCTGGTTTTACGAAGGTGACGGCCAGAAGCTGATCGACGAATTCGGCAAGAAGTTCAACACCTATAACTTGCTGATGGGCAATACCGGCTGCCAGATGGGTGGGTGGTTCAACAAGGAAATTAAAGAGGTCGCTGACTTCCAGGGCCTCAAGATGCGTATCGGCGGTTGGGCCGGCAAAACATTGCAGAAGCTCGGCGTCGTACCGCAGCAAATTGCCGGCGGTGACATTTATCCCGCGCTGGAGAAGGGCACTATCGACGCGGCCGAATGGGTTGGTCCTTACGATGACGAGAAGCTCGGCTTCTATAAGGTTGTGAAGTACTACTACTATCCGGGCTGGTGGGAAGGCGGCACGACCAACCACTTGCAAATTAATCTCGACAAGTGGAACGAGCTGCCGAAATCTTACCAGGCGGTTGTTCGGGCCGCTGCCGGCGCTGCGAACGTCGATGAAACCGCACGCTACGATGCCCGCAATCCAGCCGCGCTCAAGCGCCTTGTCGCCAACGGTACGCAACTGCGTCCGTTCTCGCAGTCTGTCATGGAGGCCTGCCTGAAAGCTTCGACGGAAGTCAATGCGGAGACATCCGCCGTCAATGCTGATTTCAAGAAGGTATGGGACTCGATTGTTGCGTTCCGCAACGACGAATATCTGTGGTGGCAGGTTGCGGAATACACCTATGACAGCTTCATGATCCGTAGCCGCGTGCGCGGTTGACCAAATTGGATAACTTAGACGGGGCCGGCCACAAAGCCGGCTCCAACGTTTTGGGGTCCATTTCCAACGCCGTCCCCACTACCAACTTTGGTTGAACCGGTGCAGACTGGATTCAGACTGCGGGCTCGGTCATGGTTTCGGCCATGCTCCTCTGAGGAGCTAAAAAAACGGGTCACGCAGCTTGCGGAGGATACCGCACTGAAAAAACAAAGGGAGGATAGAGGGATGAAACGTCGTCAATTTATCAAGGCCGCCGGTCTCGGCGTTGCCGCCAGCGCGATCGCCGCGCCGGCCATCGCGCAGTCCTCGCCTGAAATCAAATGGCGCATGACTTGCAGCTGGCCGAAGTCGCTCGACACGCTGTATGGCGCTGCCGAGCAGATGGCCAAATACGTAGGCGAATGCACCGACAATAAATTCCAGATCCAGGTCTTCGCTGGCGGTGAAATCGTGCCGGCGCTGCAAGCCCTGGACGCGACATCGAGTGGCACCGTCGAGATGGGCCACTCCGCGTCGTATTATTATTTCGGCAAGGATCCGACTTTTGCGTTCGGAACGTCAGTGGGATTTGGGCCCAACCAGCGCCAGAACCAGGCTTGGATGATGCAAGGCGGCGGCATGGATCTGCTGAACGAGTTCTACAAGAAGTTCAACGTTACCGCGTTGATCGCCGGCAATACTGGTTGCCAGATGGGCGGCTGGTTCCGTAAGGAAATCAAGACAGTCGATGATCTCAAGGGTCTGAAATTCCGCATCGGCGGTTTCCCCGGCCGGGTGCTGACGAAACTGGGCGTGATACCGCAGCAGATCGCGGCCGGCGACTTATTCCCGTCGCTGGAGAAGGGCACCATCGATGCCGCGGAATGGGTCGGCCCTTATGATGACGAAAAGCTCGGCCTCTATAAGGTCGCACCGTATTACTACTACCCCGGTTGGTGGGAAGGTGGCTCGGTGCTGCACGCCTTCGTCAATCTCGACAAGTGGAATGCGCTGCCGAAGTCTTATCAGGCAATCCTGGCTGCGGCCGGGTATTACGCCAACAGTTGGTGCATGGCGAAATACGATGCCGTCAATCCGGGTGCATTGAAGCGTCTCATCGCCAATGGCGCGAAACTGCTCCCGTTCACGCCTGCTATCATGGACGCCTGTTACAAGGCGACGAACGAACTGCACAGCGAGGTTGCGGCGACCAATCCCGACTTCAAGAAGGTGCTGGATTCAATGACCGCGTTCCGCAACGACGAATATCTGTGGTGGCAGGTCGCGGAATATTCCTACGACAGCTACATGATCCGCGCCCGTACCCGCGGCTAAACTTAGATAACAAAAAAGAGACCCCGGAACATCGTTCCGGGGTCTCTTATTTTTTGTCCGATTACGTGTCGCGCGGCTATTTCGGTGCGTCGAAATTCAGCGGCACATCCTCCGGCATCTGAATTTCGATCTTGATTTTGGATGCATCCATCTCGTTATTTTTATCGATCCAATAGGTCACCGAGGCTGGCCATAAAATGACAATGGCAACGAGGATCACCATCGTGCCGATCCAGGGAATGGCGCCCCAATAGATTTCCGAGGTTTTGATCGACTTTGGCGCGATGCCGCGCAGATAGAACAGCGCGAATCCGAAAGGCGGATGCATGAAGCTGGTCTGGATATTGGCGCAGATCAAAACTCCGAACCAGATCAGGTCTATGCCAAGCTTATCCGCGACTGGGGTCAGCAGCGGAATGATGATGAAGGCGATTTCAAAGAAATCGAGGAAGAACGCAATCACGAAAATAAATGCGTTGGCGAAGATCAGGAAGCCGATCTGTCCGCCGGGCAACGAGGTCAACAGCGTTTCAATCCAGACTTTGCCGCCGACCCCCTGAAACACCAGGCTGAATGTTCGCGCGCCGATAAGAATAAACGTCACCATAGCGGTGATGCGCATCGTTGATGCCATGCCCTGGTAAAGCAGCGTCCAGGTCAATGTGCCGTAGGACCAGGCGAGCGCGATGGCGCCGACGGCACCCATCGCGCCGGCTTCGGTCGGGGTGGCCAAGCCCATGAAGATCGTTCCCAGCACCAAAAATATAAGTCCAAGGGAAGGGACCATGCCCCGCATGCATCGTTTCGCGAGCGCCCAGCCATGCAGCGTGCGAGCTTCTTTTGGCAGCGCCGGCACGTCCTCCGGCCACACGATGCTGACGATGAAAACCCAGGCGCAGAACAAAGCGACCTGAATAATGCTCGGCCCAATCGCGCCGGCATACATGTCGCCAACGGACCGGCCCATTTGGTCAGCCAACACGATCAGGACGAGTGACGGTGGAATAAGCTGCGTTATCGTGCCCGAGGCCGCGATCACGCCCATCGTATGCCGCGTGGAGTATCCATATTTAAGCATGGGCGTCATCGAGATGACGCCCATGGCAATGACCGAGGCCGCGACCGTGCCTGTGATGGCGCCGAGTACGGCCCCGACGAAAATCACCGCATAAGAGAGGCCGCCACGAATGGGCCCGAAAAGCTGACCAAACGAATCGAGAAGATCTTCCGCCAGGCCGCAGCGCTCCAAAACCGCTCCCATCAAGGTGAAGAACGGAATCGCCAGGAGCAGATCGTTCGAAATGATCCCGAACAGTTGATAGGTAAGATTGCCGAGAAAATCCGGGTGGATCTGGCCGAGTTCGATTCCGATAAATCCGAAAAATAATCCGGTGGCAGCAAGACAGAATGCTGCCGGATAACCGACCAGCATGAAGAAAACCATGCCACCGAACATGAGGGCTGGCATGTTGTCGCGAATGAAATTCATTGCAGGGGCTTTTCGTATTTGAATTCGATATCGATGACATGTTCAAGCGCGGCGATGCGCTTGATGATTTCCGAAACGCCTTGCAATGCCATTAGAATAAACCCGACCGGCAATATCAGTTTTACGGGCCAACGGACCAAGCCGCCTGCGTTCGACGACGCTTCGCCGATCCGCCAAGACTCGACGAACCACGGCCAGGTAAAGTAAGTGAGGATTACGCAGATCGGCAGCAGAAACAGAATACCGCCGACGATGTCGATCCAGATTTGGGTGCGCTCGGACGACATCCCATAGATGAGGTCGACGCGCACATGTTCGTTCATCTTGAGAGTGTAGGGTCCGCCGAGCAGCACCATGCCGGCGAACAAATACCATTGGATCTCGAGCCAGCCGTTTGAGCTTTCGCTAAACAGATAGCGGCTGGCGGCGTTGCCGGCGCTGATCACCACGGCAAACAACACCAGCCAATTTGCCACCACAGACAATTGGGTATTGAACCAGTCGACCCCTCGACTGAAGGCCAGCAACGCTCGCACATCCCCTCCCACTTGACCGGTTGGACCGGCATTTTGCTTTTTTATCGTCCTCGCTACCCACTTAATCCAATCTCGCTATGAGCCGTCAATGGAGAAGTTGGTGGTAGGCTGAGGAGGGCGCTGACCTCGGTAGCGCTATATCAGAATGAGCGGTCCCCCGGGTGCTCGTAGGGGGTGGAAACGCACCCAAAGTCCGGTTCAGCCGCAAAAGGTGATAACGTAGCCGCTATGTCCTATCGGGACCGCCCTAGCCGCCGGTCACGCTCATGTGGCGCGACAAGGCCGGCCACTGATGCCGGCGGTCGATCACGAAATCATGACCCTTCGGCTTGCGAGTAATGGCCTCATCGATCGCGGCATGGATCAGGCCGTCACTATCCGATGCGCGTAGGGGCGTGCGCAGGTCGGCAGCGTCATTCTGGCCGAGGCACATATAGAGCGTGCCGGTGCAGGTGATGCGAACCCGGTTGCACGACTCGCAGAAATTATGGGTCATCGGCGTGATAAAGCCGAGACGCCCGCCGGTTTCCTTGACACGGACATAGCGCGCCGGTCCGCCGGTTTGATAATCGATGTCGTCGAGCGTGAAGCGTTCGGCGAGTCGCGCTCGGACCATCGATAGCGGCAAATATTGGTCGAGCCGGGTCTCACCGACATCGCCAAGGGGCATCACTTCGATCACCGTGAGATCCATGCTACGGTCGTTCGCCCATTCCAGCAGGCCAGCGAGTTCATCTTCATTGACGCCCTTGAGCGCCACCGCATTGATTTTTACTTTCAGTCCGGCCGCAAGCGCGGCGTCGATGCCGGCCATGACCTTGCCGAGATCGCCCCAGCGCGTGACAGCGCGAAACTTATCCGGATCAAGCGTGTCGAGCGAAACGTTGATACGCTCGATGCCGTGGTTCTTGAGTTCGGCAGCGTATTTTTCCAATTGCGAGCCATTGGTGGTGAGCGTCAGTTCCTTTAGCGCCCCACTCGATAGGTGACGCGATAAAGATGAGACCAGCGTCATAATGCCCCGCCGCACCAGCGGCTCGCCGCCGGTCAGACGCAGCTTGGTCACGCCCTTGTCGACGAAGGCGCTGCACAGCCGGTCGAGTTCCTCCAGGCTGAGCAGATCGGCCTTCGGCAGAAACGTCATGTGCTCCGACATGCAATAAACGCAGCGGAAGTCGCAGCGGTCGGTCACTGAGACACGCAAATAGGTAATGGTGCGCGCAAACGGATCGATCAACGCGCCGGGAGATGTGCCGGTGCGATCGAGTTCGAGGGTGGATATGCCGTTCGCTGGAACCATTATCGCTCTCTATACTGCGCGTCTTGCGCGGCAACTTATTTAGCCTGTTGGCGCTGGATATAGTAACTGTGGCGGATATTGGCCATAGCGTCCAGGCGCGCGAAAATGGCCGCGCAGGC
>JABDGM010000142.1 GCA_013286045.1 Planctomycetota bacterium | reverse complement strand
GCCGACCAGGCAACTTATCGCTATTAGTTGTTGAATGGTGCGAGTTTAGTTGTTGAATGGTGCGAGTTCTCGCTTCGGGGCGGGTTCGCGTCCCGTGGTGGATGGCTACACACTGAACTCTTAGGACTTTCAGAACTGTCGTAACAGTGAAATTAGGACTAGTTAGCATTGTTTAATAAATGGGCTGGCATTTAGCCTGAGATTGTCTGGCTGCGCACGTTTGTTCCAGTGACCTTCCTGTACCTTCAGCGAAAGTTCCTGGTTACAGACACTCCGGGCTCAGCCAGACGATACAGTCGATTCACTTTAACGGCGTCAAAGTCGAAACGCCGACGGGGCCTTCCTTTTAAACCCGCTGAACCCGGAGCGGCGCCACTCAATGAATGGCATCGCGCTACGACTTTGTACTACCGGGTAACAGGAAGAGCATCATGCCGCCGAGATACTGATCGGGGTTGCGAAGGAGCCTGCCTCCCGTTCACCGCTGTAATGGCGGACTCCGGTCTTGAGAAGTTCATCGAGATCTTTCAGATAGAGAGGGCGAGAAGAGCGCCGGCATTGGCTACCGATATCTTGACTTAACGCTCGCAGATGGGCCGCATTGACCGCCGGAACATAGCGCACGTGCCCATCGATCCAGCCCTCTTTGCCAATGGAAGGTGGCCTAGTTGGGATGAGGTGCTGCGGTCGCATCGCGCGCTGCGCTGTGCCGAATGGCGAAGCCCCGAGTGAGGCCAACTGGAATGAAGATCATCGATAGCCGCCTGCGCAAAATGGAGGAATCGGATTCGGGGCCGGTGACGGGAAGCCGTGGATTCTACTATTTGTCTGCCGTGCAGGATACGAGCCCGACATTGATCGGCACATCGACATCCTGGACGAATGCGGCTCTCCCCACTGATCCGATCAGCCTAACCTGCCTTCGGGGAATCCCGAAGGTCAGACGAGCAGATTTCCAGGCACTCTAAGCTTGGTCCGGCGATCTGGACCGCCACCTAAATCGTCTTCCGCAGCCCCAGATTGGCGCTGCTCAGCGGTGGGCCGTCCACGAGTTCGTTGACGAGATACCCATCGCGGACACCATACACCGCAACGATATTCGGACGGTTCAGGCTTCGGCCGCCGCGGGCGGCTACTCAGGCGCGTTCTTCCTTGGGCGTTGCTGGAAGGGACGGGGGCTAAACCAACTCCCCGATGAGCTCTTCAGTCTGGATCGCGCCATGTTGCAGCATGATTTCGCGCGCCCGCTTTTCTTCATCGGTGTAACTGCATTGCACGGTGATTAGCGCGCCGCCCCGGCGCACGCCCTCGGCGTAGAAATCCGCTTCCTCGTCCGAGACGCCGTGATCTTTCAGCAGCCCAATGAGACCACCCACCCCGGCGCCCACGCTTAAGCCGGCCATCGCTCCGGCTAGCGGCCCAGCCGCGATCAACGGCCCGATGCCGGGGATAAATACGGCTATCATGCCGACGACTAGTCCAACGGCGCTCCCGAGAAACGCGTCCTGCACCAATTCGGTATCACCCTCGACGTTTTTTTTGAACGGTCCCAGGGCCGGCGTTTCGTGTCCGCGTGTGTCCCCTGCGACAAAGCTCACTCGATCGCGCGCAAATCCCGCGGCCAATAGAGCGTCTTGCGCGGCTTCTCCGTCGCGGGGCGTGTGAAAAAAACCAGCAATCGTGTTTGCCATAGCAATGATCAAGTCGCACTCTTAAGGCCACTTCAAGGGCATTGCACGAATGTTGAAAAACGCGCGCTACCGGAGGGCGGACTGGGCCCGATCGAGCGCGCCTTTCGTCTTGCGGATTTGCGCGGCGCCGGCGGGACTGTAGCGGGGCTTCTTCCTCCAGCGCCTTGCCCAGCAGGCTCCGCGTACTTTTTTTTGCGGAAACACAGCAGGCCCAGATTGTCGCGTGCGATGGCCAGTTGGAAGCCACCGCCGGGGCATCGTCCCAGCAAGCGGATCGCGCGTTTCATAGCCGCTTCGGCGGCAACGAACTTCCGCTAGACACGGAACAAAAACCTTCAATCTACTTCGTTTAAGTTCTCATTCCGATACGAAGTAACCAAAGCTAGCGGAGCAATATACGTTGGAATCGGTAGCCGCGACCAAGCAGGCGTGGCCTTCCTGCGCCGGCAACAGCGGCGCGAGAGACTACCGGTAATCACTGATATCGTTCCTGTTCCTCGAAGCCTCTGGCGTTTCCGATCGGCGATTTTGTTCCGACTTTCGTCCGCCTAGGCCCCTGGCCACTTGCAGTTACCACGGTGTTGTATCAGTTTCGCAAGCCGGTGCGGATCCCCCCATGTACTCCCGTCGGAAAATAGCGCCGCACCGACCTGCACTTGCAAACCTACGTTTGCTATTGGAAGCCCCAAGTCTTTCGCCCACTGGTGCCCCGGCTGCCAAGCCGGCATGTGGTCAAGACACGCATCGACATAGACGTCCTTCAATTTGCCATTGGTCTGCGAGCTTCGCCAGAGGAGCATGAAAGCGCTTAGGGGAGCGCGGCCGTGGTTGGTCACGTAGATAAAGACTGCGGAGCCCGATGCGCTACTATTGAAACTCACGTTCACCGGCTGGGGCTTGTCCGGCAAAGACGGCTGAACATCGGATACCACCGCGGTCATCGCTGAGCCCACTTCGGGCGTCGGCGCCGCCCCCCCCGGCGGGCGCAGGGAAAGGATCGAAAGCCGAGACAGCTGCAGCTACTGGGCCGCCGGTCCAGAGCCGAAATAGCCTGTGCACCTCCGTTGGAAGCCTGGCGAAGATCCCGCTCAGGAGCAAGTCATTAGCCTTAAATCCGTTGCCGGTGCTCAGACTTACCGCGCAGCGCCCAACGAATACTGGCGCCGCACCGTGGCTGAGGACGATTCGTCCATCTGGCTCCAATGTGTACTTCGAACCCGCCAACTGTGGCGTTAAAGACTTGCCTAGCAGTTTGCGGAAAAACGATCTGAAACAGGTTACGCCTTGAATGTTCTAATCGTCTTCCGTATATGCGCGGAGACGACCGTCAACAAGCGGACATGTACAGCTACGTATCGCCGGAGCAGCGGGTGCGTGAGGATCACCCATTGCGGAAGATCCGGGCAATGGCGGATGAGGCGTTGAAGAATATGTCGGAGCGATTCGACCAGATGTACGCCAAGACGGGCCGCCCGTCGATTCCGCCGGAGAAGTTGCTGCGGGCGCAGTTGATTCAGATGCTGTACTCGGTGCGCAGCGAGCGGTTGCTGATGGAAGAGATCGATTACAGCATGCTGTACCGGTGGTTTGTGGGCATGAATCTGGATGAGCCAGTTTGGGATGTGACCGTGTTCACGAAGAATCGGAACCGGTTGCTGGAAGGCGACGTGGCGCGGGAGTTTCTGGCGGAAGTGGTCGGGCAAGCGCAAACCGAAGGACTGACGAGCGATGAGCACTTCACCGTAGACGGCACGCTGATTGAGGCCTGGGCGAGTTTGAAGAGCTTTCGGCGCAAAGACGAGAAGAACCCGCCGCCGCCGGATGGCCCAGGCAACCCGACGGTAGACTTTCACGGCGAAACGCGCAGCAATGAAACACACGAATCGACCACGGACCCGGACGCGCTGCTGGCGCGCAAAGGCGGCGGTAAGGAAGCGAAGTTGAGCTACAACGGCAATCTGCTGACTGAAAACCGTAACGGGTTGATCGTGAGTACGGAAGTCTTTCAGGCCAACGGCACAGCGGAACGCGACGCCGCGTTAGTGATGCTGGAGCAGATTCCCGGAGTGCGCCGTGTGACTGTTGGCGCCGACAAGGGATATGACACGCGAGACTTCGTCGCCGAGTGCCGGCACATGAAGGTGACGCCGCATGTGGCGCAGAACGTGAAGCGGAACGGCGGCAGCGCAATCGACGTCCGCACAAGTGGCGGCGAAGGCTACGCGGTGAGCCAGCGGAAACGAAAGCGGATCGAAGAGTGCTTCGGCTGGTTGAAGACGATCGCGTTGATGAGAAAGGTACGGCACCGCAGCATCGCGAAGGTGGGTTGGGTGTTCACCTTCGCGGCCGCGGCGTACAACCTGGTGCGAATGCGAAATCTGCTGCCGAGACCGGTTGAAACCGCATGAACCAGGGGGGAAGTGTGCCTGCCCGAGGCCAAAACGGGCAAAACGAGCCGCGAAGGCAAGCACTTAGCTGCTTACTGAGCAGTTATAGAGTCGTATAAGGTCATTCGGCGCAAATCGAGTAACGGAAAGTCTCGCATTCACTCGTTTTTCCGCAAACTGCTAGGGCTTCGGGCGTAGTGGGGGGCCTGTCGAAACCCATTTCGGACCACGTCGCGCCAGGAGAAAACTCTAGAACCTGGTAGGGGAAGGTTTCGTTCTGGGCGGTGAACCGGCCGCCTGGGATTTCCTTGAAATCGACCAGCAAGTACGTGCCATTCAAATCAGCACCCGTGCACAAGCGCGTCTGGGGAGCCTCGTCCGGTAAGGCTTTTACGGCGATAGCAGCGGCGAAAAAGGCTGCCGAGAGCACGATCCATGCGGTGGAGCGCTGCCGTTTAGATGATCCCAGAGATCGGTAGTTATCCGTCTTCACTTCATGCACACTAACCTACCTTTGAAACTTAGCGGATCTCTGAAACTTAGCGGGCTGAAGCCCGCGCTGCTATCGAGCAGCATTCAGTGCAATCACACTATGTCACAAGGATAGCGAATCGCCATCTCGTTGGCTTCGTCGATGGTGGATGCCAGGTTGATCGGTTCGTAGCTGCCCTCCTCGTCTTCGAGGATCAGCATTCGGCGCGGAGGCGATTCGCGAGTCACAACGCCGCTGCGCCTGACAGCCGTTACCCTTACGTGTACAAACTCATCGCGACCGGAAACGGGGCAAGCAGCAACTCGTAGCTGAAATTTCTCGCCTCCAATCTATAGCCCAGTTCCGCGCGCCCGCCAAAGCCGGTTCCTTGGGGGATCCGATTTGTCGTTCAGTGACCCCGGCAGGTTGCCAACGGTGGCGCAGCGGGCGCACACGCCGCACCGCACGGCACCAAGTCAACCAACGATCCAGCTGCCCGGATAGCTAACGATAATTAATATTAACCGGCGCGGTCGGTTAGGCGCCCTGAAGAGTATCGCCACGGGTGGTGTCCGACTGTCGCCGGCAGCAGTGGATCGTGCCCCACAGCCTATGGCCGAACAGCTACGCTAAGCTAGGAGCCGCCGGCGGCCTCGAATTGTGCCCGCAGGGCAACGTCGACTCGGAGTTTTCCTTGCGAAGGCCTCGGGATCGCTGGTCAGTTGAGCGGATAAGCCATATGCATGACTACACATTGAATCGAAGGGATCTGCTCCGCGGCGCCGCTATGGCATCATTGCCGACGGTCGCGGCAGCTCAATCACCCGCTTCTCTCGTTATCGATCCGCAGCCGGAATTTGCCATATCGCCGTGGCTCTATATGCAGTTCATGGAGCCCCTTGGCGTGACCGATAGCTCCGTCGAGGCCTGCTGGGATTACGACAGCGACGATTGGCGCAAAGACTTCGTCGACACCGTGAGAGACCTGTCGCCCGGCGCCATGCGCTTCGGCGGCCTCTTCAGCCGCCACTACAAGTGGAGAGAGGGAGTCGGCCCAGTCGCCAAACGCCCAATCGTACGCAACTACTTCTGGGGCGGAAAGGAGACCAACCGCGTCGGAACCCACGAGTTCGTCGACCTCTGCCGGCGCGTGGGCGCCGAGCCCTTCTATTGCGTGAACTTCGGCAGCGATGGCGAGAAGCGCTTCCTCACCACGGCCGAGGGCAATCGCACCGGCGACGCGCGCGAAGCCGCCGACTGGGTATCCTACGCCAACGATCCCGACAACAAGGAACGCAAACAGAACGGCGCCGCGGAGCCTTTCAACCTGAAAGTCTGGCAACTCGGTAATGAGACATCTTACGGCGGCAATCGCACCTTTACGCTGGACCAGTCCATCGCCACAACCCTCGATTTCGCCAAAGCCATGCGCCAGCGCGACCCATCGCTCAAACTCATCGGGTGGGGCGACCACGGAGGAGGCAACGTTCTGTGGGCGGGCGAACTGCTCAAGCGCGCCGGAGACCAGATTGACATGGTAGCCATGCATATGATGGGGCAGTCGCCAAAACGCACCGATACGG
>JABDGM010000141.1 GCA_013286045.1 Planctomycetota bacterium | reverse complement strand
GCAAAAGCGATGAAAAAGCTGATGACGCGTCAGCATCCGACAGCGCGACCGACACCACCGCCGCCCAACGCATGCTATCACGCCGCCGCCTGCGCGTGGCCGGCTCGCTGCAAAACGTCGTTCAATCTACTGACGAAGTCAAAGGCATTGCCGAGGCCTTCGACGACTTGGACGACGAGCTGACCAACAATCGCATCGATAATCCCGATCTAAAAAACCGGCTCGGGGAACAAATTGCCAAGCCGCTGCATCTAATTGTCGATCAGCGTATGCCCGTCCTCGCGGCGCAGCTAAAATTGGTGGAAGAGCGGCTCGATGACCCCAAAGCCACCGCCGCCGAACTGAAAAAAGCGATCGCCCAAGCCGACGAGCTCCTCGTAGCCATGCGGCAAGTGCTCGATAAAATGCTGGAACTCGAAAGCTACAACGAAGTCGTCGCCCTGCTCCGCGGTATTATCACCGACCAGGACGAAATCAACCGCCGCACCAAGGAACGACAAAAAGAAAAGCTCAAAGGCATATTGGAAAACTGATCCGTTTTGGAATTGCCTCACGCAAAGGCGCGAAGGCGCAAAGAGAAGACAAGATGAACTTCACTTCGCCAATAAGTTTGCTTCGCTGCAATCGACAGAGCTCGAGCTTTGCGCCTTTGCGCCTTTGCGCGATTCTCTCGTTAGCTCTGTGTTGCTACAGCGGCACGCAGTCGGCAATTGGCCAGGAAACACCTGTCGAGGAGAGATCGCAACCAGAGCCGGCCCAGTCCAAACCGGCGGCGCCGCCCAAACCAACCGCTGCCAACGACGAACTTTCGGTTGAACAGGCCCGCCTCGCCGATCGCTATAAGCGCCTGGAAGAAGTCGTCGGCCGACTCGCCGAAGTTTCGGCGTCGAGCGACCCGCGTCGCGCTAAGCTGCTTCGCGAAGCCATCGCCCAAAGCCGCGAGGAAGATGTCAACGTCCGCTTCGAATCCATCGTCAAGCTCCTGCAAGACGAACGCCTCTCGGCCGCGTCCACCAATCAGACTGAGTTGCAAAAAGAGCTCGACAATTTGCTGTCGCTACTTCTCAAAGCCGACCGTGATAACGAACTCAACTCGCAACGCGACCGTGTGAAGGCGTACCTCAAAGAAGTTGGCCGCCTGATCCGCGACCAAAAAAGCGTTCGCGCCCGCACTGAAGGCGGCGACCCGCTGAAGCAGCTGGGCCAAGATCAACAGCGCATCGCCGGCGACACCGGCAAGCTCGGCGGCGACCTCTCGAAAACAGAAGGAAGCAAAAGTCACGACGCCGACAAGCCACCGAAATCCGATGACAAAAATGGCAAAAGCGACAAAGATGCCGACAAGAAATCCAAGGGCGATAAGCCCGCGGGCGAAAAGCCACCGAAGCCCAGCGACACCGGTAAACCCAGCGACAAACCAACGGACGGCTCTAATCCGGACAAACCATCAGATTCCGCTAAGCCTTCCGAGGGTTCTCCGCCCAGCGATTCAAAGCCATCACCCGACGGCAAACCCGGTGAGCCTTCGAAGTCATCGCCCTCCCGATCGAAGCCATCGCCCGGTCAACCCGGCAGCGACCAGCCGTCCGGCGGTGACGACGACAAACCGCAGCAACCCCCGCAGCCGCAAGACCCCGCTGACCGCGCGTCCGACCAGCTGAAAAAAGCACAGCAGAAAATGGAGGAGGCGCAAAAAAAGCTTGAGAACTCCAAGCGTAAAGACGCGACGGAAAACCAACAAGAAGCCGTCAAGCAGCTCGAACAAGCCAAGGCTGAACTGGAGCGAGTCCTTCGTCAGCTTCGCGAAGAGGAACTCGAACGCACACTCACTGCCCTGGCGGCGCGGTTCCGCAAAATGCTCGAACTGCAGACCGCCGTGTACGACGGCACGGTGAAGCTCGACCAGGTTCCCGAAGCCCAGCGTACGCATGACCACGAAATCGAATCCGCCCGTCTCAGCCGCGAGGAATCGCAAATCGTTCACGAAGTCGAGAAGGCGCTTTCGCTGCTGCACGAAGAAGGCTCGTCGGTCGCATTCCCCGAAGCCGTCGATCAAATGCACGACGACATGCGCCAAGTCGCCGAACGCCTCGCCGCCATTAAGACGGATAAGCTCACGCAAAGCATCGAGCAGGACATCATCGCCGCGCTTGAAGAAACGATTGCCGCGCTCGACAAGTCGATCAAAGATCTCGACAAAAAGAAAACGCCGCCCGGCCAACAGCCGCAGGCCGGCCAACCCGAAGACATGCCGCTGGTCGACAAAATCGCCGAGCTGAAAATGATCCGCTCGCTCCAAATGCGGATCAACAAACGAACCCAGCGGTACGGCGAAATGCTTAAAGCCGACCAGGCAGAAACCCCCGAACTGTTAAAATCGCTCCAGGACCTCGCAGACCGCCAACAGCGTGTCTATCGGGCGACCGCAGATTTACAGCAAAAACGCAATGACTGAGGTTTAGGCGGACGCCACGGTGTGGCACAATACACGGGCAGGTTGGCCATGGAAATGAAACCTGCTGGCAAACCGGGCAAGTTGCCGATGACAATTTCGGTTGGGCGATTGTTGGACAGTTCGTCGTAAGGGTGGATAATAGAGTATGTTTCATCTCGGCGGCCGGTGAGCGTGTTGCACGCGCACCGTGTAACGAACGAGGACCTGCTTTCCATGATCGACCGACGCCTACGCCGCCGAATTCTCGCCACCGCTTTATTTCTTCCTATCGCTTCCGCCGCCGCGTTCGCCGGGAGCGAATTCCTGGCCGAGCCGAGTTGGCAACCGCCCACACCGGAGGCCGTCCGCGCTCGATTGGAAGATTACCTGCACAGTTCCAGTCTGTCGCCCAGCCGGCAGGCTGAGGTGCGCGATCAGTGGACCGCCACGAAGAATGAATCTTCCGAGACAAGCGTTCTGGACCGCCTCGCCCAATGCCTGGCGAAAGCAGATGACCGCGTCGCCAACCTGATCGAACTGTGTTCCACCGCACATAAGGCTGGCGCGAAGCTCCCCGAATTCGCGTGGCTCGCCGATAGCGAAACGCCAGTTCTCATCCGCAACAACATGCGCCTGTTCCTGGCGCGGTGGCTCGTCCAAGAGGGTTTCTACGACGAAGCCATCGCCTGGACCGACGGCCTCGAGACAGACGATGTGGTCGCGCCCGAAACACTACTCTTCTATCGTGCGATCGCTTATCACCAAGTAGTGAATCCAACGAAGGCCGATGGCTCGCTTGCGCAGTTGCTCCAACGCCAAGAGGGCTTGCCCGTCCGGTACCAGAAATTGGCCGACCTCATGCAGCATGACTTGGCCGGCCTGCAAGATGATTCGCTCGACCATATTTCGCGGCGCATGAACGACGTCCGCCGGCGTTTGGCCCAAGGCCAGCCCGGCCAGCCCGCTCAGAAGGTCGAAAATGGCGTCATCGAATCGCTCGACAAGCTGATCAAGAAAGCTGAGGACCAAGCGCAAAAGCAGGCCCAAGCCCAAGCTGGTAGCGCGGGCAAAGCCCAGCCTTCCGCTCCAATGCAAGACAGCCAAATCGCCCAGCTAAAAGGTCCGGGGAAAATCGATCACAAAGACCTCGGTCACCACGCCGGCTGGGGCAACATGAACGATCGAGATCGCGAAAAAGCGATGCAAGAGATCGGCCGCGAATTCCCCTCTCATTACCGCGAGGTCATCGAGGAATACTTCCGCCGCCTAGCGGCCGAGGAATCCAACGAAAAGCCGTAATCGGCGACTCACCCGAATCTCCTCGCCAACCATCGCGCCTTCCGATATTTACGAACCTCACGAGCGAGGCCAACTTGCATTTTCCGCGCGGCCCGATTGATTTTGCCCGATGTACAAGTCAGATGCTCGCGCTCATCGCGTGCCTCTTTTCACTTGCCATCGCCGCGCCCGCCGCGGAAGTGACCGCTACGCGGCTCGATGGTTCGACCACCACCGGCGAACTTCGCGGTTGGGAAGCCTCCCAAATCGTGGTAGCTGCACCCAATGGCGAGCAGCGGATTGCCACCGATCAATTGCTGTCGCTCAATTGGCCCCCACCGGCATCGCCTTTCACTCAAAGCACTATCCTCCCCGGCGTCGTCGAGTTGACCGACGGGTCGGAAATCCCAATCGCCAATTTGGGCGTGCAGTCGGCATCAGCGACCGCAAACCAAAGCAGCCGCGGCACCGCGAGCCTGTTTTCACCGCTTGCATCTCTTTTGAAAGACACACCCCTCGTATCAACTATTCCAACGAACGTTATCTCGGTCGTTCGATTTAGTCCTTTGGACGGCGCGCTTGCCAAACAATGGGAAGAGATTCGTAGTCTTAAAGCACCCGGCGACCTGCTCGTGGTCGCCAAGCGTGATGGCGCAAGCCTCGATTACGTCGAAGGAGTTGTCGGCGAAATCACTAACGATAAAGTCGAATTCAAGCTCGACGGCGAGTCGAACCGCGTCGATCGCGCCAAAGTAACGGGCGTCGTGTACTCTCATCCCAACGACAGCGCGGCTTCGAAAACGCTTTTCGTCTTGCACGGCCGTTCCGGTCTCCGACTAACCGTGACTGAGATCCATCTTGCTGATGAATTCGTCACAGTTAAAACGACCGCCTGTGCTTCACTACATTGGCCTGTTGCGGATTTAGAGCGTGCTGATTTTTCCTCAGGCAAGGTCTCCTATCTGAGCGACATCGAGCCCGCTTCTCAAAACTGGACGCCACTCGTCGGCCTGCCGACCGGCGTTTCGCTCGCCGCCCAATACGGCCTGCCCCGTCGCAATCATTCCGCCTTCGGCGACCTGCTCACGCTGAGCGTCAAAGACAAAGATGCCGACGCAACGCAATCCGCCAAGCTTCGTACCTTTACAAAAGGTTTGGCCCTCCGCAGCCACACCGAGCTCGTCTACCGGCTGCCCGAAGGCTTCAATCGCTTTACAGCCCTGGCCGGCATTGACCCCGCAACGGCTTCCACGGGCAACGTCCGCTTGAAAATCCTGGCCGATGATCGCTCGCTCTTCGACGCCGAAATCGCCGGCGACCAGCCGCCGCAGCCCATTGATATCCCCATTTCCAACGCCAAGCGACTGAAAATCGTGGTCGACTTCGGCCAAAATCTCGATACCGGCGATTGGCTCAATTTGTGCGATGCGAAGATCGTGAAATAACGTGCGACGAAAGCTCACCAATCTGAAGTTGCACTCGATCGTAGCGTGCCTCTCACTGCTAGTGGCATGCAAATCATTTTCGCTCGCGGCCGAGCCCGACGCCGACGTCCTCGCCGCCGAAAAAGCCCGCATTGAAACAATCGACCGTATTTGCAAACCGACCGTCGCGATCTTCTCCGCAGATGGCAACGGCGGCGGCTCCGGCGTTATTATCTCGCCGGATGGCTACGCCCTCACAAACTTCCACGTCGCCGCGCCCACAGGCCCCGCAATGAAAGTCGGTCTTTCCGACGGACGCTTTGTCGACGCCGTTCTCGTCGGCCTCGACCCTGGCGGCGACGTCGCCCTGGTGAAGCTCATCGGTAAAGGCGACTTTCCCGTCGCCGAGCTTGGCGACAGTGATACCTGCCGCGTCGGTCAATGGGTTTACGTCGTCGGCAATCCATTCCTACTCGCCGAGGATTTCAAGCCAACGATAACCTACGGCATTCTTTCCGGCGTCCATCGCTACCAATTCCCCTCCGGCACGCTGCTCGAATATGCCGACTGCTTGCAGACCGACGCCGCCATCAACCCGGGCAACTCCGGCGGCCCCATGTTCGACTCCGCCGGCAAGCTCATCGGCATCAACGGCCGAGGCTCGTTCGAAAAGCGCGGACGCGTCAATGTCGGCGTCGGCTACGCGATCTCGATCAATCAAATCAAACGCTTCATCGGCCTGCTGAAGAGCGGCCGCTTCGTCGATCACGCTTCGCTGGGCGCGACGGTCTCCGCCGATTCCGATGGCCGCGTCGTCGTTGACGATATCCTCGAAAACAGCGACGCCTACCGCCGCGGCTTGCGCTACAACGACGAACTGCTGCGATTCGCGGGCCGCGATATCGGCAGCCCGAACGCGTTCAAAAACGCGCTCGGCACGTTCCCGGCCGGTTGGCATATTCCGCTTACGTATCGGCGAGACGGCAAAGAGTTCGATATCATTGTCCGCCTCGCCGCCGCGCATCGTGAAGGCGAACTAGAACAACTCTTGCAAGCCGAAGAGGAACCGCATCCGAAGACGCCCGGCGAACCGCCCGGCAAAGAGGGGCCGCCGCACCCCAGCGACAAACCGCAACCGAAAGATCCGGAGAAACCCGATTCGCCTCCG
>JABDGM010000140.1 GCA_013286045.1 Planctomycetota bacterium | reverse complement strand
GTTTTATTCTGAGGGGGCCAGCTTCGGCGATTTTAATCACGACGGCGTGATGGATATCGTTTCGGGACCGTATTGGTACGCGGGACCGACCTATACGGAGCGGCACGAGTATTATCCAGCGAAGCCGTTCGAAATTGCGGGCTACTCGGATAACTTTTTCACCTTCACGTACGACGTGAACGGCGACGGCTGGACGGATATCGTCGTGATTGGGTTTCCTGGTGCGGAAGCTTGGTGGTTCGAAAACCCCAAAGGCAAGGACGGCAATTGGGAGAAGCATCTCATCATGAAAACGGTCGACGATGAGTCACCGACGTTCGCGGATATGACCGGCGACGGGAAGCCGGAGATCGTGTGCGCCAGCGACGGCCAATTCGGCTATGCCGAGATTCCGAAGGACGATCCGACTCAGCCTTGGAAGTTTCATCCGATTACGCCGAAGCGAGGGTATCAGCGGTTTACGCACGGGATGGGAATCGGCGATGTGAACGGCGACAACCGCCTTGATTTTCTGGAAAAGGACGGTTGGTGGGAGCAGCCGGCGAAGGATTCCAAAGATGAGTTCTGGAAGTTCCACCCAGTGAAGTTCAGCGATGGCGGCGGCTCGCAGATGTTCGCGTTCGATGTGGACGGCGACGGCGATAACGACGTCGTCACGAGCAAGGCTGCGCACGCGTACGGGCTCTCGTGGTTTGAAAATCTTGGCAAGGACGACAAGGGCGAGATCCAGTTCAAAGAACACAAGATCATGGGCGAGAAGCCGGAGGAGAATGAGTATGGCGTAGCGTTCTCGCAGTTGCACGCGGTGGGAATCGCGGACATGGATCACGATGGGATTCCGGACATCATCACCGGCAAGAGGTACTGGGCGCACGCAGAGCATGATCCGGGTTCGCTCGATCCGGCGGTGCTGTATTGGTTCAAAACGGTACGGGATGGGAAGGATGTGCACTTCATACCGTATCAAATCGACACGAACTCCGGTGTCGGCACTCAGGTTACGGTGGGCGACCTCAACGGCGACAAGTGGGACGATATTGTCGTTGGTAACAAGAAGGGGACGTTCGTTTTCACGCACGTGGTGGAGGATGTCGATCGCCGGAAGTGGGAGGGCGCGCAGCCGTTGCCGCGCGGCGCGACGAAGCCAGCGCCGGAACCACCGCCAGCGCCGGCGGCGGCCAAGCCGGACGCAGCGAACGCGGGCGACGGCTTTCCCGCGACGGCGGACGATGGGCGGGCGCTGAATCTCGACTTCGAGAAGGGCGACCTATCGGATTGGACGGCGACGGGCACGGCCTTCGAAGGGCAGCCGATGGAAGGTGACACAATCCACCCGCGGCGCGCCGACAGCGTGAGCGGCCACCAGGGCAAGTATTGGGTTGGCACGTACGAACGGAAGGGGGACGGGCCACAGGGGACGCTCACTTCGGTACCCTTCAAGGTCACGCATCCATACGCGAGTTTCCTCATTGGTGGCGGTGCGGGCGACGCGCTGCGCGTTGAAATCGTTCTCGCGGATAAGGATGAGGTCGTCTTCAAGGCGAGCGGCCGGTCGATGGAGCAGATGCAGCCGGTGATTGCGGATTTAAGTAAAGTCGTGGGGCAGCGAGTTTTTGTGCGAGTGATCGATCATGCGAGCGCCGGATGGGGGCACATTAACTACGACGGGTTTCGCTTTTTTGATGCACCGCCGAAGATAGCGCCGTCAACTGCCCCTTCGACGGGCGACGACTATCCCTACGCGGGCTTGCCGGGCGAAGAGGCCGTGAAGGTGATGAAGCTGCCGGATGGTTTTTCGGTGAAGCTTGCAGCACAGGAGCCAGAGGTTAAGCAGCCGATCGCGATGGCGCTCGATGATCGCGGGCGCCTTTGGGTGGCGGAGGCGTACACGTATCCCATTCGTGCGCCAGAAGGGCAGGGGAAAGATCGAATCCTCATCTTCGAAGACACCGACGGTGACGGCGTGTTCGATAAGCGAAAAGTGTTCGCCGAGAACTTAAACCTGGTTAGCGGGATGGAAGTCGGTTTCGGCGGAGTGTTCGTTGGTGCTGCGCCGAATCTGCTGTTCATTCCGGACCGAAATGGCGACGACGTTCCAGATGGTCCGCCGGAAGTACTGCTCGATGGCTTCGGTTACGAAGACACGCATGAAACTCTCAATACGTTTATTTGGGGTCCGGATGGTTGGCTGTATGGGTGCCACGGCGTGTTCACGCATTCGAACGTTGGTAAGCCGGGGACTCCGGCATCAAAGCGGGTGCCGCTGACGGCGGGCATTTGGCGATATCACCCGGTCACTCACAAGTTCGAGGTGTTT
Source organism: Planctomycetota bacterium (assembly GCA_013286045.1). Taxonomy (GTDB): domain Bacteria; phylum Planctomycetota; class Planctomycetia; order Pirellulales; family Lacipirellulaceae; genus JABDGM01. The sequence continues at coordinate 4,017 of JABDGM010000140.1, read as the reverse complement.
GCCGAGGGGACCAGCAACCCTTGGGGCGTGGACTTCGACGATCATGGCCAAGCGTTTTGTACGGCGTGCGTGATTCCGCACTTGTATCACGTGATTCAGGGCGGCCGATATTTGCGGCAAGCGGGCCCGCACACCGATCCGTACACATACGAGGATATTCAGACGATTGCCGATCATCGGCATTATGTGGGCGACAATCCGCATGGTGGCAACGGCCGATCGGGTGACGCCGGCGGCGGCCACGCGCACTGCGGGGCGATGATTTATCTTGGCGGCAAATGGCCGGATCAATATCGCTCGTGCATCTTCATGAACAACATCCATGGGCAGCGCATCAACATGGATATTTTGGAGAAGCAAGGTTCGGGGTTTGTCGGCCATCATGGGAAGGACTTTTTGCTTTCGTATGATCTGGCGTCGCAAATTTTGAACTTGCGGTACGGGCCAGATGGGCAGGTCTATGTCATAGATTGGTACGATCTCAATGCGTGCGCACCGTTGTCGCCCCGCGCGTACTGCCACTGCTCTTCGGCTCCAAAGCATTCCGTCGCCTTCAATTCCGCACCGTCTCCCAAATTTCGATCAACTACCGCCACAGCGTGTTGAGCCGCGGCCAGACCCAAAACCTAAAAGCCGGCGACCGCCTTCCCTGGGTCGCCCCGCCCTCGCGCGACACCCCCGATAACTTCACTCCGCTAGAATCTCTCGACTGGCAGATCCACATTTACGGAGAGTGTGCACACGACGTCAAAGCGTTCTGCGAGCAGCGGGACCTGCCGCTGCACACATTTGAATGGTCCAAACAGGCCGCAACCGCCGGCCTGACAGAGAACGCGCTCTATCTCGTCCGTTCCGACGGCTATATCGGTCTCGCCGCTCCAGACGCCTCCATCGGCGCGATTGACGAGTACTTGGCATTGCTACGCTAAATCGCCTCCGCATTAGTGTGTTAAGGCATCGAACAGTACTTAGCTGCGCGGCCAAAAATCGTTGTAGAATTTGGCCGCTGACTGTGCTAAACCATTAGATGCTGCACATCAGCCGCCTTTGTTCTTTGACAATTTGTGAAATCCCAGACGTGATCACGCTTGCATCAAAAAGCGCTTCGCCATCGCGGCGCGCTCGGTCCTGCGAGCGATCGTAATACGTCTTCGCCGACGTTTCACCCCGTCCCAATGCTATCTGTCAAATAACCATCCGCGACCAACGTTTGAGAAGGCAAATCCTTCCAGTTTTGCTCGGCCAAACGCCGCGTTACCGCAACACGTGCCGTCATTTACCGCGGGCAGCGGAGGCAAATATCGAAGGTTTTGCACGCGTTTTGTGGGACCCCTGTTCGACGCGCAAAATAGCGTCTCACAATCGGTCATGCCACGGTGCGGTGTGCCAATCCACTTCACGTGGACGGACCGTACGCTTCGGTCGATAATGGGCGACATGCGGAACTCGTTATCCCAACAGGCTGCCATCCAAATCTGCCTCGCGGCGATCGCATGTTGTGCCGTCCGTGCCGAAGACACCCTCACCCCGCCGCCAGTAACGGAGTACAAGGGCCGCGAGATCGCTCAAACCATGCACTACCTAGGCGCCCCGTGGCTCACGCGTGATTCGCGCGAACGCGAGGAAGATTGCAAAACGATGCTCGCCGCGCTGCATGTGAAGCCGGGAGACGTCGTCTGCGATCTTGGTTGTGGCAACGGCTTTTACACGCTCAAGCTCGCCAAGCTGGCCGGCGACAAGGGAAAAGTTGTCGCCGTCGATATCCAACGCGAAATGCTCGAGCTGCTCAAAGATCGGGCCGCCGAGGAGAAAATCACCAACATCGAACCGGTGCTCGGCACGACGACCGATCCCAAGCTGCCCGCCAATTCGATCGACCTCATGCTGTTGGTCGACGTATACCACGAGTTCTCCAATCCAGAAGAGATGCTGGCCGCGATCCGCAAAAGTCTCAAGCCGGGTGGGCGCGTGGCGCTGGCCGAGTTCCGCGGCGAAGATCCGAACGTGCCGATTAAGCCGCTGCACAAAATGAGCAAAGCCCAAATCATGAAGGAGTTCCCACCGAACGGCTTTAAACTTGTGGAGCAGTTCGACAAATTGCCCTGGCAGCATCTGATGTTCTTTGAACGCGATGATACGCCTCATTCGGCGAGCGGCGAATCGACAAATCCGGCGCCGAATCCGTGATGCTGTAAACGATGGATTCCGATCTCTACGACCAGCAATTCCGTGTCGAACAAGAACATTGGTGGTTTCGCGCCAAGCGTCACATCATCTGGACGCTCGTCGAGCGCTACACAGCAGCCCCGTCCAACGGCAAGCTCCGCGTGTGCGACATCGGCTGCGGCACCGGGGCAAACTTGGCCGAGGTTAAGGATCGCTACGACGTCGTCGGCGTCGAAAGTTCCCCGTTGGCGCTAGCCTACGCTCGCACTCGCCTGGGTGACCGCGTTTTTCAAGGCGACCTTCCCTCAAATATCGATCTGCCTCCCGAGAGCTTCGACGTCGTAGTGCTTGCGGATGTGCTTGAACACGTCGAAGACGACTACGGTTCGCTCGCCACCGCCCACCGACTGTTACGCACGGGCGGTTTAATCGTCGCCACCGTCCCCGCGAACCCCTGGCTCTATTGCGAGTACGACGTTCGCTTGCATCACGTTCGCCGCTACAACAAAAAGCAGTTCCGATCGCTCATTCAAAGCACGGGCGCTGAATTAAAACTCCTGAGTTACTTCAACACCTTGTTGTTCCCACCCGCGGTGGCCGTGCGCATGTTGGACAAGCTAAGACCGAAGCGAGACCCCATGCGCGTTCTGGAATTGCCCAGTAAAACCGTGAATGCGCTGCTTACCCAAACCATGATGTCCGAAGCGATCGTCCTCGGTCGAATTCCACTGCCCTTTGGGCTATCACTCGTTGCGGTCACTCAAAAATAGCACGCGATGCCGTCGCCATTACGCAGATAGGATTCTCTGCGGATTGTCGCGGAGCAGCATCTTGATTTGCTCGTCAGTAAGCCCCATCACCCGCAAGTTGTCCTCCGAACGTCGCATGGTGCCCGCGGAACCCATCAGGTGACTTCGATCGGCCGACCACGTCGCCAGGTTTTCGTCGATCACCACGCGTTGGTTCCCGATCGTGTACTCGCCGGGTCCCTGCCCTGCCCCGCAAATCGCATCGGTGACGACGAACGCTCGCTCAATGCCGCAACACTCAAGATAGTTCCGGAGTGCGAAAAACGGCACGTGAACGCCGTCGGCAATGAACCCGACGTGCAGATGATGGGCCTGGCTCAACACGCGCTGAATGACGTTGTCGTGCCGCGGCAACGCGCCCGGGCAACCGTTGCCCAAGTGTGTAAACATCGAGAGCCCGGCATCAATCGCCCCCTGCAATTCGTCGAGCGACGGGTTGCAGTGACCGGCCGAAATCCGAACGCCTCGTTCAGCGAGAAATCTCGTAACCCGCTGACCAGGGTCGCGCTCCGGTGCCAGCGTCACGATTCGCGTGAGCCCGCCAGCCGCCTCGAGTAGCCGTTGCATCGTATCCGTATCCGCGGGCCGCGCTGCATCCCGCGGATGCGCGCCAATGTAGCCCGGTTCCTCATTGAGAAACGGTCCTTCAATATGAACGCCGCAAATCACCTCGGCAGTAACGGCATCGGAGTTACGAACACCCACGATATTCCCCAATCGGCGGCACATCGCGTCCAGGTCGGCAGTGATCACCGTCGCGAGAATGTGCGCGACCCCCTCGCTCCGCAGTCGCCTACACACCGCCGCGACTCGTTCGGCCGACAACTCATCCGCATTGAAATCGACGTCTGCGTATCCGTTCACTTGCAGATCGATATAGCCGAAGTCACCATGCATATTTCACTTCGATCCTAACGCAGAAGGCGAGCGATGAACGTCAAGATTATGCCGGACAAGGCGAGCATGGGGAAGGCAGCGGCGACCGCAGGCGCCGAGCACATTCGCCGCGCGCTCGCCGAGCGCGGCCTGGCTAACATCATTG
>JABDGM010000139.1 GCA_013286045.1 Planctomycetota bacterium | reverse complement strand
ATGGTGCGACAAAGAGATGCTGCGCGCCTCGAATGAGATGGGATTTGGCGCCGAGTGGAAGAAGGCCCAGGAAGCCGTCAAGAATAAGTACGTCGAGCCGGGTCAGATGATTTACCTGGTGCGCGACTTATCCCGCGAAGCGATCGAGTTTGTCGAGAAGCATGAGCTAGTCACGCTGCCGCCGCTTCTGAAAGAAGATTACTGGGAAGAGGCGATGACGCCGCAGGGGCAGTTGACCGCGCCCTTTTTCCTTGGCGGAGCGGTGATTCAGGTTTCCTCGCCCGCAAGCAGCCAGACCATCGAACAGCGCATGGAGGCTTTGCGCGGCAACAATATCTACTTCGCGCGCGCCACCGTGTTCCACGAGCTGATCCCCGGGCATCACATGCAGGGCTATATGACGCAACGATATCGCACCTATCGAAGCCAGTTCAGCACGCCCTTCTGGACCGAAGGCATGGCCTTTTACTGGGAGATGCTGCTGTGGGATTTAGGCTTTACGCACACGCCTGAACAGCGCATCGGAGCCCTCTTCTGGCGAATGCATCGCTGTGCCCGCATCATCTTTTCGCTCAGCTTCCATCTGGGAAAAATGAAGGCGACCGAGTGTGTGCAGTTCCTGGTGGACCGCGTGGGCTTCGAGCGCGCCAATGCGGAAGGCGAGGTGCGGCGATCGTTCAACGGCTCCTACGCGCCAATCTACCAATGCGCTTATATGCTGGGCGCACTGCAATTCTACGCGCTGCATAAGGAGCTGGTCGGCTCGGGAACTATGACAAACCGCGCGTTTCACGATGCCATGTATCGCGAAGGCAACATGCCCGTGGAAATGGTGCGGCTGGCTTTGAACGGCCAGAAGGTCACTCGCGACTATCGGACCAGTTGGAAGTTTTACGGATCGCTGGGTTGAGATACTCGCCCGGCGGCAAATCCTCGACCGTTTGCGGATGCATTCCAAATGCGATAGCATCTACCGTTCAGCAAGACGTCACGGAGAAGTTACGGCCTTGCCATAGCCTGAGTTGGAGAGGGATAAGCATGAAATCGAAATGGGCGGTTCCGACTGGCATAATCTGTCTGGCATGCGCTGCCAGAGTGCTGATCGGACAAGAGAAAGAAGACCGGACGCTGTTATCGCAGCAGCAGATGACGGCCATTATCAACGAAGTGTCAGGCGAGCGCGCCATGCATCATGTGCTCGACCTGGTGCCGTATCAGTTTGTCCGCCCGCCATCCGAGTATCAGGGCCACTTCCGCGAGTCGGAGGTCATGGCGAAGTCTGCCAAGGAATACGGCTTCAGCAACGTTGCGATCGAGGACTATCCCACTGGTCAGACCTACCAGCCTGTGGTTGGCGAACTGTGGACCACCACGCCAAAGAGCGCAAAGATTTACGACATTCACGACATCCCGGAATCGCTCGCCTCGACGAACGCAAACGGGGATATCAGCGGCGAATTGGTTAATGTGGGACAAGGTACCGCACGGGAAATCGACAGCGTCGACCTCAAAGGCAAGTTCGCGTTGTCGCTTGCGCCAAGCGGTCTTGGCGCCATTTATACCCGGGCAGTGGCAGCCGGCGCAATCGGCGTGGTGGGCATCAGCGCGATCGGGGCCGGCGACCGTGCTACGGACTATCATGACGCGATCGTGTGGACCACCGTGAACGCCCAGCCGAATACCGCGGCGTGGGCCGTATCCCCGAGAACCGCGCACGAACTGGAGACGTCCATTAACCGCGGACAGAAGGTCACCATTCGATCCGTCACCAAGAGCGAACAGGTGCCTAACAAACAGGAAATCGTTCATGCCGAAATTCCGGGCGATGGCAGCACCACGCAGGAAGTTGCCATCGGGGGCCACCTCTTCGAGTCGTACATCAAGCAAGGCGCCAACGACGACAATTCGGGTTGCGCGTTGACCCTCGAGATCGGCCGCGCCTATATCAAGCTCATCAAGGAAGGGAAGCTTCCGCCTCCCAAACGGACGATCAACTTCCAGTGGGTACAGGAGATCAGCGGCACGAATGCATGGTTCAATGCGCACCCCGACAAGCAGAAGGTTATCATCGGCGACTTGAATTTCGATATGGAAGGAATTCGCCTGACCCAGAGTCGCAGCTTTTGGATCCTGCAGCGCACTCCGGATACCTTCCCGTCGTATCTCAACGACATCGCCCAAAGCATGATGGAGTATATCGCCGACATTACGCGCGAGCGGGTTCGCTATCGCAGAGCTGGTTATGCCGCATCGCAGCCGGTCGAATCGCCCAACGGAAGCACAGACGCTTTTTACATCAAAATCGATAAGCACTACGGATCGAGCGATCACGTGACTTACATGCAGCACGGCATTCCTGCCGTCATGTTCATCACGTGGCCGGACATGTGGTATCACTCTTCGCAGGACACGCCGGATAAGCAGGATCCCACCCAATACAAACGTGCAGCTGCTGTCGGAACCGGAGCGTTAGCCGCTCTGGCATCCGGCACGGATGAGATGGCCGCCCGGATTCTCAGCGAAAACGTCGGCCGCGGCCTCGCGCGAATGGGCGAGTCGCACACTAAGGGGCTGGGCTATATGGCCGATGCGACGGATGCGGCGGCGCTGACGGCGGCCTACAAAGAAGCGAGAGTGGCCGTCCTTCATCAAGGGGAAGTCGAGAAGGGCGTAGTGAGCTCCGCCAGCATTCTGTGGACGGACGCCAATAGCGGCAAGCAGAAGACGGCCGCCTTCGCGCCCCTGATCGACCAGCGCGTCTCGACGCTGTTGAACGAAGTGAAGGCCGCTTATCAACTCCAGGCCGCACAGCGCGGCGTGCCGTCTCCGGAACCCGTCATGACAGCGGAGGAACGTGAAGCGGCCAATCTCGTAGTCGAATCCGTGGGTGGTGGACGCGGTGGGCGCGGCGGCGGTGGCGGCGGACGCGGTGCTGCTGGCGCGGCGGGCGCCCCTGGCGGAGCAGGAGTCGCTGGCGGACGCGGTGGCGCTGGTGGGCGTGGCGGCGGCAATGCCGGCCCCGCAGTTCCCGAGGAAATGGGCGCCGAATTGACGATCCTGCTCGGTCAACATAAGACCGCTCTGGAGATCCGCGACTTTCTATCCGGTGAGTTTACGCCGCTGCCCCTTGCCGACTTGATGGCGGTGCTACATGCGCGCGAGACCGCGGGCACAATCAAACTCGTACCGAAAACGGGCAAATAGGAAACGGGCGCGCCGGCGCTTCGGGAGCGAGCCGTCCGGCTGGGGCCTCCACCGGACTGCGGCGAAACCCCATTTCAGGCCGCAGATCAACGCGGAGCAACGCCGATCACTTCGTGTTTTCGATCCGCGTTCATCTGCGTGGATCGGCGGCTAACCCTTTCCGCAAGTGCTAGCGCTTGGCGGCCGCCGGCCAATTCAGAACAACGGTCATCGGCAGGCGGTCCGTGGCGTCTACGTGAGTATTTATCAAGAACCTCTTGCCGTCCGGAGTCACGGCATAGGCGTTACGCATCAAATTTCCAATCGGCGCCTCAAAGAGCAAGTGCGGCGCGCCCGGTTCGAATCGATCGATCCCGGTCTTGACGTCAACGGCCATCAGGCTATTGACATGCAGGTAGAACAGTTCCTTTCCGTTGGCGTTCCACATTGGCTCGATGCCACCGTCAGTCGAAATCTGCCACTTGCCACCGGCCGGCGGAAAGTGTTGCACGTAAATTTCCTGCCTGCCGGATTCGTCGGAAGCGTAGGCGATCCATTTCCCGTCCCAAGAGACTTGGGCTCCCTGGATAGTACCGGGGCCGGGGATCACCGCAAAGGGCTTGCGGTCCCCAAACAACGGCATGGCCCACTCTTCTCTCGTCTTCCCTGGAGCAAGATTGCCAAAAATCAGATAACGGCCGTCATGGGTCCAATCGTCGAGAGGCTTCTGATCACTCGATTCGAGCACCAACTCCTCGTCTCGGGCGCCGCTGGCGTCTTTCTGCCAGATGTCGCGTTGTCCCTTTCGATTGGATGTAAACATGATGCGTTGGCCATCTGGCGAAAACGCTGCCGCCGCGTCGTCCGCCGGGTCGAATGTCAGCCGCCGATTGGTTCCGCGCGGGAGATCGAACAGCCAGATGTCGCGCGTCCTGGTGTCGGGATCCCGCTTGCTTACCGCCAAGGTGCGGCCGTCGGGCGAAAACACCGGATTGCTGTAATCGGCGGGCTCTCCGACGGTCCCGAGGCGGTTGCCCTTACGGTCGCGCCATTCCAACTGGACTGTGGAGAGACCGGAACCGGAGCGGTACGCCAGCAAATTCCCGGCGGTTGAGAAAGCCGCCCAGGAAAAGTTTGCGATCGTAGCGATTCCTTGGGCGATCACAAACGGGTCGCCCGAAAGCCGCAGATGCGTGACGTCGAACCGTTGGGCCATTAGGTCGTTGCCCCGGTTGAAGACCAGGTAGCCCAAGGGGCTGTACTGCGCATTGGTTGCATCGCGCATGATCAGGCGCGGCGGCCCGGAACTCAGCGATCCGATATAGGCGCCTCGCCGATCCGCCCGCGATGTGGAAACGGTAAACAGGATATGGTCGCCATCGGGCAGGAAGGATGGCCATGAGTGAAAAATCTCGCCATTCCCGCTATCGACCGTGGTCACGGCCGCCGGCTTCCCTCCCGCCGCGCTGACGCGCATTACTCCGCGATTGCTGCCGAACAGTATTACGTTGTCCCGATTCCAGTCGCCCCCAAAACCAAGCCCCGCGTCGCAAATCGTGCTCACCGGACCGCCCTGCAGATCGACTCTCTTCAGGACCCCGCCGCTATAAAAGGCCACGAAGCGGTTGTCCGGCGACCAGAAGGCGGAGCCAAATACTTCGGGGCCAGGGATATGCCGGGTTTCCGCGGTGTCCAGCGAATAGACGAAAAAGCCACCACTTTCCGTTCTGGCCGTAAACAAGATTAGTTTGCCATCGGGCGAGAGAACGGGCTGGTCGTACGTTCCAAAAGATGCCTTTTCCGGAAGCGGCACCAGAAAGCGGACCGCGTGGTCATCGGACGTCCGGTTGCCGAACCGAGGGGACGCCAGCCGAAGCCAAAGACCACCGACGGCGAGTAACCCAAAGCCGAGCGCTGCCGACATCTTCCAGGAAAGCCAGCGTCGGCTCGGCTTCGGCGGCACGGCTTGACCTTGATCCAGCAGCGCGCTGGCATCGCCGATATCGCGCAAACGCGTCTTCGTATCTTTGCGCAGGCAGCGTTCCAGCAACTGGCGGACCTGCGGCGGGACGTCACGCGGCAGCGCGTCGAAATCGGGCTCGCGGGTGAGCACCGCGGCCAGGGAGTCCGATACGCTGGCGCCGCCGAAGAGCCGCTTGCCCGTCAGCATTTCGAACAGCACCACCCCGAAGGCCCAGATGTCAGCGCGTTTATCCACGGCCTGCCCGCGCGCCTGCTCGGGCGCCATATAAGCAGCCGTCCCCAGGATCGTGCCCGCGCGGGTCGCGCCGGTCGCGGTGGCGGAATCCTCGGAATCGATTCCCGGCGCCTTCGCCAGTCCGAAATCGAGCACCTTCACTACCCCATCCGGCGTGATCCGAATATTGGTCGGCTTCAGATCGCGGTGGACGATCCCCTTTTCGTGTGCGGCGTCGAGCGCGGCCGCGATCTGCGCCGCATAATTCAGCGCGGTGGCCAGTGGCAGCGGGCCGCGCAGATCGTGGCCATCCACCAATTCCATGACGATCGCGCGATCCTCGACGCCATAAATCGCCGCGATGTTGGGATGGTTCAGCGATGCCAGCACCTTCGCTTCGCGCTGGAACCTTGCCATCCGGGCAGCATCGTCCGCGAACCCGGCCGGCAGGACCTTGATCGCCACCTCGCGCCCCAGCTTGGTATCGGTCGCGCGATAGACGTCTCCCATGCCGCCTTCGCCCAGCTTCTCAACGACGCGATAGTGTGCGATGGATTCCGGCATCGCCTCGCCCGCGAAACGCGCGAAGGTGCTGCCGTCTTCGGACTCATGCGCGAGAAGCGACTCCACTTCTTTGCGCAACGATTCATCGCCGCCGCACTCGCCGTCTAGAAACGCGGCTCGCGCGTCGGGAGCGAGTTCGACGGCGCTGTGGAAGATCTCCTCGACACGCTGCCAGCGGCCGTTACTCATCGTTCCGCCCCGCCAGGAATCTCCGCAGCCACGCTTCGCCGAGCCGCAGATCCCGCTTTACGGTGGCAACCGTCAAGCCGAGGGCGGCAGCCACTTCTTCGCGGTCCAAGCCTCCGAAATAGCGCAGCTCGATCACTTTCGCCTTGCGTTCGTCAAACTCCGCCAGCCGGTCGAGAGCCTCGTTCATTTCGAGCACGTCCGGCGCGCGTTCGGGAGAGACAGCCATGCAGTCTTCGAGAGTCACCGCGCCGCCTGCCCCCCCCGCGTTTTGCGGCTTGCCGCCGCCGGGCCTGGTCGACCAGCACGATGCGCATCAGCCTGGCGGCGATGCCGAAGAAGTGCGCCCGATTCTCAAACT
>JABDGM010000138.1 GCA_013286045.1 Planctomycetota bacterium | reverse complement strand
TTCGAGTTCGACGCGACTGCCCACCTGGCTACTGCCACGCCACTTCTGAGCGAGGGCCCCGGTACAGTCATCGGCCCGTACAAGCTGTTGCAACAGATTGGCGAAGGCGGTATGGGCGCCGTGTTCATGGCCGAACAGAGCGAACCGATTCGGCGAACGATTGCCTTGAAAATCATCAAGCCGGGAATGGACACGCGGCAGGTGATCGCCCGCTTTGAAGCGGAACGGCAGGCGCTCGCCATGATGGACCATCCGAACATTGCCCGCGTCCTGGATGCAGGGACAACCGGCAGCGGCCGACCCTACTTCGTAATGGAGCTGGTCAAAGGAGTGCCGATCACTCAATACTGCGACACCAAGCGCTTACCGCTGCGGCAACGTCTAGACCTCTTACTGCCCGTCTGCCAAGCGGTACAGCATGCTCATCAGAAGGGCATTATCCATCGAGACCTCAAACCTTCGAATGTGCTCGTCGCCGAGTACGACGATCACGCAGTGCCGAAGGTGATTGATTTCGGTGTGGCGAAGGCCACGGCGCAAAGGCTGACCGAACGCACGATGTTCACCGAGTTCGGGCAGGTTGTCGGCACGGTCGAGTACATGAGCCCGGAGCAGGCTAAGTTCAACCAACTTGACATCGATACCCGCAGCGACATCTATTCGTTGGGCGTGATGTTGTACGAACTCTTGACTGGCTCAACGCCCTTCACGCGGAAGCGGCTCAATGAGGCCGCGTTCGACGAGATGTTGCGGATCATTCGTGAAGAGGAGCCGCAGAAGCCCAGTACGCGACTTAGCACTACCGATGAATTGCCGAGTATCGCCAGCAACCGCGGCTCAGAGCCCAAAAAACTCGGGGGCGTTGTAGCGGGAGAGCTGGACTGGGTCGTCATGAAGTGTTTGGAGAAGGACCGCAATCGCCGCTACGAATCTGCCAACGGCCTGGGACGCGACATCGAGCGGTATCTGAACGACGAAGCGGTTCAGGCCTGTCCACCGTCGGCTGCGTATCGCTTTCGCAAATTCGCGCGACGGAACAAAGGAATTCTCGCGGTCGCATCTTGCGCTGTGGCCGCGTTGCTGCTGCTATTAGTCGGACTGTCCATCAGCAATCGAATGATCGCGGCAGAACGCAACGAAAAGGCGATGGCGCTGACAGAAAAAGAACAGGCGCTGGCTGTCGCCGAGTCGCAACGCGAGCATGCTCAGACGAATTTTTGGCGCGCCAGCGTCGCCATCCGCGAGCTCATGACGAAAACCGCCGAAGGGCAAGATGCCGTTCCAGCCGCTGTGCGAGCCAGATTTTCAAGCGAGGCGATCAAGTACTATGACGCGCTGCTTCAGGAAAAAAGTCCCGATCCGATGTTGCGTTACGAAACCGGCATTGGATTCCGAACGATGGGTATGTTGCACGCGAGCTGGGGCGAAATGGACGCGGCTGAAAAATGCTACCAGCAGGCGATTGCAGTGTTAAGTGCCCTCGTTGCAGATTATCCGGCCAATTCACAGTACGTCCAGCAGCTCGGCTATGCCTATCTGCGATATGGCACGTCGTTGAGCGACCGAGGTCGATTTCAAGAAAGCTTGCCTCTCCTGAATCGCGCTCAGGAGATCTACGAGAAGCTACTCGAAAAGTCACCGGATTCCTTCGACTATACTCTTGAATGCGCGGAACTTTTTAGAGCGGTTATGAATGCCAATAGTGGTGTCAGCCGACTTGCAGAGGCAGATCAGGCCTACCAGCGCTCCTCCACGGCGTACAAGCGCCTCATTGACCACAAGCTGGGGGACGATCCTTACCCGGCCGGCCATTCCGGGGGACATCTCCTAAAACGTCTTGGCAACCTTCAGCACGATTGGGCATTGGCATTGAGGGCGGCTGGCCGGATCGCCGATGCGGATAAGATTCAAAGCGAGGCCGACAAAAACTTCGACACCGTCCGTCGTTACCCAGAGGCGAAACCGGAAGCATCTGGTAACCGCCAGCCGTCAACTGAGCCAAAGCATCTGTAAAGCTCCTCGACTACAGAACACAATTCGGCAACTTCGGGCGTTCCGCTTCCTGGCTGGAAACTGATTACATTCATTTTGGCTCAGCTCTGAGCCCTGCTTAAACCGCGATTTGCACTAATCCAGAAAATATTTCGGATTCCGTGGGGCAAATTGCCCGTTCTCTCGCATGTAGTCTTAGAGCGCTTCGGATCAATTCTGCTTACCTTCACCTAATTATCCGCGACCGCACTTTTGCGCCACCTTTCTCAATAATTTTCTCTGTCGGCGAAGACTCTCAATGAAACCAAAACTAATCATGTTTGTGTTCGTGGCTCTACGGTTTGCGACTATCGCCAATGCCCAGTCATACACAATCCAACAAATCGGTCTAACGGATCCGGTTCACACGACTCCGAGCGGCTCGGCGAACCAAATAGGCATCCTCAACGCCGCTGGTCAAGTTACCGGCTTAGCATCCCGCAACGTTGGCGGAGAGGACGCTTGGTTCTATTCCCCAACCACCTACTCGACGCAGTTGATCGGCCTCACCGATGCGGTACACGTCCAAACGGTAGGCGGTGCTGTCAATGATGCCGAAGACATGAATGCCGCCGGTCAGGTCTTAGGCATGACCGCGCGCTACAGTGGAAACACTTTTACTGGCTATGACGCTTGGCTCTTTTCTTCAGCCACGAATTCAACGCAAGTGATCGGTCTTCTCGATGCTGCACACACGCAGGCGGATGGATCTTACTACAACCAGGCGTACCATCTGAATGCTTCGGGCCAAGTCGCTGGATATGCCGGAAGAACGGGTGATTTGGCGGGGCACGATGCGTGGCTGTATTCATCTGCGACCAACACGACGCAAATAATTGGCCTCACCGGCGCGGGGTATAACGGCTCGTTCGGAGGGCCAAACGGTTACTCAGTCAACGAACCGAATTTATTAAATGCGGCCGGACAGGTTGCCGGCACCGCAACTCGGATAACGGGCAATGGCCCCGTCTTAGGATATGACGCGTGGCTCTATTCTCCGACGACCAACACGACGCAACGTATCGGTCTCCAGGACCCATCCGGCGGATACACGGTAAACATTCCTAGCGGAATGAACGCCACGGGTCAGGTCGCTGGGTCTACGGCATTCTATAGCGACGGTGGTTTTACGCTGAGTCGACGAAGCGCCTGGATCTCTTCGCCGACGACGAATGCAACCCAGCAGATCGGCTTGGTCGATGCGGCACACACGCAATCTGACGGCTATTTTAACCATCTGCCGATCGCACTGAACGACACCGGCCAGGTCGCGGGCACCAGCAATCGCTTCAGCGGGAACACCGATCAGGGCCAGGATGCGTGGCTCTATTCTTCGAAGGCCAACTCAACTCAGGTAATCGGCCTCACGGACGGCGCACACACGCAAACCGGCGGCTACTCGTTCAACCAGGTGAACGGCATGAACGCGGTTGGCGAAGTCATCGGTTTCGCCAAACGCTACAGCGGCAGCGCGGACCGGGGACAGGATACTTGGCTTTATTCACCATCGACGAACACAACGCAGTTGATCGGGCTGACTGACAAAGTACATACGCAGGTAGGCGGCACCTCGGTGAACAATACCTTGTTCCTCAACGCAGGCGGCTTCGTTGTTGGTACTGCCAAGCGATACAACGGCAATTCGGATCCCTCAATGTCATCGGATAACGGCATCGACTCGTGGCTCTTCGACCCGGTCAGTCAAGTGACTTACAACCTGATTTCGTCGCTGAGCGCCACCGGATTTGCTTCCAGCTCGGTCAGCTACCTCGGCGACAACGGCGTCGTCTTGGGAACTTACAACGTCAATGGCGGAGCAACCCAGGATGCGTTTTTGTGGAGCGAGGCCGCCGGCTTTCACGATTTGGGCAATTTGGTGCAAGGCGGACTAACGGCCGCTGGCTGGACTAACCTGGCGGATGCATTCGGGGCCAATGGCGGCTCATACATTATAGGCGATGGCACCCTCTCGAACGGCTCGGGAATGACTTTCGAACTGGCGCCCGTGACCGCGCTGGTCGGTGACTACAACCACAACGGCATCGTCGACGCAGCCGACTATGTGGTGTGGCGCAACGGTCTCGGCACGACGTACACGCAGAACGATTACAACGTGTGGCGTGCCCACTTCGGTCAAACCGCTGGCGACGGCGTGGGGGCCGGTACGAGTGCTGTCGTCCCGGAGCCAACGACGATGGTCATGCTCATCTCGGCAACGCTGGTGACGTGCTCACGCCGACGTGCGTAGTGCAGTAAACTCAATGGTCCGTGATACGTGTCGAATATCGACCGTCCTGACACACGTTTTCTGAAGCAAGAAAGGTGTGCCGAGAAAGGTCGGCTCCCTTTGTTGCCGTTTGGGTGAAGCAACGATCCGGATCACGGCGGCCGATTTGCATGCCGCGTAAAACTGCTTGACACTTTTCGTTACAATAGTACACTAACGGTGATTCAACAATTTAAGCCGATGACACAGGCTCATTCGACGGAGAAAATCCGAGTCGAATAGACGCAAGGCGATCCGGCAAGTCGGACCTAGTTCAAGCGCAACCGCGGTTTCGCACTAGCATCCCACCCGTAAACCTCGCACGAGCGCAGATTTTTTCTGCGGGCGCGCGAGGTCTCTTTTTGTAGCGCAGCACCCGCTCAACCACGAGGGTGCTGCTATGGCGCGACGGACTTCTCGCAAAAACCTTCCGGCACTTTCGTCGCATGATGAGGAGAAGATTCTCACTGCACCGGAGGCCGCGAAGTACATCCGAGTTTACGAAAAAACACTGTGGGAATTGAGCGCGCCGCGCGGACCAATTTCGGTCGTCAGGTTCAAGCGCTGCGTCCGCTATGAGATTGGCGCGCTCAAAAAATTCCTCGCCTCGCACACGGAGCAGCCTGCGTGAGCGACAGCGGCGACTATCAACTGAAGATAAAGGCGACTCGGAACCGAGTGACGAAGCGATCGAATCACTCGCCAAACTCCTAGTCGACTAGGGGAATAACGAAAGCATCGGACTTTTCGGCGCTTACGCATTTCTAAAAAGCATGGCAGCTACCCGACACCGCGTCGGGCAGCCGCTTTTTTCGTTTTCGCACTTTCAGTTTAATAGGAGAATCTTATGAGCCAGCGTGAATTTGAGGAAGCCGTCGCGATGGCGACTGGCGAAAGCCTAGCCGTAATTCAGCGTTGTGGATTTAGCGTCGCTGATCCGCTGGAAGTCAATTGCGATCCTGAGCCGCGTCGGCCACTTGTGTTCGATTGGCATCGTATGTCAGCGGCTGAATGGCCGGCCTGTTGAAAAATCGTGTCGCATTCAGTCGCCCGCACTGCCATAACTTGGGCGGTGCGGGCGGCGGTTGATTCTCTATGGCGGTTCGAAGGAGCGGCCTTTTTTTAGATTACGCATGGTTCATGAGAAACACCGGAGAAGAGATTGGGCAATCGATTTGGCGCAATCCGAACCACGAGGGTGTTGTTTACGGCGAGGCCGCAAAGTCTAAGACTAAGTGGATTACCTGGATCGAGCCCAGAACAGACCGGGTTCATGGGTGCGTACGAACTTCAGGCGCAGCAAAAGGCGGCCATCGTCAAAGAGCACTTGGTCGACGGCGTACCAATCTCCGTCCATGGGTACCTCGACTTCCGGTACCCGTCCCAAAGAAACCTGTCCTCGGGTCTGACGACAACTAATCTCTTTCCAAGATCGATGTTTCCGGGAATAACAGTTATATTCGGATTTAACGCTCGTTCGACCTTGTTGTAAGGAAGTTGCAAACGTGTTGTGAAGGGGCGGCGACTTGCAGCACGATCCTGGATGCGGAAAGGATTCTGTAATTGCCCAAGCTCCGGAGCAACGGGAAGTAGCGCCGTCCGCCGGAAGTCGCGAGCCCGCGGGCGTACCGCGGTTCCTGACGCACGCATTCGATGGGTTTTTGCTTCGCAACAGTCCCGCCTTTCGAATTTCGCCTGCCAGCTGTGTTAGTTCTTCGCGGCCTGTCCGACCTTGCGGGCGGCGGTTACTTGTATGAAGAGTTTGTTGGAGTCATCGCCAAAGAGTTGACCGTAGATGGCGGCGATTACTTGGGCATTGTCGTAGTTCTTCTGCTTCAGTGTGTCGGCGAACCAGACACGTAGGTTTTTCTCAAGCTGATGGGCAACGATCGGGTTTTTTGAGTCCAGGCAGCAAGCTTTTAATATCTTGGCGGCGGCTGATTCAAATTGTTTCTTTCGAACCTGGGCAATGGAATCGTCCAGGTAGATCTCGCTCACCAAACCCAGGTTTCCGGATTCGTAGAAGCGGGTATTACCGAACGTCTGTTTCCAGTTATCACCCGCTTTTCCCCAGTAGAAATCGACCGTTTCTTGATGCGCGCTAGTCGTCATGGTTTTACCGTTAACCGGTTCAATAACTAGATCTCCCATCCGTAGGAACACATGACCGGGAAGGTTCACGGCGCGGGTTTGGAGAC
>JABDGM010000137.1 GCA_013286045.1 Planctomycetota bacterium | reverse complement strand
AAGGTGGACGACGCTTCGGTACGCGGCATGGCCGACGCCATCGTATCGAGCGGCATGCGCGACGCCGGATATGTCTACGTCAACATCGACGACACGTGGGAAGGCAAAGAGCGCGACAAAGACGGGAACATCACCACCAACGAAAAATTCCCGGATATGAAGGCGCTCGCGGATTACATCCACTCGAAGGGCCTCAAGCTCGGCATTTATTCGGGACCCGGTCCGCGCACCTGCGCCGGATTCCTCGCGAGCTACGGCCACGAGGAGCAGGATGCCAAGACTTGGGCCGCGTGGGGCATTGACTATCTGAAATACGATTGGTGCAGCGCGTCCGAGGTCTATCACCCCGAGGAGTTGCAAGCCGCCTATCAAAAAATGGCGCTGGCCCTGCGCGCGGCCAAGCGGCCGATGATTTACAGCCTGTGCGAATACGGATGGCAGGATGTGGGCCAGTGGGGCGCCGCAGCGGGCGGCAATCTCTGGCGCACCACGGGCGATATCACCGATCGCTGGTGGTCCATGTCGAGCCTCGGCTTCGACAATCAGACCGGCCGCGAAAAATTCGCCGGACCCGGCCACTGGAACGATCCCGACATGCTCGAGATCGGAAACGGCGGCATGACGGATACCGAATATCGCACGCACATGAGCCTTTGGGCGTTGCTGGCGGCGCCGCTACTAGCGGGCAACGACATTCGCAACATGACCGACGCGACTAAAGAGATCCTCATGAACAAAGAGGTGATCGCCGTCGATCAGGATAAAGAAGGCATGCAAGGGTCCGCCGTGCGCAAGGACGGCGAATGCACGCTGGCCCCAGCCAACCGCCCTGCAACGCAAATTGCCTGCCGCGAAGTGTGGAAGAGACAGCTCGCGGGCGGCGTGGCCGTCGGATTGTTCAATCGCGGCGAGGAGCCCGCAAAGATGTCGGTGAAGTGGAGCGAGGTCGGCGTTAATAAGCAGAACCCGAAGGTGCGCGATCTGTGGGCGCACAAAGATGTCGAAGCCGCCACAGAATTCAGCGCCGAAGTGCCGCCGCACGGCGTGGTGATGCTGACGGTTCGCTAGGGCTTTTGTCGCACGCTTGCTATGACGCAAGCGAGAAGGCGTCATCTACCTCGATGAGGCTGGTTTGTGTTCCATTTTTTCACTCATCGCTGACCTGGGGCTCCGACGATATCGATGCTCTCACTCAGCCACCATTCGTGACATCGAAGGCAAACGCGCAGGTACAACGAGCATGCTCGATGCGGGTCTGTTTTAGCACATCCAATGGATTGACATGAAAAAGAACCGGGATGAAATAAAAATTGATTGACAATCTTAGCTGTGCGATATAGTCTTCGTTAGCGAGTACCGCATAAACGAGTACCGCATTGAAGGTATCTGTGCCATGCAGTTTTTAGCTTTGTGCCCGATTGTATCCCGGACGATCCTGGCTATCATCCTTCTTCGTGCATCTCTCCCTAAAATACTTCAACTGTCTTCCTTTGTAGAGACTGTTCGAAGCTTTGAGGTCGCCCCTAGCGCCCTTTCGCGCCCGATCGCGTTCACCGTCGTCGCATGGGAAATTGCCACCGCGACGGCGCTCCTGTTCGGCCCTCCGATTTTACCGGATATTCTGGCCGTGTTATTGGTTACTTGCTTCGCGATGGCGATCCTGATCAATCTGTTACGGGGTCGCCGAGATCTAAACTGTGGGTGCTTTGGGGCCAAGCAGAGTGAGCCGATAAGCTGGCGGAGCCTTATCCGGAACATAGCGATGCTCGCTGCGGCAGTATTCCCGCTCGCCGTTGTTGGGATGAGTAAACAAGGTTCGCCAAGTGCCGTTGATATGATCGCGGCCAAGGTCGTAGTCTTTGGACTAAGCCTCTGTCTCTCGACCTTGCAGGCCATAGGTGGTCTCCGACGTCATTCGCTCGCCGGTCATCTATTCTTTGGCTCTTAGTTACCCTGCTGGCCGTTGGGTTTCTTGCGCTTGCGCGCCAAGTCGGCGTTCTGACAGTTCGGGTCCCTGCTCGGAAGGCTCGGATGACCAACGCCGGCCCGGATATAGGCGAGCGCGTCCCGACCCTAGAAGCGACGGGAATTCAGGGAGAACTTGTGCATATTCCATCAGCCGCGGGTTCGCGCGTGCTGCTCGTCTTCGTGTCTCCGGGATGCACCACTTGCGCCAAGCTTGCTCCGGCGCTCCTGAGCCTCCAGCGGGAACCTCGGCTTGAGGTCATACTGGCGGGCATTGCTGGAGACGATAAGGGCGGACGTAGGTTCTTGATGGCTAACCATTTGAACTTTGCATACATTCCTGGCAAGCTCCCGATGCTTAAATACAAGGTCGCGCTTGCCCCGTACGCTTTACTGATCGATTCGGACGGCATCGTTGTGTCCAAGGGTATGGTGAATAGCCTGGAAGATCTCGAGTCCATCCTTAACGTTTTAGAGCTATCGACGAGCGCGCGAAAGATATGGGCTGGCCCCCTCGGATAGCGGGTCGGCCGATCAGAGCGAAGCTAGCGAAGGAGGTCAAATAGAAACTATGTCTGAACATGACGAAACAGGCCATGACGGCCTGACGGAATTCATTGACGAGGCCGTTGGCAAGTTGGCGACGCGTTTCAATCGTCGGAGTCTTCTTGCGAAGTGCAGCGCCATTCTTCTCGGAGCTCTTGGCGTCGTGGTGATTCCGGAGTTACCGGTGGATCGCCGGTTAAAACTGCGGACGGTTCAAGCACAGTTCAGTTGTGAGGATTGGTATCTGTGTGGCATTTACGGAGCCCTTTGCACCGACTGCGGCGGGGGACCTGCCGTGTGTCCGGACGGTACGGCAATACAGCAGAGCGGATGGTCGTCATGCTGCAATGACGGAATGGGAAACAACTACAGCGTCACCTACGATGATTGTTGCAACAGCAACCTTAAGGGAGACCTCGATTGCGACCCATTTTGTGCTAACGGGTCGTCACAGCCCGCTTGGTGCGGTGGCCTGACCGGATACCAGTGCACGGTCGCCCTCATCGGCGGCGAGTGCTAACCAGTAGGCGATTTAGAGGATCGACGGTGGAGAATGTTTGAAACGAGTTACCCAGTCCTCCCGGCACGCCGTAAGCGGTTTGAGTTGGCGGCCGTCGCGGCGGTATTTGTCATGGTCATTAGTGTCTTAGTTCCAACGAGGCTAATCTCGTATGATCTAGATCTGTGGATGGCGATATTCGGGATATCAGTTGGAATCTCATCGCTATGGTCGCCTTGAGGGTTGTCGATGGTAGGAACCATCATCCCCATGGTTCATGGGGACGGAAAATACGGAGCGCAAGACGTCGTGTGCTGGATATACTGCCTCGCCTGCACACTGGGAGCTTCCGTCTTCGGACTCTTAGTTGTATTGTTGGGTCAAAAAGCCACGTCCAGACTAAATGAGTCGAAGTCGCTGAGTCTTGAGTTGTTTGTTGCTGCAGTTTTGGCAGGACTATATTCTCTCCACGAGCTACGCATATGGACGCTGCCTGCGCCGCAGATTCGGCGTCAAGTGCCAAAGGCTTGGTCTATTCGATATTCTCCAATGTCCTGTGCGGCCCTCTACGGGATTTGTTTGGGATTCGGGATTGGGACGCGAGTTCCTTTCACAACCTTTTACGTTTTGACGGTGCTCGTGTTCTTTAAGCACTCCTATTTTGGCGTAGTTTCATTTGCCATTCTGGGTCTTGCCAGGGGAGGGACTTTACTGGCTTTCAGACGGGGGCCGTGCGCAGCGGAGAGGATACCGAGCATTTCCTATTGGAAACCTGTGGTCGCGCTCCTAAACGGGCTACTGTTAGCTGCCTTCTTCTCAATGTCGCTGCTGTTTTGGGTGCGCGGTTTGAAGTAGTACTTAGGTCTTAGAACCTAATTCTCAGGAGCAAATATGAAAGACGTAAGCAGTCCGAGAAATGGTATTCAGATTTGGTTACGAATGGTCGTCGTGGCATCGTTCGTGGCGTACGCTTGGGCTCAGAACATCTCTTCGGCCTGGATTGTAACAGCAGATGGGGGCGGCGGCCACGTGCTCAAGCTCGACATAGGGTCTGGCACCGTGCTTCAGTCGGTCGCGACGGACAACTCGCCGGACTTGGCCGTTTCGCCGGACGGAACGAGGCTCTACTTAGCGGCGACGATTGTGAAAGGCAACAGAGACGTGCTTCAGGTGATTGACAGCTCGAGCGGCGCGATCCTAGAAACCGTCGACAATCAGGATCGATATGGAAAGTACGGGTTTTTCCCCCCGTCCGACATGGTCACTTCACCCGATGGGCGGCATCTATATATTCTGAAGCGCCACTCTGCGAAAGGTGAGCCGGATGTCACCTTCGTATCGGCTTTTGACACGTCGGCGCTCCAGTTCACAGGGACAGCAACCGTGGGAGATTGCGCTTCTTCTTCTTTGAATGCCAGCGCTAGTGACCACATCGTGCTCGTATGTGGAGGCGCAAACAAAATTTATCGGATCTCCCTGGACAGCAACGGGAACCCCGGTACCGTGAAGACGTTCGCCCTCCCGTCGCCTCCGCCGATTCTGTTGACTCACGAAGCGCATGCGACAGGTGACATTCGGGCGGTCGTATGGGGAAGCGCTCCGTTCGTCTTCCTTGGGCGGCTAGACGGCACTGTTTGGAAGGTGAATTCGAACGATGGGACCCTGGTTGCGACAAGCGCTGGTCCAATCGCGAATAAATTTATTGGCGGCGTCGGAGGCGCACTTTCGCAGGATGGGAAGCTCCTGTTCATCGCTTGTGACGTCGTCGGTAACTGGGACGGCCTGCAGCAATCGATTGCCACATTCGACTCGACATCGTTAACGCTCATCGGGATTGTAAAGACTTCCTCTCGCTTTAACAGTGTCGCGATGTCACCGAGCGGTAATCAATTGCTACTCGGCATTCCAAGTACCAAGAACGTCGTCAGCTTGAGCTTACCTAGCTTAAGCTCCTCGAGTACGATGGCCTTAGGGTTTACACCCCGTATTATGAAAAGTCGCTAGGCGTACTAAAAAGGCGATATAGGCGCTTTCGCCTCCGTGGGCTTCCCGAACAGCCGCCGCCCAGTACACGTGAAATAGCGTGGTGTGCGGTGTACGAATATCGAACGCTCGCTTACGATGCGCCGTTCCGCTTAGTTCACGTGTTAGCGTGCCTCCACGGACCGTTTCTTGCCGAGCGGACTCGTCTATTCGAATAGGCTGCGCCATTCTTCACTCATTCGTCAGCCGAACCACGATCGAGATTCTGCGATTGCGCGAATTTTCCGGCGCGTTCGCCTCGATCGGCTTCTGGGACGCGAACCCGCGCACTTCGACGACCCGTTCCGCCGGAACGCCGCCCGCGCAGAGCAATCGCCGCGCGGCATTGGCCCGGTCGGTAGAGAGTTCCCAGTTGCTGTAGCCTTTCTCGGGCCGCGCATTGCGATACGGCAAAGCGTCCGTGTGGCCTTCCACCACAATCGTGTTCGGCATCCGCGCAATCTGGGTGGCCAGCACGCTCAACAGGCCCTGGCCAGTGGGCGTAGGCTCGGCGCTTCCGGTCACAAAGAACATGCCCTTATCGTTTTCCATCAGATCGATGCGCAGGCCTTCGCCAGTCACGCTGAGCTTTACGTGCTGGCCTATTTTGCCGAAATCGGGCATGGCGCGAAGGGCCTGCTCGATGCGGTTTTGCAGGTCGGCGGCGGTCTGAGGGTTGACGCGCAGGCCTTCGCCCGTTCCGGCGGGCCCGCTGCCGTTCTTACTTGAGAAGCCACGCGGGTCGCGAAAATATCCCGCCACCGATTTCTTCACGGCCGTGCTCGCATTCATCATCCACAGCACGATGAAGAGCGCCATCAAAGCTGTGGCGAAATCTGCGTAGGCCACCTTCCAGGCCCCGCTTCGTCCGCGCTTGCTCATTGGGATTTTCGCCGGCATCGCAAACTCATGAGGCGGCCGCGACCGGCGCCGGCTTGGCCGTTTTGAGCCCTGCTGGCTCGGACATCGCCGGGATCTTCGCATCGCGGCGGATGGCGGCTTCCAGCTCGATGAACGTCGGGCGGAACTCAACGGGAATGGAGCGGCGGGCGTACTCCACGGCAAGAATCGGCGCCGCGCCGCGCGCATACGCCGTGACAGCCGCGCGCAGCACCTGGAAGAATTGCGAGCGCTCCTCGATATTCGCCTCCAGCCGCGCGGCCAGCGGCCCCACCACGCCATAGCACAGCAGGATGCCTAGGAATGTGCCCACCAGCGCCGCGGCCACCTTCTGCCCGATAGTCTCCGGCGCTCCGCCGATCGAGCTCATCGTGATCACCACGCCCAGCACCGCCGCCACAATCCCCAGCCCCGGCAGCGCATCCGCAATCGCGGCGAGCGCATCCGCCGGTTCCTGGTCGCTGCGCTTCTGCACGTCGATATCGAGATCCATCAGCCGGTCGAGTTCTTCAGCGTTGGCGACGCCGATCACCAGGATGCGCAGAAAAACGCACGCGCCCCCTCGTCGCCCAGAAACTCCGGGTACTTAGAAAAGATGCGGCTCGATCCCGGATTTTCGATGTCGCCTTCCAGGCCCATCGCGCCC
>JABDGM010000136.1 GCA_013286045.1 Planctomycetota bacterium | reverse complement strand
GCGTTCCGCTTGCAGTACCATCGTAGAGTACAAATAAACTGAACCGACGCGCCAAGCCGAAATCTTACCGGACTCGAAAGTTGCCGAACAAGGACGCTGGATTTCGGGCGGTCTTTTTTATGTAAGTAGCGTTGCGGGATACGATGATTTGTCGTGCCGAAACTAAGAATAGTGCTCCCAGTTTTTGCCCTTCTATCGAGGGATCGTTATACTGGCCGCGGGTTTACTTTTCACCAGCGCCACGAGCCTTCAAAATGCACTGGCAATCAAACAAACACTTGAACGCGCCTACGTGGCGCCGCCTCCGCTTCGAATCCCTCGAAGATCGCCGACTGCTGGCGATTATCGCCGACACCTTCGCCCCCACGTTTGCGCAGGTCTACCACTATGGCGCCGGCAGCGAAATCACCTTCCTCACCGCAGACAATGCCGGCCACTCCAAAATATTCTATCACCCAAACGACGAACTCGGTTACATCGATCCCGAAACGGGCAATCGGCTAAATGCCGACTATTATCCAGGAACAAGCACCGTTCTAGTTCTCGACGTGACGCCGAACGGCAACATCAGCGATCTGGTCGGCCTCACCTACTCCAACGGCCAGGTCATCGCCACCAATGGCGGCAACACCATCTACCACATGGACGGCTCGATCATGCGCCAGAACGGAGTCTGGACCTACGATTCCGGGGGCACGCTCGAAAACGCCAGCGGCAACTTCTTCTGGTCCAACGGCAATCAGCTCGAAACCGGCTCGCTCCTCTACCACGCCAATGGCGCCCCGCTCCGCGACGCCTCAAACTCCTTGCTCTATGCAGGCGGCGCCACCTTCGACAACGCCGCTACAGGCTTCCTCTCATACGTCGGCGGCCAAACGCTGCGCAATGCTTCCTCCGACTACTTCTACGCCAGCGGCACCACGCTCAAATCGGCCGGCGCGATTCGCTACGCCAATAACACCGTGATGGTCGACGCCAGTGGCAATGTCTACAACGACACGGGTACCCTGTCGTTCACTCCTTTCACCCGCACTCAAGATATCGGCGCCAGCGAATACTATACGCACGTCGAAGGCTATCAATCCGACAACGTATTCTCGACAGCGAACAACGTGTCGGATGAAACCGGCGCGTACGTTTCCGAATTTCATTTAACTTACCAGGTTCTTCCGCCGAACCCGCTCAATATCACCGTCACCGCGCCGAACGCAACCTCGCTCCGCTTCACCTGGGCCACCGGCGGCGGCACGACGACCGGCTATCGATTGGCCGTGGCAAACGGCGTGTCACCACCCGGCGATCCGTCGAGCGGCACCTATACGGTGAACAACTACTACGACGTCACCGGCCTCGCCGCCGGACAAAAAGTTAGCATCCGCGTGTGGGCCAGCGACGGCAGCGGCCTGATGTCAAGCGGCGTCTTCGCGACTGGCACGGCAGGCCACCAAGCGCAGGCAGTGCAGACAGGTGAAATATTAGCTAGCTCACTCGATACGACGTTCGCGCAGGTTGTCGACAGCAGCGCTGCGAACCTAATTTACACGGTCGATCAAGAGGATAATTATTTGGTTGCCCTCTACGTGAGCTACGAAATTGGTTACGTGAATATCGCCAACGGCGATCGCTTGTTGGGCGACTACTACACCGTTCCCTCAACGAATTCGCTCGCGCCAGAAGTGACTGATTTTCGCCCGACAGGCCACAACCTTTCGGATATACCGGATGGCGCGAAGTATTCAAATGGCGCAACCGTTCGGAGTGGCTCAGTCTACTATTACGATACCGGAGCAGTTTTACGGGACGGAAGCGGCAATTGGTTCCATCCGAATGGCACACGATTGGAAGACGCGACGGGTGACTACTGGCAAGGCGGCACGGTTGCCATACACTCCGGTTCGACGAGCGAGTATCCGAATGGAAATACTCTGAAAACAGGGACGACGATTACGTACAACGGCGGAACCGCGTTCCTCCTGTCTCCTAGCGCATTTTTCCCCAATGGAAATACGTTGAAAAATGTCGCCGGCAATCTCTTCTACGAGACAGCGGCCCAGTTATTTAACAATGGCAGCAGCACGTTTCGATATCGCTCCGGTCCCACAATGATAGACGCAACCGGCATGCCATTTGATACAACTGCCGCGCCGCTCACAGTGCCGTTCGACAACACCGACCCGGTCGGCGTCAGCACCGTTTACGTCGGTGAAGACGCCGACAGAATTGCTCGCTACGCAATCTCCATCCAAACAACCAATGCCGTTAAGGTTCTCGGCGGCACCGTTGATTACGCCGCGCGAAACGGCGACTTCAATCACGACGGCACCGTTGACTCCGCCGACTACGTAGTATGGCGTGCCACACAAGGCTCCACGTTCGACCTCTCCGCCGACGCCAACGCCAATGGCACCATCGACCAACCCGACTACGACATCTGGCGCGCCCACTTCCGCCAGACTTTGCCCCCGCTTCCCGCTGCCGCCACAGGTTCTTCAAACTTGACCGCATCAGAGGGTCTTTCCTCGGCTGCTGTGTCGCTCCGAGATGCCGACCAATCCGCCGCAATCGAAGTACGGATAGATGAGCAACCGGCGTCGCCATCCAAACCGCGACAGCAGATTAGTTCCGGGTATTCGTCAATAGCTGTTGATTCGCACTCCGCCGTCCTGCCAGCGCCAGCTTCCGAGCTGCTTCGTTCGGTGGCTGACGACCGCGTTCGCGATGATGCATTACTGCTGGTGGTGGATAAGAGAACGAATACGTCGCTACATGCCGCGAGTTTTGACATTAGTCGCGAGCGCGGCGATAGCGATGACGTCGATGAGGAGTCGGTCCCGAGTCTCGGTGCCCAATTCGCTGCCATTCGCCTGTTATATGGGCAGGCGAGCAGTTAGGCGTTCATGCAACTCGCTCTATCGCACTCCTCACGAGTCGGCCTCGGTTCGTAACTTACCGCCAATTGACCGTCGCGGTTCAGAAGCATGAGGTGACCATGCCAGACGACGATTCCGAATGACCGATCCGTGCTATTTTCTCTACGGGGATGACGGTCAATCGTTGCAATGCAACAGGGTCGCTTGAGCGGGGAATTACAATGAGCGACTGGGCAAGGACACTGCCTTCCGCTCATCTCCTAGTCATGTACCAATAAGGGTCAAGCCGTGCCTAATCTCCGCCAGTATTTATACGTTGGGTCCTTCTCGCTATTGATGGGTCTATTTGTCACTGTTTACGGGACGATCAGCAATCATTCGGAATTGGGAGTTTTGGGGTCTGCATTCCTCCTTATTGGAATGATGACAGTAAACTACGGTCGCGCAATTCTCGACCTGTCGGAGCGTGTCGAGCGACTTGAGGCGAATTCGGCTACGCCGTCAAAGGATCCCGCCGCCTAGCGTCACCGACTTGGTAAAGGCTGGAATTACCCATATCTGCATCGATCCGGTTCCCGGTCAGCCGGTTACGCATATTGGGATACGCGAGTTTATTTCTGAGTTGCCGCGAGGGTAGAAGATAATGAGCACCGAGGTCTCGTGGCGAGTGGAACTCGCGATTAGCGAAGGCCGGCTAGACGAGTTTCTGGCGCTAACGGTCGAAATGGTGGAATTCGCCAAAACCGAAAGCGGCGTTCTCAGTTATCAGCGGTTCGTCAGCCAGGATGGCCAAACCGTGCATGTCTACGAACGATATGCTGACTCACACGCTGCGCTGACACATTTGCAGAACTTCGCGGAAAGGTTTGCGCCTAGATTCTCTAGCATGGCGAGCAGGCGGCAATTCGATGTTTACGGTGCGCCGTCAGAAGAATTGAAAAGCGTTCTTGTCGGATTTGGAGCCACCCGCTTCTTTGGTTCGTTCGGCAATTTGAATTACTGGGGATGACTTGGCAAAGTCTGGAATCATGCATATTTGCATCGATCCGGTTCATGGTCAGTTGGTCCTGTAGATTGGTATCCCGGAGTTTATTTCTGATCTGCCGCGAGAGTGGCCATTCCCGGGCTGGAAATACGCTGTCGGCCTGTTATTCTGATGTCTTCAGAATATGGGGGAGCCAATGGACTTCGATTTTCCGGTTGAGAGTCCAACTTTTCGACCGTCGCTAAAAAGACAATCCAATCCGTTCTTGTTCCCAATGGTCATCATCGGGGGCGGAATGGGAATTCTCGCGGCCTATGGCGCGCTCGCGCTTATTAGCGGTAACTCACCGCTCGCTAAGACGCCGCCAATCGCCGTTGATACACCAAAACGTGACCTGAATATCCGACCGCCTGTCATTCGGTCGAGCTTTATCCCGGTCGAGCCATCGCGGTCAACCAAGGTCGTCGATTCTGAGCCGCCGCGTGATATACCAACGTCTGCCGACAGTCCGACTCTTCCGCCACCCGAGCAACCACCGTCAGTTCAACCGCAACAGCCGATACACCAGAAACCCGTTGAGCAGTTCGGAGCGAATGATCTTCCGAAGCCTTCCGCTATCGCCAGTCTGACGCTCAATGACGCGGCGATTAAAGTGATCGCAACGCCCGAAGACACCACAGTTGGCAACGTGCTATGCGATGTGGGATTCAGCCCGAATCTTCTCGATGCGAACCCTGGCCAGAAGCAATACGTCATCGTCGCAAGTCACTTAACGAATCATTCCAGCTATATTCAGGAACTGCCGTTGCATATTAATGGCGCGGGCGCAGCTATCGAGATAAGAGTCACTCACCAATCAAGGTCCGCGATATGCGAGTTACGTCCTCAGTTCTCGCTACCGGGCGTTGGCATTCAGCCCATGACGATCAATCGGGCGACCACGATCCGTAAGAAGTTATCACGAGCGTTGGACGATGCGGCGCAAGCTAAGGAGAATATGTCCGCAATGACAGCTAGACTTGGCGGTTTGCAAACACAAGTTGCAACGGCGCAAGCTAACTTGACCGCGACAGGTACGAATCCGGCCGATACCGGTTTGATTCGTCACAACGCCACTATGGCGTTGCCCGGTCTTAACCGATCGCTAGCGAGCCAGAAGAAAGCCCTCGCAGCAGCACAGGATGTAATCGCGGCCGAGGCTGCCAACCAAGTTGACCTAACTGACCTGGAACAAATCGGCGAATACGCGCAGCAGATTGCATCGGTCGCAACCATTTACGTCCGCTTCTATGTCGGCGACACGACGATACCGGCGACGGTGAAATAGCGTCGGTCCGCAATGACAACTGAATTCCGACCAAAGCTGTTAACTATGTCGGCGAAGTTCGACCAGCTACGAAGACTGACGCGATATTGCCGAGCCGATCTACGCCGACGTGTACGCGATGTCGGAGGAGCACCTGGCATGAGCGGTTGCGGAATCTGGCTTGTTGGAAACCATATCACTCATGCTTTATTGAATCCGGATGACTTTAATCTGGTCGCACTCCAAACTATTGGCACGGGAATTGTGAGTAGGACAAAGGACCGTGGATCGATGATGTACTACCGATCCTGCGGAAATACTATCCCGAGACTCGCAAGCCGCTGATGCTCGCCGGTTTCAAGTTTTTTGATAGATCTGAGCTTGGCACCGATGAAACACCCTGACCTACGAATCGCCTGGTCAGTGATGTGGGGGACCGCATTCCTGGTGCTAGCCGGTTTTCATCCTACGTCGGGTGACCCTGAAATGCTGGTTTGGTTTTACGGAAAGTACTATTGGCATGGCGTTGTGGCATGGCTTTTAGTGATCGCCGCTCCCTGGTTCTCAAATTCTTTCAGCCTTCGCGATCTTCTAATTACTACTACGCTCGTTGCGATAGTTTTGGTGTTGCTGGGGTGGGCGGCAAAATAATATCTGCGAAGGTAAACTGGCCGAACCTTACAATCGACTGCTATGCGTCGCAATGCCCCTCTAACGAACCGTAGTGAGCCGCATTGAATTCCTTTATCAGAAGTAAGGCTGCCAGGTGATGTGGTAATGCGTATTGAAGTAAACCGATTGGTCGATACTTTGTCCGTTCTTCGCTACCCATAGGCCGATAGTCCTTCGCGCCGACGGTTTGCTGACTGTGCTTTGACACATTAAGCTACCCCGATCGACTAGAGGCGGTTTCAGAACCTAATTTTCGCGCGCGAATGCATCGAAATCATCGAGGAACTCGCTAGCGTTGCAATCGCAATGGGCGTTTTGAAACTGCCTCTAAAAGGTTTTCAGCGCCCTCGTCTCAAGTACCGACGCAAAACATGTATCAAAACAAGCACGAGCGAGGGTATGCAACCGACATCAACGACAAGAGGCATCCACCACAGCGTGCGATAGCCAGACGGCATCAGCAGGAGACCCAACGTTGTTAATAGTCCGCCTACTAATGGAGTTATCGATGAATGCTTTTTCTGAATAAACCATTGGAATACGAGCACCCAACCGGACACAATAATCCATACGCCTATAAGCAGTAAGGGAACGGCGAGCATCCACCGCATGGCTATTCTCAGATTCTGCCATCGCCTCTATAGTGGCGGGCCAACATAAATGCGTTGGTTAAATAGTCCCTTATATAACTCACCCCAGCCTGGCCATTCTAGCAAGTCCATTGGCACACGAAAGTTTTCGCCCGTTTCGTAAGCGGCAAATTCATTCATGGCATGGAAATTCTCCCAT
Organism: Planctomycetota bacterium; assembly: GCA_013286045.1. GTDB lineage: Bacteria > Planctomycetota > Planctomycetia > Pirellulales > Lacipirellulaceae > JABDGM01. The sequence continues at coordinate 173 of JABDGM010000136.1, read as the reverse complement.
TTGAATGAAAAAAAGTAAGTCCATTCTGACATTGGGCCATTCATTACCCACTGATTCGTTTCTAACCCGGGTGCGCCCCATCGAGATACGGTACAAATGCCGTCGCTGATTCCTTCGACGGATCCGGTGAGACCGCCGCTGGTGACAATGCTTAATGAAACCACCTCTGCGTT
>JABDGM010000135.1 GCA_013286045.1 Planctomycetota bacterium | reverse complement strand
TTCTTCCTTCGCGGCGAACTGGCGGGCCAACTGAAGCTGATTCCGGCGGATAGCGAGGAGCAGCACACATGGGCAACCGAATTTTTGTGGGCGTGGTGGTCGTGCTCTGGGCCGGCACCATGTCTTGGCTGATGGTCGCCAGGATTCTCCCGCCATTCTTTCATGGCGATCCGCCAACGCACGGCGCACTCGTTCGGGACACGCCATCGTGCTGGGAGATTTTCTACGGCGGGCGATCGGTCGGGCACGCAGTGAGCCAGGCCGTGCCGGGCGCGCTGGGGACGACGGAAATCCACAGCCGGATTCTTCTGGATGGTATTACGGTTAAGGAGCTCGCGCCGCAATGGATGGGCGGGCTCGTGAGGGCGCTGGGGGAGGTTTCACTCGATGTGCGGACCGCATTCGTGCTAGATTCGCTTGGGAACCTGTCCTATTTCCGCACGGAAGTGCGACTGAATGAATTGCCGAATGTGATGCGCGTGTATGGCAAGGTCGACGGCCCTGAGCTGAAGCTGCGAATCCAGTCGGGCGAGGCGACGAACGAAGTTTCGTATCCGGTGCCGTCGTTCTCGCGATTGTCGAACGAGCTGGTGCCCGACCCGAAGCTGTTGCAGATTTATGTGGGGCGCAAGTGGCAGCAGGAAATCTACAGCCCGTTCCGTCCGCCGGGCAGCGCGCTCGAAATTATGCAAGCGGAGGTGGTCGAGGAACGGATGATCGAACACCGCGGCGAGCGTGTGAACGCGCGAAAAATCGAGTACCATAGCATGTCGGCGGCGGGCGTGGCGGCGAAGAACACGCTGCGTGCCGCGGTGTGGGTTGCCGACGACGGCATGGTGTTGAGGCAAGAAGTTCATTTGATGGATGCGAAACTGCGGTTCGAGCGCTGCACGGAACCGGGAATGCGGAGCTTCGCGGAACGGCTCTTGGATGTCGATTCCGTTGCGACCGTGTCGCGCCACGCCGCGAGTGGTAATGATTGAGTTTCAGCAGGTTTCCCGATCGTACGGCGAAAAGCTTGCCGTCGATAATCTGAACTTGGCCATCAACGCCGGCGAGCTGTACGCGCTGTTGGGCCACAACGGGGCCGGTAAGACGACGGCCATCAAGATGCTCGTCGGGCTAATTCGACCTGGCGCGGGGTCGGTGCGCGTGGGAGGCTATGACCTAGTGAGCCAAACGCGGCAGGCGACCTCGCTGATTGGCTACGTGCCGGATGAGCCGTACTTGTACGACAAGCTTTCGGGGCGCGAGATTCTGAATTTTGTAGGCCGCATGTACGGGATGGATAACGAGCAGGTGGAGCGCGCGGCGGAGCGGGAAATTGGACGTTTTGAGTTGGCGGAGTTCGTCGACGAGCTGACGGAGACTTATTCGCATGGCATGAAGCAGCGGACCGTATTTGCGGCCGCGCTGTTGCACGCACCGCGGGTGCTGGTGGTGGACGAGCCGATGATCGGGCTCGACCCGCACAGCATGAGGTTGGTGAAAGACCTCATGCGAAACGAAGTGGCGGCGGGGATGTGCATTTTCATGTCGACCCATACCCTGCAAGCGGCTGAGGAAATTGCCACGCGCGTCGGCATTATGAGTCACGGCCATTTGTTGTTCGACGGAACCATCGATACGCTTCGAGAGCGGTTCCCTGCAGGGCAGCAATCTTTGGAAGCCATGTACCTCGCGCTCACCGAAACGAAGGGGAAGAACGCGAAAGCCGAGGCGGTATGAGTGCGGGCAGCGCGGATGATTATCTGGCGCCGGCAATTGCCGTTTCGGGCAGCGGCGCGATGCGCGCAGTCAATTGGCCGGCAACATTGGCTAGCTTGCCAAGCGAAGATCGCGAGGCGCAGCTTCTGTGGCGGCTGCGGTATCGAACGGCGCGGACGCAACTTGCCCGATTGTTCGTCGACGCCCGGCTGCGAACGATATTGGTGTCCAGTTTAAGCGTGTTTTTTTGGATCGGGCTGTTTCTGTTGTTCTACGAGGGGTTCACGTTCATTGTGGACAATGTCGGCGTGCCGGGTGCGCCCTACCATGCGCAAACCGTGCAGTTTGTTTTTCATCTGTTCTTTGCGTCCCTCAATATAATGTTGATCTTTTCGTCGGGCATCATTTTATATTCGGGGTTGTACAACTCGCCGGATGCGACGCTGATGCTGACGATGCCGATCCGGCCGGAGCGGATTGTGCTGTTCAAATTTCAAGAGGCGGTGTTCTACAGCAGTTGGGGATTTTTTCTGCTTGCCAGCCCGATCATGATTGCCTACGGAATCGTGGCGGGCGCGCCTTGGTTTTATTATTTACTGCTCGCGCCGCTGATTGTGTCTTGTGAGTCGGCCGGGACGACCACTGGCTCGCCACGTAACAGCACGCCTCCGGTCGGCGCGTCGACCTCTCGGTCTACTACAAACCTCTACACTAGCTGAGGGCATGTGAGTTAGAACTATTGTAACAGAATTTCCTGCCTGCGATTTGCCCAAATCTTAGAGCAATTTACCCGTATTGAAGTACTTTAGATTGATGATGCTCAGCCAGATCACCGTAACCCATTGTCAGATCAGTCAGTAATCGAAAAGTACCGCGAAAAATGGGTTGATGCGACATTCATCGTTGCCCGGTTTGACGGCCCCCTGAGGCACCCAAGCCAGACATCGTTTCTCTTACCTCGGCCTGGCCGGCCGTGACGCACACGACGGCAATCCAATTCCACTGGAGGGTTTGGCAGTATGAGCAATCCAAGTTGGATCCTTCGACATCGACAAGCGTCAGGTCGGCAAGTTTCAATCGACCGATAGCGCCGTGGCAATACTTCTTGGTGAGGTATCGGAGAAAACTCAGATCCCAATTTCGGCGCGAATTGAATTGCTTTTACTCGATTGTGCTCTGAGGGCGGGGCCACGATCGGCTGGATGCGGCCGCGTTCGTACTGGATAAAGTCGGCGGTGACCACAGCCAAGTTATTAAGCACTATTCGTTTCCAGACGCATCAAGGGGGGCACGTCGCGCTCTTCTAAGTGAACAGCAACCTACTTGTCATAGCGTTTCATAACCCCGTCCGATTCGTCGTGGACTTGAAACCTGAACCGGGCCGGCGCACCATCACGGCGATAGATGACTGGTATCCGAAACTCCATAACGTGGTGAACCGAACCTCTGGTACACGTTTCTTGCGGGTGAGGAGGGGCATCACTACAATCCTGGCTGGAGACATGCGCGACGTTCCGAAACGAACGATCAGCCGACGGAATTGTAGTGCAGTCCTCCAAGAATCAGCGAATGTAGCGCAGGGCATCAAAAATACCTTGTCCCGGTAGCTCAACTGGATAGAGCGTCGGCCTCCGAAGCCGAAGGTTAGTGGTTCGAATCCACTCCGGGATATTTGCCGCGAGTTGCTCGATTCCTGATCGCGTTCTACGCGAATTCCAAGACTCGAAACGCCCGCAAGCCGCGCCGTAGCGGCACGACCGTGGCGATCGCACCCACGATGATCGCCGCCACCGTCCCCAAAATCAGCCACAGCCGTAGGTACTGTGGGTCAACGAACGACGCCCCCCACGGCCCTTTGCCAGCGAGCAAATAAAAGTGGCAGGGCAGGGCGGTCAGCACGACGACGACCATGATGTATAGCGCGCTCAACACCAGGTTCAGCGTCCCCCCGAATCCCGCCGCGATCTTCGATGGCGACGTCTCACGAAAATTCGGCAGCATCGCTCCGAACCCGACCGCGATCGACGCCAACCCCAAGCACAACAAAACACACGTCAGCTGATGCACGACGACCACCATCATTGGCACACGCAACATCACGTCGCTCAGTAGCACCAGCAGCGAACAAGGAATCCAGGACCCAAGCGAGGCGAACCAAAACTTGCTCCACAAAATCGTATCGCGATCAATCGGCAAGAGTCCGAGAATCCAAAAACAGTGTCCTTCTAAACTGATCATCGGGTAAATGAATCGCGTGGTGAACGTCGATAAAATCAGTCCCACCACCGCCAAGTTCAAAAAGCTCACCATGTTGATCCAGGTGAGATAGCCGATGTCGTTATGCGGATTGTTAAACCGATCCACATTCAAAAAGTACAGCCCCAACAAGCCGAAAAAGATTAAGAACTGCGACCACTGCACCGGATCGCGCCGCAATAGCCGCCAATCCTTGATTAACAGCAACTGCAAGGGCAGGGGGAACCCCACGAGCAACGCCGACATCACTCGATCCGCCAGCGACCGCCGAATCACACGATTTCGCCGCACGCGACAAGCAAAGCTCGCATAGCTCGCACGAAACCACCGCTTCGCCGCCCAAATCGTAAGCACGTGGAAAAATAGCGCGTTCGAAACCAACAGCGCCAGGTACAGAATACTTTGCACGATCGGCAGGTCGGTCGCCTCATCCGCGGCAGTCGTCGTGCCTTGCCGCGCCGCCTCGAGCAACCCGTTCGTCAACCACGTGCTCGGCAGCCACTCCTGCTGCGTGAATCGAAACCGGTACAGCGTGTCCTGAAACCACTCCGTGCCGAACAGCCGCGACTGCGGGCTGTTCACCGTCCGCCACACCAACGGCGTAACGGCGCACACCAAGAGCAAAAGCGCGCCCGCCACGACGATCCGCCGCAATTTCGGCAACCGGTGAATCACGAACAAGCAGCAAATCGCGCCAATACTGCAGGGAATATAAACGAACGAAACAATCAGCGGCGCGAGCAGTAAATAATAAAACCAAGGCGCGCCCGCCACGATTCCGTAGGCAATCATGATCGGGCTGGCAAGCAGAAAAAATCCCCAACTGCTGTAGAACACCGCCTCTTGAAATTTGAACAGCACAATCCGCTCCGGCCGGATCGGCATCGTCAGCATCAGCGTCGCATCCGGCGAGTTGTACAACCCCGAATATAAAATGATGCCCGACGAAAAGATCAACATTATATTGAGGGACGCAAAGAACAGATGAAAAACAAACTGCACGGTTTGCGCATGGTAGGGCGCACCCGGCACGCCGACATTGTCCACAATGAACGTGAACCCCTCGTAGAACAACAGAAACAGCCCGATCCAAAAAAACACGCTTAAACTGGACACCAATATCGTTCGCAGCCGGGCGTCGACGAACAATCGGGCAAGTTGCGTCCGCGCCGTTCGATACCGCAGCCGCCACAGAAGCTGCGCCTCGCGATCTTCGCTTGGCAAGCTAGCCAATGTTGCCGGCCAATTGACTGCGCGCATCGCGCCGCTGCCCGAAACGGCAATTGCCGGCGCCAGATAATCATCCGCGCTGCCCGCACTCATACCGCCTCGGCTTTCGCGTTCTTCCCCTTCGTTTCGGTGAGCGCGAGGTACATGGCTTCCAAAGATTGCTGCCCTGCAGGGAACCGCTCTCGAAGCGTATCGATGGTTCCGTCGAACAACAAATGGCCGTGACTCATAATGCCGACGCGCGTGGCAATTTCCTCAGCCGCTTGCAGGGTATGGGTCGACATGAAAATGCACATCCCCGCCGCCACTTCGTTTCGCATGAGGTCTTTCACCAACCTCATGCTGTGCGGGTCGAGCCCGATCATCGGCTCGTCCACCACCAGCACCCGCGGTGCGTGCAACAGCGCGGCCGCAAATACGGTCCGCTGCTTCATGCCATGCGAATAAGTCTCCGTCAGCTCGTCGACGAACTCCGCCAACTCAAAACGTCCAATTTCCCGCTCCGCCGCGCGCTCCACCTGCTCGTTATCCATCCCGTACATGCGGCCTACAAAATTCAGAATCTCGCGCCCCGAAAGCTTGTCGTACAAGTACGGCTCATCCGGCACGTAGCCAATCAGCGAGGTCGCCTGCCGCGTTTGGCTCACTAGGTCATAGCCTCCCACGCGCACCGACCCCGCGCCAGGTCGAATTAGCCCGACGAGCATCTTGATGGCCGTCGTCTTACCGGCCCCGTTGTGGCCCAACAGCGCGTACAGCTCGCCGGCGTTGATGGCCAAGTTCAGATTATCGACGGCAAGCTTTTCGCCGTACGATCGGGAAACCTGCTGAAACTCAATCATTACCACTCGCGGCGTGGCGCGACACGGTCGCAACGGAATCGACATCCAAGAGCCGTTCCGCGAAGCTCCGCATTCCCGGTTCCGTGCAGCGCTCGAACCGCAGTTTCGCATCCATCAAATGAACTTCTTGCCTCAACACCATGCCGTCGTCGGCAACCCACACCGCGGCACGCAGCGTGTTCTTCGCCGCCACGCCCGCCGCCGACATGCTATGGTACTCGATTTTTCGCGCGTTCACACGCTCGCCGCGGTGTTCGATCATCCGTTCCTCGACCACCTCCGCTTGCATAATTTCGAGCGCGCTGCCCGGCGGACGGAACGGGCTGTAGATTTCCTGCTGCCACTTGCGCCCCACATAAATCTGCAACAGCTTCGGGTCGGGCACCAGCTCGTTCGACAATCGCGAGAACGACGGCACCGGATACGAAACTTCGTTCGTCGCCTCGCCCGACTGGATTCGCAGCTTCAGCTCAGGGCCGTCGACCTTGCCATACACGCGCATCACATTCGGCAATTCATTCAGTCGCACTTCCGTGCGGAAATAGGACAGGTTCCCAAGCGAATCTAGCACGAATGCGGTCCGCACATCGAGTGAAACCTCCCCCAGCGCCCTCACGAGCCCGCCCATCCATTGCGGCGCGAGCTCCTTAACCGTAATACCATCCAGAAGAATCCGGCTGTGGATTTCCGTCGTCCCCAGCGCGCCCGGCACGGCCTGGCTCACTGCGTGCCCGACCGATCGCCCGCCGTAGAAAATCTCCCAGCACGATGGCGTGTCCCGAACGAGTGCGCCGTGCGTTGGCGGATCGCCATGAAAGAATGGCGGGAGAATCCTGGCGACCATCAGCCAAGACATGGTGCCGGCCCAGAGCACGACCACCACGCCCACAAAAATTCGGTTGCCCATGTGTGCTGCTCCTCGCTATCCGCCGGAATCAGCTTCAGTTGGCCCGCCAGTTCGCCGCGAAGGAAGAA
>JABDGM010000134.1 GCA_013286045.1 Planctomycetota bacterium | reverse complement strand
GAGCTCCCGCGCAGCGACACTGTGCGTGCAATTCTTGAAGCGTTCGGCTTGGCAGGAGACACTATCAAGCAGACGATTCTAGAGCCGTTCAATTTGTCCGCAGAGCCTGGAAACATTGTTTTTGTAGCTGGAGCGAGCGGAAGCGGAAAAAGTATGTTGCTCAAGTCGCTGGACGCTCAGCTGAATCTGGCCCATGTGTCGATTGCGTTTCAGAAGCGAGAGCTACCGATTGGCGGTGCCGCGTGGCTCCGTCCGATTAAAAGTGAAAAGCCTCTCATCGAATATTTCGCCGATCGGTGGGGGCCTGAACAGGCAATGTCCGCGCTCAATCTCGCGGGACTGTCAGAAGCGTTTGTTTACGTGAAGCCTTTTGCGCTGCTTAGCCGTGGTCAGCGTTATAGGGCGATGCTGGCCGACATGTGCCTCAGTAAGGCAGGGCTGTGGTTGATAGACGAGTTCGGCGCTGATCTTGACCCTCTATCAGCCAAAATCGTAGCTCACAACCTCCGGAGGTTGGTAATCCGACTGAAAAAAATCGCTATCGTTGCTGCGGCTAATAATGAACACTTTATTGGGGCTCTCCATCCCACCCGCGTTGTGAATATCCGCCAGGGAATCAACCCTCAAGTTCTCTCATATCGGGATTATAGGGATGAGCTTCAATCAATCCGCGAATAGCCGCTTTTCGAAGGTACTCGAGAAGTCGCAATATTCAACCGCCGATCAGTTCGTGAAGCTCTGCCATGTGGCAAAGGGCAACAATGTCATTCTGGGGCGATCGAAATCGTCAGAATCCACGAGGCACCTGATCTATTTGGGCAAGGTTCTCGAAAATACTGCGGGAACCAATCTCCTCAGCGCGGATCTGTGGCTGGACGTGTCTTTCCCGCACGTCATCTACATCACGGGCACGCGAGGAAGCGGAAAAAGCTTTGATCTTGGTGTGCTGGTGGAAGGCGTGTCCAAACTTAACACTGAAACAGCTATTCAAAATGAGGTTGAGCCGGTTACTACGTTTTTGATAGACACGCAGAGTCAGTTTTGGACATTGGGATACCCGCCCAATGGAGGCATTCCGGCAAATGCCTCGCAATTGGAGGAACTCCGGCAATGGAACATACCTCCGAATTACATTTCTGATCTGGCGCTCTTCATTCCACCAGGTACCGACAAAATCACGGGTACCGAGCAAGTGTTCGCTCTTTCGGCAGATCAGGTACCGCACGAGGAGTGGTGCGCCCTAATTGGACAAGATGTCTATTCTCCGCAAGGGCATGTTCTGGGAGTCGCTCTCGAAGCCCTTGGCTCTAACTTCGGCGTCGATGATGTAATATCCTACATAGAGTCCGATCGCAATTGGCGCAACGTTGCGGATCTCACCCGCCAAGCCGTCGCGTACAAGCTTAACGATATCCATAAGACCGGGCTCTTCAAAAAAGACGGCATGAAAATAAGCGATATGCTGGTGCCGGGAAGGTGCAACGTCTTTTTGCTCCGAGATATTCGAGACGTGGACAAATCTCTTGTCACGAGCATCCTGGCGCGTCAGCTGTTCACTATAATGGGGCAGCATCACCGCAAAAAGAAGCACGAAGCCTTCTTTGAGCGTGACGGTGATGGACGCTCATTGCCTTCGAAGGTGTGGCTTGTCATCGATGAAGCGCATGTTGTTGCGCCCTCCGACGCGCAAATGCCCGCTCGCGATGCACTAGTCGAATATGTGAAACGAGGCCGGGATGCTGGCCTGTCCCTGATCCTCGCTACGCAACAACCGTCTGCTATCGACGATCGGATACTAAGCCAAGTGAATATTGCGTTTACACACCGACTGGCTTTCCAATCCGATATCAATGCAGCTGTAAATCGCGTACCAACGAAAGCATTGCAGTCATTGAAGCTAAATGGAAGCGACGTGAAGGAGTTCACCGATATGATCCGCATATTGGATGCAGGGGAGTGCTTTATTGGAGATCAAGCAACAAGCCGTGCCATCCTGGCTAGAATTCGACCAAGAGTGACATCCCATGGCGGCTACAGTCCGGTCTGAACTTTACGATGGCTTAGTTCGCAAGATCGGTTATTCCGTTGGCCTGGAGTATTTGGTCCTGCGAGTATCCGAGCTGGTTGAACTTTATTTAAGCCAGGGAACCGTAACGGGTGGTGATTGGCATCAGCTTGTGAAGAGCTGGGGGCGTAATTCTACAGCCGAGCAACATATTGCTGATTTTTATTCGTCACTGGACCTAATTCGAAGGTACAACAGCGCAATTCACGTTTTGCCGGGGTTGGAAGTGCTTGGCATATTATTCGGTCACGAGCGTCCCACTACTATGAAGGCTGATGGTGACGCCCATGTGGTAGCGCTCAAATTTGTGTTAGCGCAAAAGCTTTTGGAAGCAGATGGAGATATTTTTCTGAACGCGCTGCTGGTCAACTTCGATCCGTCAGACCTGTTGGAGAAACTACAAGATTTAATCCGGTTTAAGCGCGGCGTTGTGAGGCCGCATTTCAAGCAGGCCTCAGTCATCCGACGTGTTATGGAGTCTATAGCGATAAAAAACCAGACAGAGGCCGACGGAAAGCCAAAGCGGATGTCCTACGCCGAGCAGTCGCGTTTGATGTGGTCGAACGGCGGTCCGTCGAAACACAAAGAATGGACGGAACAGGAAATTTTTATATCCGACGATTATGTCGAAAAAGTTTGCGTCACAAGGCGGGGATGGGCCGAGGACCTAGGCTTATTTAACAAATCGCTTGGTGGATTGACTGAAACGGGAAGCGCGCTGCTGAATGGCGCAAGGAAAGTCGGCCTGTCGTTTGATACGGAACATGGTCATGGGTTCGCGTTCTGGCCGTACGGTTTTGAACTTCGAAAAATGAGCTTACCCCCAAAAGATCTAGGGGTGGCCGACATATCTCCCTGGGACGTTATCAATGTTGTTTCCGGTATTTTTGTACCACGCGAAACATCAATTCAGGGCGCGGAACAAGAGGCGCCCACCCGAGTAGCAGTGATATCGATGTTGGCGGAGACTCTGGCGCTCTATCGCAATGTTGATAAGCGAGGAACGATCCGCCACGATTTGCCTCTTTTTATAGCTGAACCGGTGCTAGCATTCTGGTTGCGGCGCGGCGGGCAACAGCTTCCAGACTTTAGGACCTTCCTAAAAGCGGAGTTCTCGCGGAAGGACCGAAAAGTTGATTATGTGATGTTACGCGGCACCGAGGGTGGACTGCGTTTAATGGAGTGGGCGGGGACGAATGGCCGTAGAACCTAAAACCAAAGTGGTTCTGATGCGTGAATTTATTCGCGATCTCCAAGAGGGCAAGTACCCCAATATGGCCACGCACGCATTTAGCCACGTCTTCAATGATAAGGGCGTTTTCAAATTCGATCGTAATGATCATCAGTACGACGGAATTTCGGACGGTTACATCCGCTGGGTTTCGATGAGCGGAGTTGGGCTACGGCTAATTTATATCCGTAAGGGGGATACCGTTTATCTCTATCGGATCGTAGGCAAAGGCAAGGAGAACGGCATTCCAGCGCCAAAGTCCTTGGAGAGTGAAGCAGAGGTCGGCGATATTCCCGAAGAACTTTTGGCTCAACTGGGAGAGGCGGGAACAGCGATATCGAAGCGCATCTTAACAAACAGTCGGCCGACCTATTTGAGGGACGCGGTACGGCGTATGTATCATGTACCTCAAATCGAGATAACCCTGGTCTCACCGAGGTTGAGTTTCCCCCTCTTTCGTATTTCCGGTGAAATCGGCCGATTTTTGGACAGGGCGATTGAGGATGGCGCTGTTGTTAGGGTCATAACGCGGCCCGCGCCGGAAGGCGATTTTGAGTTCTTTGACGACTTGGCTCGACGAAACATAATCGTTCATTTTGTGCAAAATCTTCAGTCCAGATTGTATCTCTTCCGCGTCGCCGAATTTCGGGCCAAAACGCGGGAGGGCGAGGAGAAGATTGGTCCTACAGCATTGATGGGGTCCGCGGAATTAACGCATCACGGATTAGGTATCGGCGATGTGGGAAAAAATGAAGAACTTTGTTATCACTTCTCGGAACGCCATTTTCTCCCGTTCCATAGTTATGCAGACGAACTTCTAAAGGGAGGGACGGACCTCCAGGGCCACAAGATGAAATTGAAAGGATACTCAGCATGACGAAGGAACCGGCGATCCTTTCTCCAAAGGATTTCTATTCGGCTGGCAATTTAAAGACCAACCCATTTAGGCAGAATCCATTGCTCGACAGCGATCCGCGAGCCGGAATCTGGGTGGGTTACGAAACCGAGAAGACAGAGTTTATTCGGGCACTAAATCAGTGCCGCGCGGATTTTATCGGAAATTCGAATTTGGTGCTTCTGTATGGCGAGTTAGGTGCGGGAAAGACACATGCACTGATGTGGGCCCGGCATGAGATATTGGTCGAGAAGAAAGACACGTACAATGCCGTAGTTTATCACATTGGCACACTTCGCAATGACGACAAGATATCCTTTACCGCGACGTTTTCCCGGGACGTAGTGGGCAAGAGTGAGATCGTGAATGACATACATGGGTTTAGGCAGTTTTTAGACGAGCTGTGTATTGAGTATCGGAAAACTCATGCTGGAACCGAAAAGGACAAAATCCTTGAGGCAATCATTCCATCTCGCGAACTTTCCGGGTTAGCGAAGGAGATTGTGCACGCCGAAGACGACGATGCGGTTGAAGCACTTTTGGTTCCTCCCAAAATCGGGGAGTTCGGCATGGTGTCCAGATTCGCAGCTCTTATTAATCTATTCGTGATGGACTTCCAGGTCGGAAATATTGATCGCTCTTGGAAGAAGGCGGCTTATCTTCTGATTGATGAACTCAATCTGCTTGTTGATGCGACTGCTAAGGAGCAGAGGATGACGAATGAAATCATTCGAAATCTCTATGATAGCTGTCCAAATCGATTTGGTTTCGTTCTGGGCTTCACCGCATCAGTCGCGTCTGTGAGTCTGTTTTTCGATGAGTGGGTCATTTCACGTGTTTCGCGGCAAATCGTGATGCAAACATTGCCACAGCATGAAGCCAAGGAGTTCATTAAGGGCATCCTGAATTTTGATCGCGCTTCAAAGCCTGAGGCAAAAGCGTTCAAGCCATTTGACGAAGGGGCTATCGACGCAATCGTGTCGCAAATGAATTCGATCACGCCGAGGCGCATTATGAAGACTATGGAAAGGGTGCTGGAAATGGTCAGAAACGCAGGGCTTGATCCTAAAACTAAAGTGGCTACTAGCGCGTTTCTGGACGAACACGGCATTACGGATGAGATAGCGGCTGTTCCCTTATAGGACAGCGCGCCGATCCTGAAAAATGCCTCGACGATCTCGCGGTAGAACTGTTCAAAGAGTTCCCACGGTTTGAATACGTGTTGAGCCGCCGTCCACAGATCGCGTAGAGCGGACGCACCGCCCTTAACAATATCGGCCATATTGTTTCAATCGGAGGCGGTAATGGCCGGGTTTCGCGCGTTTCCAATCGCGCTGTTCATTGCAGCGTCCGTAGCGCTCGCAAGCTGTGGCCGTGGCGAGCAACATAATCAACAGGGCGCGGTTGCTGGAAACGGTGCGGCGCAAGGCGATGATGTTGGCCCGCTTAAGGACATCGCGACGGCTGACGCTGGCTTCACCCAGCCTATCTACCTGCATCTCGACCAGGACAATTTCGCGGCCGCGCGATATATCCAGTCGCTCAAAGGCGGCCCCGTGGACTATTGGGCCACGCAGGGCAACGTGCACTGCCCGGAAAACGGATACGGCCCGGCGCCGACGATAAGCGCGCATATCGACGGCTACGACACCGGCGCCCAGCAAACCTTGGACTGGCTTCGCAGCAATAGCATCATCACCTTTGCCAATTATTCCGTCAGTTACACCAACAGTCCATCGGGACCGCTGACGAGGAACTATACCTGCGTCGTTGTGGGTGACGCCGTTACGCAATACGCCTCAGGGCCAATACACGCAGGTACGACGGTAGCGCTTGCGCATCGTGCTTCACCTTCTTGGACGTATGCCAACAGCTATGACGCCGATGTTCCGGGCAAAGGGCGCGTCAAGATGTTCGCGGGCAGCTACAGCTACACGATGCAGCCGAACGTGCCGTGGGTAAGTTTTTCTGGCTCTGGCACTGCAACGATGAAGATGTATCTCGATCCGGACAACGGAAAGTGGACGATGCTGGAGGCGAAATATGCCGATCCCGGCATCGTGCTGGTCAACGGTGCGCCGGTTGCGGCACCAAGCGCACCGGGAGCGCCAGCCGCATCGCCGGATGTGACCGAGATAGCCCAGGGCGTAGCACATATTCGGCAGACCGCCATGTTCGATTTTGACAATGGCGCGGCAGCTTTGAATGGAAAGGACGCGGACGTTCTTCTCCAAAGCGCGGACGGCTCGCGCGCGGGGACGACCTTGCTGGGGCAAAACGGGGCGGCGATAATCATGGCCCCCGGCTATGACAAGTTGGCCCCGAAGGATTGCAGGCTTTTGTCGTATCCCGCGTCGGGAGGGACGCCCCTCTCGATGCTATCTAGCGGCGAATACGGCTGCATCAGGACCCGCAAGGGGCACCTCGGAGAGGTTCGCTTTCTCACCACGGAGGGCGACGGGCACGGCGTCCCCTACACCGTCAATTTTGAGTTCCATATTTGGAACGAACAGGCACCGTCTCAATCTGGTCAGTGAGCTAAAGAGTGCTGTTGAAAGAAAGACCTCGGCATGTGCCGAGGTCAATGAAGTGAGAATGAGATTACTGCCGGCCGTCGTCCGTGGCCGCTAGCGTCCTAAGATACTCGACCGCTTCTTGCGCCATCCGCGCCGCCGTGAATATCGCCCGATGGTCCCGGCCGAGGATATCAAGCCAGTGCGAGATATAGGCGGCGTGATTCGGGCGCGGCCGGTTCACGATCCGGAACGCCGAACACAGGAACGCAGCCCCTAACTCGGCTACCAGTTCCTCGAACGCATAGGCGGCATCGCCGAATCGTTTGCCGAAGGTGCGGTCCA
>JABDGM010000133.1:1460-7238 GCA_013286045.1 Planctomycetota bacterium | reverse complement strand
ATTGAGTTTGACTTTGGCGCTCGACGAGTTGGAACTATCGGACTTCAGAATTTCCCAAGGCCATTTCTTGTCGGAGTGGGCCAACCGATGACCCCACTCGGGCGCTTTGCTGTTCGGATCCCAATTAAGCGTATCCCAACCGAGTTTGGCCTGGACGTCTGAAGTTGCATTGATGGGATCCGGCGTTTGCTCGTTGCCGTTATAGAAAACGGCTTGGGCAAACGTCGTCGCGCCGTGCTTGTTGCCGCTGGGGTAAATGACGGGCGAAAAAAGTGGTTTGACGTCGCGGTGGGTAAGGCCGATGACGGTAAACAACTTTTCTGCTTGCTGTTTGCCGGCTTCGGTCGAGAGCGTCCAAGGTTCGTGTCCTTTTCGGTCGCGGCGCGCGCCATCTTTGACGAAGGCGTCCTGCATTACGTAGATGGCCAGCGGCTCCTCGTCTTTGCTCCAGGAGGCGGTAGTGCGGCTACCATGAAAGCGGTAACCGCTTCGGAACTGAAAAGTCTTCGTCAGGGTGTAGCGGTTGGTCCACTTCTCGTAGAAACCCGCGGCGCCGGAGCGACCGAGCTGAGCGTCGAATATCGCGAGGACCGGCGCGCGAAAAGAATCAACATAGGGAAAAGTGGCCCGAGCCCACTGTGTGTATCGCTCTTCTGATCTCTTCATTTGCCCCGGCGTGAGGGCCAGATCCGCCTTTACCGCGCTTAAATTGCCAGTCTCCGAAGGCATTTGGCTCATCGCGGCCATCGCCTGATTAGTGCTGGTCTGTTGTTCGTCGTATTTCTTCAGCTGTTCGTTCAGCGTCGTGAGATCCTTCTGTTCATCGGTTCGAGCCTTGCCGATTTCGCCTTTTTCGGTTTCGAAGGCCGTTCGTTCGTCGGCGGTCACACCGTCCTGACTCTCTAGCTTGGCGATGTCGGCATCCAGTTGGTCGAGGAGCGCTAGAGCTTTCGTAACGTTAGTAATCTGGTCTGTGATTTTTTTGCGACTGCCATCGACTTTGTCTTGAACCTTGGACTGAAAATCGCCGGTATCGGGCAGAGTCAACGGCGAGTCGTTGCCCCACTCACTTGTGTCTGGGTCCGACTGCGTGCCCTTGTTGAGTGACGGGCCGGGCTCGCGTTGGATCGGCATGTGGAAGCGGGCCGCCTCGGGAAAGAGGAAGGCCTTCACGGCGTACGTTTTCCCCAGATGGTCGACAGCGTCGTTGGCCGCCGTACTGACGATTCCGCCAGCCGGCGGTGTATCGTCGTCCGGCTGTTTGCTCTTTTGGCCTGCAATGAAGTCACCATGCGCGACGAGCGCAGGGATGAACTTGGTTTCCAGTAAGTCTTTGAACTTGGATCCGACTCCGGTACCGACGACTTTTTCGATCGCCAGTAAGATGAACCACTCTTCGCCGTCTTTAAGTAGAAAGATATCTCCCGCGATATGCGCACCGTAAGCTATGGCGGCTCCCGGGTAGCCCCATGGTGGCGGGATCAGAAATAGCAAATTCGACAGCGCCTCGATGCCGAGCCACTCGTCGACGTCGAATTTAAGTTGCAGCTTTGCGTCATAAATAGTCGCCCAGACCTTGCTTTCTCTTTCGTCTTGGCTTTTTGGCACCATCGTATCATGAATCGTTTCAACTAGCGGTTGTTCAACCTCCCGAAGAATGGACGTGAAATAAGGTGACGGAGGCGCAGGCGCCAAATCGGCGATCGCATCCATGACGTTGTCTAAAGCTTTATTTTGCGGCGTGTACTGCGACATATCTGCGTCCATCTCCGGTCCGCCCAAGGCTTCGATAACGACGCACAGGCCCGTGACTTCGCCGATCATGTGGTTCGTGGCTGTGGCGGCATTCATGCCGCGGGCCATCCACTGTGCGCTGGAGAAGGCGACGGCGTCGGCCGCGTTTTGGGCCGAGACTTTCGTCGTGACGACCTGGCCGATGTTGCCTAGGTAGCCGGCCATTACGATGAGGCCGAGGATGGCGAAAATCGTAACGATCGTGATCTTGCCACCGCGCGCGCCGCCACGGCGCAAACGATTACGACGCAACTCCGCTTTGAATCTATTCGAGGATTCCATACCCGATTCCAATCGTTTTGCGTCCGTCTTGTGGGGCCTCGTTGTCCAGCGTGGCTTCGGAAGTAATCGGAAAGTACATCTTGCCGTCGGCGCCCCGCTTGCCGAACAACCGCGCGATGCCGGGAACGTTGAACGGAAATTCGTACGTGACCTTGGCGGTGATGGGAGCGGTGGCATCGGTGGGTGGACCATCGATCTGCACTTTCACGTGCTCCTGAGCGTAGCCGTATTTGTTGAGGAGAAACTTGTCTGAGATCGGCTTTTTCGCGTATACGTGATACGCGGCTTCGTAGGAGATCGCTTCGGCGTTGGCGGCTTTCTCGATGCCGCCCTGCGTGCCGCTGGCGAACGGCGTCATAGCTTTGGTCGCCGCAAGTTTGGCCTTTTTCTCGGCTTTTTCCCATGTGGTAGCAGACGACCAAACGGTGGCGGTGCGCACTGCGGCGAATGCCGCGTACACCGTGCCGAGCTTGGCGGTCATCATCAGCACCGATTCGATAATCATGCAGATCAGCAGCGCGTACAGCGGGATCACCATCACGTACGAAATGGTGTACGCGGCCCCGTCTTCATCGATTGCGAGTCGGCGCATGGTGGGCCGATCGATGCGGCGTGGCCTTCGCAAATGCTTGACGGAACGGTTCATGTGATCTCGCTACAAAAATGGCCAGGAAACGAGCGTATCGATAGTTTGAAAAAGCGCCGCCCAGATTTTGATGCCGGTGAAGAATAGGAAGCCGCAAATCGGCAGCATCACGGCGATCGAGGTCACGACCTCGACGCTCATCATGCCGCGCCGATTTTTGTTGTGTTTGTGCCGGCGTGTATTGAATCGATGGGTCATGTTGGTACCAATTCCAGAGCCACAAGGATGGTTCCAATTGCGAAGTACGGGCCTAGCGGAACGGGCGTCATCAAGATCTTTTGGTCTTCGGAGGTGTGCGGGAACGGCCAAAACCGGCCGAGCAAGTTGCCGATCTTGCGGATGCCGGCTCTAGCAAGTGCGAGGGGGCCGTACTTCCAGGTAGTCCATGCGATGATCGCGATGCCCGCAACGATGTAGCTATAGCCGACAGCGAAGATTCCGGCATGCAGGCCGAGAAACGCGCCGATTACTGTCGCCAGCTTGACATCGCCAGCGCCGCCGCCGGAAAGATCGTAGCCGAAAAGGGTCACGAGGAAGCACAAACCGGCGCCGGCGAGGCATTGGCCAATGCCGACGGCCCCCAGCATTGCCGGACCAACGGTGCTCGCCGGTTCGAGCGACGGCAATACCGAGTCATCCGACCGAACGGTTGTCGACGCGAAGATATTGATTGCAATTGCCCAAGCGAACGCGGTGTAGGTCGTCCAGTTGTAGATGCGTTGGTATTTGATATCGGTGATTGCACTGGCGACGAGCGTCGACAACAGGATGAATCCGGACAGCGTACCGAACCAGCCGATACGCTCGTGCAAGACAAAGCACCACACCGGACCAACGACCAGCGGCCAAAGCAAAGCGGGGATCCAAAGCGACTTAGATGTCATATTCGCAGCCAGCTGATTCATCGGGCTCGCGGGAAAAGTTGGTGCGTGGTCCATCGCAGCACAGTGACTAATGTAGCTTGGGTTGGCGTAAGTTAAAACAAGCCAGGTGGCCGCGGCGAATGATCAGTTCAGCCGGGCCACCTGGCCAGGAGTTACGACTCGTTCAATTTTGTCAGGCAGTCTGCAGGCGTTTAGGTCGACGAAATGCTGGTGCCCTGCAACGTGGACCATTGCTGGCCCATCCATGTAACGGCCTTCTGGCCGAGCGTCGCACAGGCGACCATAACCATCGCCGCGATGGCGATAATCATGACAACTTGCAGCGCTTCGAGACCTTCTTCATTGCTGTGGAACGTGCGGATCGCGTTGATAAGTTTCGTGGACATTTTAGGGACTCCTTTTTAAAAAATTCGAGCAAAGGTTTTTGGTTTGGCAGGTTCAAGTTGTTCCTGCGACACCGTCTATTACGGCAGCCCGGCGGGGTGTTACGCGGAAACCAAAAAAATGTTTCGACGGCTACGAAAACAAAAATGCCAGGCGACCGTTATCACGACCGCCTGGCACCTTGAACTTACAGCCGAGGAAGCAGACTAAAGGGCCCCCACGGCACTGCTGGCGTCGCTGCTCGCGCTATTCGCACTGATCCTTGCGCCTTGGAGTGCGGTCCACTTCTGATTCATCCAGCCAACGACCTTTTGGCCAACCGTGCCGTTAGCAACCATAATCATCGCCGCAATGGCAATGATCAGGACCACTTGCAGCGCTTCGAGGCCTTCTTCGTCGTTGTGAAACTTGCGAACCGTATTGATTAGTTTCGAGGACATCTTATTTTCTCTCCTGGAAGGGAGTGCTATTTCGTATTGGCAGGTTCCGACATCGGTCCCCGCGACTCTGTCTTCTACGGCGGACATTTTGTCTGTTACAGGGACGTAGAGCTGACGAAAACAGCAGCCAGCGCGCAAAAAAAAAGCGGCCCTTTTGAGGGCCGCCTTTGAAGTTTTTGGTTTCAGTTTGGGGTCGGCAATTCGCCGGAGCCGACTGCTGTTGAATTTAGTTGCTGCTGATGCTCGTGCCTTGCAGTGAGGTCCACTTCTGGTTCATCCAGGTAACAGCCTTCTGGCCGAGCGTGGCACAGGCCACCATGACCATCGCGGCGATGGCGATAATCATGACAACTTGCAGGGCTTCGAGGCCTTCTTCATCCCGGTGGAACATGCGAATCGTGTTGATCAGTTTCGTGGTCATGGCCGTAACTCCTTAACCTCGTTGTTTTGAGACTTGCTGGAGCCGACATGACTCCTGCGACAATGTCTCTTACGGGGGTTACGAACCCTGTTACAGCGAATTCCAAAAAACTTGGAAATTGGCGAAAACGGCGGAGTTTTTAGGTCCAGGGTGGGACAGGCGGTACTGCTGTCACGTCCAGTCCGACCTACGTTCCCGCCGGCTCGAACAACTTTCGCGTCAGGTTGACGCGGTCCTGGAAGCCCATTTGGGAGGCTTCGTCTGCGAACGTGGGAACCTCGCCCGTGGGGCGCATCTCGCCTAGCAGCCGGCCTTCAGGGCTTAGCCCCTCAGCTTCGAATCGATACAGATCTCTGAATTGATAGTTTCCTTTGTCATCCAGGCCGAGGCTTTCTGTGATCGCCCGGATCTTGCGTGAGCCGTCGAGATACCGGCTGATTTGCACGATGACTTGAATCGCCGAAGCCACCTGCGTCCGCGCAACGTGCACGGGCAGGGCGACATCGCTCATCAGGCTCAGCGTTTCCAAGCGAATAGCGGCGTCGTTAGCGGTCGTGGCGTGGACAGTCGTAAGCGCTCCCGAGTGGCCGGAGATCATCGATTGGATTAGGTCGAGCGCCTCGCCGCGCCGAATTTCGCCCACCACGATCCGGTCCGGCCGCATGCGAAGCGAATCTACGAACAGATCGCGAATCGTAACGCGGCCGGTGCCATCAGGCTTCGCCGGTTGAGCCTCGAGATACACGGTATGGGGCTGGTTGAGTTGCAGCTCCGAGCTGTCTTCGATGACGACGATCCGCTCGTTCTCCGGAATCTCGGCCGAGAGGGCGTTGAGCAATGAGGTCTTGCCGCTGCCCGTACCGCCGGCGATGACCATATTTTTGTGAAGCAATACGCAGAGGCTAAGAAACTCGCGGGCTTCGTCGG
>JABDGM010000133.1:0-1450 GCA_013286045.1 Planctomycetota bacterium | reverse complement strand
AGCCCAGGTTGAATGACGATTTCTTGAACTTGCGAATCGAAATGCAGACCCCATTGCGCGAACTGGGCGGCACGATGACGTGAACGCGGGACCCGTCGGGCAGCCGCGCATCCATGCTGTGGTTATCGTCATCGATCGAGCGGCCCGTGTATTCGGCAATGTTTCGCGCGGCCGCCATCAGTAAGGCGGCGCTGGGGAATTTGAACTCCGCGCGATTCAGCTTTCCATCGCGCTCGAAATAGACGGTTTGATATCCGTTAATTAGAATTTCCGTCACCGAAGGATCGTCGAGCAGCGGCAGCACCGGCTCCAAAAAATGCCGGACCGATTCGGTGTAAATGTCTTTGGGATCCATCGCTTGTAGGCAACTCAAACAATAAGGCGGCCAGGCAAAATCGGCATTTGCCGTGACCCATTGTAACACCTCACGGTTCTTTTCGTATTATGTTACAAAGGCTCAATGCAACTCCCATGCGCAGGCCACGTCTGCGCACTTTTCGCATCGTCCATTGAACGGCAGGGCAGGTCATGAATCAGCATCCCGCGTACGAACTATTCGAAGAGCTCGGGCGCGGAGCGAACACCGTCGTCTATCGTAGCTACGATCTGTCGCTCGGCCGCGACGTGGCGATCAAGGAGCTAGACGAAAACAGCCGCCGCGATCCGCGCCAGAAAGAACAATTCCTGCGAGAAGCCCAGTTCCTAGCTCAATTCGAGCACGATAACGTGCTGCGTGTGTATTCGGTCGATCCCGAGCGCGGCTGGATCATTATGGAACTGATGAAGGGCACGCTGGCGTCGGTCATCGCCGCGGGCCCAAGTGATCCGGACCTGGTTCGCAGCGTGCTCAAGCAAACGCTCGAGGCACTAGCGTTTCTGCACGAGAAAGACAAAGTGCACGGCACCGTGCGGCCGACGAATTTGCTGATCAACGACGCGGGCCGCGTGAAGCTCAGCGAGTTCGAACAAACCGCCACGGGCGGCGAGCTGCGTGTGCCTAAGGGGAGCAAGAAATATTTGGCCCCTGAGCTGATCAAATCGGAGTTCGGCGGATTCGGGCCGCCGCTTGATTTGTACTGCTTGGGGTTCACGGCGCTCGAGATGCTGAAGGGCCCGCAATTCGACGGCCTTTTTCCCGGCACTGGCAAAGGTGCGATCGATGCCGATATCGCGTGGTTGCGTTGGCACAGCTCGCCGGAGGATTTGGCGCCGACCAAAAAACTCATCAAGAATATTCCCGACGACTTGGCGCACGTGTTGGATCACATGCTGAAGAAGCGAGTCGCGGGCCGTCCGCAATCAGCTCAAGCGGTGCTCAAAGAATTGGCGGATCGGCCGCTGGTTGCCGTGCAGATCGAAGGGATGAATGAGGGAGCGGCCGAACAATCGCAACCCGTCTACGGCCCGGGAACGGTGCGGGAGATTTCCCAGCCGGCGGCAACTACGCCGC
>JABDGM010000132.1:5038-7402 GCA_013286045.1 Planctomycetota bacterium | reverse complement strand
ATGAAACAGGCATTATTAGCAAAAGTGTCACGGCGATCGGTGCTTGCGATGGCGGCGGGAGCGGCAATCGCTCCTCGGGCCGTTCACGCGGCGCAGAAAGGCTCTGCGTATGGTCTGATTGGCGACCGCTTCCACAATTCCGATTACATCCGCGTCGGGCTGAGCCGCACCATCCAGAAAGATCTCGACGTCAACATCGACTTTTGCGACGAAACTAAGAACCTTACCGCGGACACGTTGCACGGGTACAAACTGTTAATAATCCTTCGCGATGGGATGAGTTGGCCCGACGGGTATCCGGATGAGGGGTCGAACGCCGGCTGGGTGGCGGGCGGAAAGGTTGACTTGGTTTCCGATCCCCCGGTGCCGCCGACCTCAGGTAAGGCGCAGTTCTGGATGCAGCCGGAGCAAGGCAAAGCGGTGCGTCAGTTTGTCACTAATGGCGGAGCGGCGTTGTTTATGCACAACGTTACGCACGTCGGCGTCACCAATCCCGATTTTCGCGATGTACTTGGCGCCGCCTACGCTGGGCATCCGCCCATCCGTACTTATAAAGTGAATGTGACGAATCCAGATCATCCAATCACGAAAGGGGTCCGCAATTTCGTCGTCACCGATGAACAGCATTATATGGATTACGACAAGGATCCTAAGTACGTGTTCTTAGAAACAGTAAACGCCGACGGACTCGATTACCGCGGCCGGGGCCCTAAGTCTTTAGGCGGCTGGTCCTTTGAGTATGGGAAAGGCCGCGTATGTTACCTCGCGCCCGGCCACCTGCTGTCGGTATTGTGGAACCCCGAGTATGTGAAGTTACAGCACAATGCGGTCCGCTGGCTATTGCGGCAATCGGCGTGACGGTTTTGGGAAAGATTCGGGCCCTCGGGACTTTCCTGCGAGCTTGCGGACTCCGGGCGGACTTCACTCTCCTGTTCGTAGCGGCGCAGAACGATACGAATATCCTGAAGGTCCGTGGCGCGCCGGTTCGGATCATCTACCCAGGCAACGATCTTGAGAAGGGACATGACGAGCGGCGGCGCCACGCGGATGGCCAATCCTCCCGGCAGATGAACTTCGATGGCGTGGGGCGAACTCGTGTTCAAATCCGGCCAGGCTCATTTTGAACTGACTCGCAGGCCAGGCGATGGAACCGGTGCGGCGGAGTTCGGCGCCGGCAGGCAAGAGGTCTATGAATTGTCCGGAGCGGAGCGATCCAACGGTGCCCCAGCTTTGGCGCCTGTGTCCATCCGATTGCGGCCAGCCGCATTGTCAAACGCTCGAATTCCTCAAAGTCGAGAGCGACTGTGAGATCGACATCGCGTGTAAAACGCCCAATCTCGCCGGCTTCACTTCTGTCTCTCCGATACCGGATTGGCGAACCATTTCAGGCGGCGTTTAGACTGGCCTAAGTAGGCCGCCCGGCCGGGGATGATAAGTTGCACCTCGGTGCCCGCGTTGGGACTGCTGAAGAGAGACAGACGGGCGCCGGCGCGGTCGGCACGTTCGCGCATGCCGGAGAGGCCCCAGTGGCCAGCTTTACCCTCTTCGAGGATGTGCGGGTCGATGCCGCGGCCATCGTCGCGCACCACGACGCACAACTCAGCGGGAGAATACTTCAGCTCGATCTCGATGTGGCGGGCGTGCGCATGGCGGAAGGCGTTGATCAGCGCCTCGCGGCCGATGCGATACACGTCGTCGCGAAGCAACGGGTGCAAGGGAATCGGCGGCCCGTCCACCACCACTCGGAATCCGGTCTTGCCATGCTCATCCATCTCCCGCCACACTTGCGAGAACGCCTGTTCGAGATCGAGCGATTGGCTGCCGTGCGCGCGCAACCCCCGCACGGCGTTCCGGCCATCGTCGATCACCTGCCGCATCAACTGCATCGCCCGGGTGAGAGTGGGCTTCGCTTTGGAATCGGGCGGGAGGCAATCCGCGGCGACATGCACGTGCATAGATGCGCTCAGAAAACCCTGCAGAAGCGTATCGTGCAGTTCCTGCGCGATGCGCGTTCGCTCAGCGAGGCGGTCTTCCAGGCGCAGGTTGAAGTGCCGTTCCACCTGCCGCAACCGCAGGCGATAGAGCGCCGCAAGCAATAGAAGCAGGCCGGCCACGCACGCTACAAGAAACCAGGCGGTCTGATAATACTTAGGAGCGATGGCAAAATCAAGGTAGGCGCCGGCCTCATTCCACACCCCGGAGTTATTGCAGGCGGCCACGCGGAAGCGGTATTTGGCGGGAGGAAGATTGCCGTAGTAGGCCTGGCGGCGATTGCCCACTTCCTGCCAATCGCGATCGCGCCCTTCCAGCCTGTAGCGAAAGAGCACCTTCTCCGGCGCGGCGAGGCTGAGCGCGGTGTAGTCA
>JABDGM010000132.1:0-5028 GCA_013286045.1 Planctomycetota bacterium | reverse complement strand
CCTCCAACTGCCCCCGCTGGTTAGCGATCTGGAAATTGACTACACCGCGCTCAGCCTCGCCGCGCCGGAGAAGGTGCTCTTTCGCTACAGGCTGGAAGGGGATGTGGCGCGGATCGACTACGCTGACGCCGTCCCAAGGCAGGAACCATAGTCTTCCGTCAGCGGACCGGGCGACGCTGGGGCTGAAGCCGGTGGTGGCGGCGTGGCCGCGGAACCCGTCGGGATTGTCGAAAACGGTGACCTGGAACTGGCGCCGCGGATCGGGTTTCGCGGCGTCGGCCCAGGCGTCCACCTCGGGCTTCGACAGGCGCGCCAGGCCACACGCCATGTAGATCCACAACGCATGGTCGTTGTCTTCCATGGCCCAGTGGGCATCGTCGCAAGGCAATCCGTTTTTGGAGGTCAGGGTGGCGAGACGGCCGTTCTTCAAGCGGCTGAGACCGCCGGCGGTGGAAGCCCAGACGGCGCCTTGCTGGTCTAGCTCAAGATCGCGGGTATGGCCGGCGGCCAAGCCTTCGGCAGGAGTGTACAACGTGCGAATCTCGCCATCCTGGAAATACCCCAGCGCGCCGCGCAGACCGAGCCACAAACCGCCGCGCGCGGGATCGGCGACCATGGAACGCGACTGCTCCGGACGGCCCAACCTGGCCCAGGGAATGCGTTCGATCACTTGCCGGTCGCGCAGATGAAATAGGCTGTCCTTTTGGCTGACCCAGAGATTTCCGGCCAGATCGCCGGTGATGGATTCCACGCCGCCGGGCACTGCGCCGACACGAATGAAGCGCCCATTCTCGAGGTACGCCAGTCCTTCACGCGTGGCCGCCCAGATCCGATCCTGCGAATCCTGAAAGATGGATTCAATGGCGGCATCGGGCAATCCGCTGCTCTTGCGGTAGATGGTGACGCGGCCGTCATCCCATCGGTTCAAGCCATCCAGCGTACCGAGCCAGATACTGCCATCGCGCGCCGCGAGGACGCTCTCAACAGTGGGATTCGACAGACCCTGCTCCACCGAAATCTTGGGCACGGCGAGATCGCGGAAGCGGTCGAGGCCATCCAGCGTGGCGACCCAGATGCTCCCTTCGCGATCTTCAAACAGCCTTTCCACGAAATCGCCCGAGAGCCCATCGGAGCGGCCAAACACATCGGTTCTTCCCTGATGCACGTGGACGACTCCGTGATCGGCCGTAGCGATCCACAGGCCGCCATCCCGATCGCGCAGGAAGGAGCGGGGAGAGAATCGCGGCGCGCCAGCCAGCCGATACGGTTCGGACTTGCCCTGCACGAGCTGGCGGATTCCGGTGAGCGCGGCGATGGTGAGTGCACCGTTGTCGCCTTCGACCAGCCCCTCGACTCTGTCGGCCATGGGATAGAGTTGCGGAGGACCGGGCCTCCATCGCCACAATCCGCTGCTGCTGCCCACCCACAGGTTGCGCGCGGCATCCTCGAATAGCGTTTCGACGTAGCGGCCGAAGCGGCCGTCTTCGCCGAAGCACTGGACGGAACTGCCGCGAATGGCGCACACCTTGCCGGCCGGGCTCGCCGCCTGGCCACCGGCCCACACGGTTCCATCGCGATCTTCCATCAGCGTCCAGACACTCTGCCCTGCGAGCTGGGGATAGTGAGTCAGGGTGGCGCCGTTCCAACTTGTAAAGGAATCGGCAGAGCCGATCCAGAGAGTGCCATCGCGCGCGGCCAGCAGACTTCGAATGCTGCTGTTGTTGAGCTGCTGGCCACGGGGCGGCTGCCACGGCGTCGAGCGAACACCATCGAATCGAAGCAGGCCGAACTCCGTGCCTAGCCAGAGATAGCCGTCGGGCGTTTGCGCGATGGCGACGATGGCGCCTTTGGCGAAGCCGCCGCGGATGGGCCACGCCATGTGCGCATACTGGCTGGCGTCGAGTGCCGGATTCAGCGCAAACGCACGTGGCACGCCCGCAAGCAGGATGCTTGCCAGTAAGGCGCAGAGTATGACAGCCCGCCGTCCTGGTCCTTGTACTCCCTCAGTGCGGGCCCGCATCTTTTTTCATTCTATCCCCGCGATGGAATTTTCCTGCTCACCGGACACCACATCCTTCTTAGATGCGCGCGCTGGTTAATGGGACTGCCGCGCTCTACCACCAAAGTGGGATCGAGAAACTACGGAACTTGGGGATTTCGCAAAGTGGTCGTGTCTGCTATGGTTGACCCACTAGGAGATGTTGATGTACCCAAGCCTTTCACTCAGGGCCCTCTTTCTCACTCTGCTAACTGTGCCGGCGTACGCGCAGATTGTCACGGGCACGGTGCAAGGCCGTGTGGTGGATCCGGCGGGCGCGGCGGTCGCCGCAGCCTCCGTCCATGCCAAGGAGGCGTCTACCGGATCGGCGCGCGCCACGGTCACCAACGGGGAAGGCTTCTACGAGTTCTCCTTCCTGGCGCTGGGAAACTACGAGCTGACCGTGGAGGCGCCGAACTTCGAACGGCAGACCGGAAGGGCCACTGTGGAGCTGAATCGCACCACGGTGCTGAATTTCGAACTGGCGCTGGCCGGCATGCACCAGAACCTCATGGTGGTGGAATCCGCGCCCGCCATCGACCTGGCGAGCGGGCAGATTCGCCGCTCGCTGGAGACTGCGGAGATCGCGGCCATTCCGCTGCAGCGCAGCATTCTGAACCTGGCGCCGCTAATTCCTGGATTCCAGACGAATCCGACCACGGGCCAGAACAGCCCTACGCTTTCCAGCGGCAGCTCCGTTTCGCTGAACGGAACCGGTACGCGGGCCACAACCTTTCAAACTGACGGTATCGCCAACGACGACAGCTCGGAAAATCAGAACCGACAGGATGTCAACATCAGTACGATTCGAGAGTTCCAGGTGCTGACCAACAGTTACTCGGCGGAGTTCGGGCGCGGAGCGGGCGCGGTGGTGCTGGTGGAGACCAAGAGCGGGACCAACAATTACCACGGCGAGGCGTTCTGGGAAACGGCCAATTCGGCGCTAAACGCGAACGGTTTCTTCCAGAACGAAGCGGGCAGCAAGCCCGACCCGGTCACCGGCAAGCTGGAGGCGGTGTCGCCCAAAGCGAGCAGCAAGTCGCATCGCGTCGGCGGCGTATTCGGCGGACCCGCCATCAAGAGCAAGCTATTCTATTTCGGCAGCTATGAGCGCGCCTGGACGCCCGGCTCGGTAAGCGAGATGGTTTCGCTGCTGCCGGAGCAATATCGCACGCCACAAGTGGATCCCACACTCCCCGACGCGGCGGCGCGGGTGGCGTTCATCAAGAGCGTGATTGCCCGCTATCCCGACGTGCAACCGAACAACACCGTCAACAATCCGTACGGCTATATCGCCAACGTTCCGCAGCGGAATCCCATCGCGGACTTCTCCTTCCGCGTGGACTACCAGATTCGTCCCACCGATATCCTCTACACGCGGTATCAATACGGTACGTTTTTTCAGGCGGCCGACGACATCGTCAAGGGCGTGAATTCGAAGCAGGACCATCGCTTTCAGAACTACGGCTTGGCCTGGACGCACATTTACTCGCCGCGCGTGACGGGCGAAGGCCGCTTCGGATTCGGGCGCCGCCGCATGATCGTGGGGCTGGTGGCCGGCGATACGGTGCCGATTGTGGTGTGGAACATCGCCAATGCGCCGACCTCGATCGGCACTCCTTCGCAGTATCCGCTGAAGCGCTACCAGAACGATTTTCAATTTGTTTACAACGTGTCGGCGCAGGTCGGCAGCCGGCACACGTTGAAATTCGGCGCAGACGTACGCCGCAGCCAACTCAACGACGGGCTGCAGAACTACAATCGCGGCTACTGGCAATTCGCCGCGGCGGGACCCGACAACGCTTATCAGAACTTCCTGCAGGGCGTGGTTCAGACGTATGAGCAGGGATTCGGGCCACAGGAAAACGGTTATCGCAGCACCGAAGCGAATCTCTATGTGCAGGATTCCTGGCGCGTGTCGCAGTCGCTGACACTCGATCTTGGCGCGCGGTTCGAGCACGTCGGCAAGCCCACCGAGGTGAATAACCTGGTCAATCTGGGCTACTCTTCCGACAGCTACGCGGAGCCGCGCATTGGCTTCGCCTGGGGGCCGGGCTGGAGCCAGGGCCTGAAGGGAAAGCTCTTCGGCGAGCGGGGAAAATCGGTGCTGCGCGGCGGGTTCGGCATGTATCATGGCCGGATTTTCCAATCGATCTTCTCTCAGGTCAGCGCAGCGGTACGCTACAATCCGCCGAACGGCGCGACGGTCACGGCCTCCAACCCCAACATGTCGGTTGCCAATCCGCTGGGCGCGTACCAGTTCACGCCCGGTCCACCTAATGCTCAAGTGATTCTCGCCGAGGCCGACCCGAATCTGCACATGCCTTACACCGAACAGTGGAACCTGACCTTCGAGCGCGCGCTGCCCGGCAACAGCACGCTTTCGGTGTCTTACATCGGAAACCGGGGGATCGGCTTTCTGCAATACAACGGCTTGAACCGCGCAGAGTTCCCGATAGTTTCAACGGTGCCCTCCACTTACCCGGGCAATAACTTCACCGGAGTGGCAATCAATCAGATCGATCCCAACCTCTTCGATGCGAACCCGCCGCCGGGATTCATTTCGCTGGCGCAGCCGTATGCCAACCAGCGGCGCCCGGATGGCCGCTATAGCGTGATCCTGCAGATCAGCAACAACGAATGGACCTACTACAACTCCCTGCAAGTGGTCTACACGAAGAACCTCTCACGGGGACTGACCGTACATGGCAGCTACACCTGGTCGAAGAATATCGATACCGGGTCGGAGGCGACGTTTGTGGGGACCGGGGATACAAACTTTGCGATCAGCGAACACCAGACGGCGAGAAGCTTGCGCGGGCTGAGCCGGCTCGATCAGCCGCAGCGGGTGGTGATTGTCTCCACTTACGACCTGCCGATCTTTCGAAGACAGTCCGGCGCCGTAGGAAGGGTGCTGGGCGGGTGGCAGGTGAACGGCATCGCGACATTCGCCGCGGGGAATCCGGTGACCGCGGTGCTGGGATACGATC
>JABDGM010000131.1 GCA_013286045.1 Planctomycetota bacterium | reverse complement strand
CGACTTCGGGTTAGCAAAGAACATTCCGAACTTTCGAAAGTCTTTCCACCGCAAAAAAATCCAGAAATCGTCTACACCTTTGTATATCAGGATGGATTAACGCATGCGTGCGATTGGCTTATGGCGCAAGCGGCAGCCGGGAAAGCTAGTCACAGATGTTACGTTGCTACCACGATGAGGGCCTACGACAAGTTGCGAGAGGAGTATCTTGCTGCCAAACGTTACGTTGACGTCGCATATATCGAAGGATTTCTTAGCGGCCTGCTGTATGGTATTGCCACGAGGGCTGAACGACGCCACATCCCCCTCTACTACGTTTTTGGCGCTCAGGAAGATTTGAAATCTTTGTCTACGTACCGAAAGTGGGCACGACATGCGGAATCGTTGCACAAACCGGCTTACAGATTAGCAACGAAAGTCGTAGAGAAACGGCTCGGGTCATCCGGTGAATTGGCAATCCATCACACGCCGTTTTTGTAGTTTGCGCCGGGTGCCACTCGCCGCCGTGAATGCCTTGAACAAGCACTGGCCTATTTAACTTTGCTCACGGCCCGCACCAGCTTGCGCTCACCGTCCCTTCCGTCTCCGCCCATGCGATAATCCACCCGCAGTCCCATTCATGTCCACCGCCCACGACGACCTCGCCCCTTTCCAGCAATTCGCCCTGCAAAAAGTAAACGCCGGCGAAGCAGAGAGCCTCGAAGAACTCTTCGACCTGTGCCTGATCGGTTGTCACACGTCCCAAGAATAGGCCGAGGCCTACGGCGCCATTCGCGAAGGCGTCGACGAAATTGAAGCGGGTTGCTGTCGCCGGCAGACGAAGTCAAGCAAGAATGTCGAGCCAAGTACAACTTGCCGAGCGAATGAAATACGATTTACCACTCACGCGCGAGACTCGCGGCTTCCCAATGTCCCCATACGCCAACTAACTCTGCGACTGAACATTGCCGCCGCTCCCACCGCCGCCATCACCAGTGCGGCCGTTGCAGGTTCGGGAATCGCATGTCCTTCCACGACAAATCGCATCGTCGTTGCGTTGATTGGAAAGTTACTCCACGAATAAACGTATTGCCCGAGTTCCGGAGAGAAAGTCGACGGCCCCCAGGCCATCGGTGAAGCTTGCCCGGCAATCGTCGGGTTATTATCCGGCATGTACCCTTCCGCATTCGCTCCGAACAATCCCGAACCAAACACGAGGGCGTAACTACCGGGCGCAATCACACTCGAAAACGGAATCTCTATGTGACGCGAGACCAAAGTTGAAGCGGTCGATCCTGCGCTGAAAAGTGTTGTGGCGACAACATCCTGCGGGGCGAATGCCGACGACGCGTTGGCAAACGTTCCATTGACCGGCATTGCCGTCGGGCTACCCAACTTCACGATCGCAGCAAACAAGGCAGAACGCGGCAGCGGACCGCTCGCCAAATTGCCGGCAAGTCCCGTAACCTGCGTGGTTTCAGCGACTGTGAATCGCGCTGCTAAGAAACTGGTGCTAGAGACGACATATCCACCATCTCCTAGCACCGTCGCCGGCTGGGCCGTTTCAAGTACGTTCGGCGACGGCACCGCATCGCTCGCCGATCCAAACCATATCAAACTTAATAACAGGCCACATACATTGGTTCGATTCACTAGCTTGCTCCCCAGCTGCGAGAGTATGCACTTCGAAATCAGTCGCGTCTTAAACCAGCAGTTAGTATAAATTCAGCCACACGCGATGCCAAACAAATTCGCCGGGTGCCACTCGCCGCGGCGAGCGTTCTTCGCGCGCAATCACACGCGCGACACCGACAGGAGTAAAAACCAGCTTGCGGCTACAGGGCTAGCGCCAGCGCCGCCGCACCCGCACGCACGACGCCCCCACCGCCGCCAATCCAACCAGGCAAGCGCACGCCGGCTCCGGCACCGAAGCCGTCATCAATCCGTCGATCGCCAACGAATGCCGTCGATCGATGTTCACGGTCATGCGAAATTGAAACGGCGTCCCAATATCCGCAGCCGAGGGCGTGTAAACCCCCGACCACTGCACCCAGCCTTGTCCCACGCCCGGCGTCGGCGTGCTCAGCCAATGCATCGTCCCAGCCGCGCCGCCAATCGCGAGTTCAGAAAAGTCGCTGAACGGAACGGCACTCATCCCCTGCCCGCCCAAAGAATTCGCCGCGACATAAAACGAAACCGCGTAGCTCTCACTCCCGATCACGCCGCCAAGCTGCTTCGCGTAGTGCAAGCCCAAGAAGTCGGTATTGAAATTTCCGTTATCAGATTCGAAATACTGCGAGCCGCTATTCGGAGCGAGCCCAAAAAACGTACCTGTCCAATTGCTAGATTCGGGCGGGTCGAAATTCGAACTGATCGTCGTCCCAGAAGATTGATCGAAGACGTTAGAAACGCCAGGGCTCGCTGCATGCGCAGCCTGAGCTAAAAAGAAAACTAGGGCCAGCGCAACGCACTGGCGAATATTGATGCCGTTCATTAGCGTACTCCCCGAAAAAATAAAAGAATGAATTCGAACAACTGCTTATCGTGCCCTATCTGGCATATTATTGCAAACAATTCGGTGCACCGGCCGCGCCTTATGCCAGAAACGTAGCCGACCTCGCCACGGCCACGACAGTATGAAAACGCCTATGTATTCCGCCACTTGGAATAGTTCTTTAAGGGGTCTCCGAACTATAATTTCAGCATTCCAAGGCGCATCCATACAGGCGTAGAGCGTCTGATATTTCATTAGATCATTCATAAGAAGTGGAGCAGACCCAATGAACACGACAACTCGAGGCAGCCTTGTGGTTGCCGCATTTCTAGCCGTGGTGGCGATGTTTGCCCTCCCGTCGACTCGCGCCCTAGCGCTTGAGTTATCGCTCATCGAAACCGGTGCCGGCCCGAATACGTCGGTGGGACTTTGGATTCAAGGTTTCGGCTTCAGCTTTGTCGAAACGGACCGCTTAGTTACTCCGTCCGGCGACGTACTCACAAACTCCCAAGCGACGCTCCCCGGAACTCCTTTTAAGAGCTTCGATTCGCTTTCAGAAGCACTCAACTATGTCCAAGGTGCATGGGAAGAAACTTCAACGCCACGATTCGGCACACCGCCGGCGCCGTTCGACTTCACGATCAATCCAGTTTCACCAGATACGATTAACCGCGCTGCTCCCGTGCTTCTTTCCCCCCAGCCCGGCGCCGTCATTAAAAACAATACGGCGTTCAATTTATCGTGGGACTACACAACAAAGGGAGGCCCCGCGCCAACGCTGAGCCTGATCACGATAGCGCCCCAATTCACTAATGGCTCCGCATTGAGCAGCTTTATTACCACGACACCGAATGGCGGCCCGTCGTCCGGTGGCGGTTCGGGTAGTACTGGCACGGGCGATACCTTTTTCGGAAGTTCGATGACCAACGTATCAGGGGCAACCGATAACAGATTTCTTCTCACGTTGAATGGCGCCGCTGCCGCCTTGCCGCTAAACGCGCAAATTACGGTGGGCTCTTACACTTCATTGATTGATGCCATCCCAATCGACGCGGGAAGTCGGACTCCACTTTTTGCGCCCGTCAATTTCTATTACTCCCGACAAATAGCGCCGTTTAACGTCACGTTGTCAGCAGTACCAGAGCCATCCGCATTCGGTCTCGGCATCATGATGGTCATTGCCGGCGTATCCGGCAGCCCAAGACTGCGGCGTCACACCAAATAGCGCCATTCGTAGGCTAAGCTCGGTCGCAGCGATTATCTCATCATTACTTCGCACATGACACTGCGACCCGATCGAAACGCGCGCTGTTGTCCATTCGCACGCTGTGCAAGTTCGCGTCGGTCAACACACTCTCCGAAATCCTCTGGCCTTTCTCCGTGTCCTCAGTGCCTCCGTGGTTCAAAAATCCGGAATGCCAAAAACACTTATTGTACAAACGTATAGTATATGCTAGAATCACGCCCTTCGCCGTCCCACCGGATAGCTCTTTGACAACTCAGCACCTCCAGCCGCCAAACGGCCCTCTCATTGCGCGCAGAAACGAAAGTAAATGTACCTCATAGTGCACGTCCTCAAACGCGCAAACTCACTAGATCGGTAGCGAATTCATTTCAGACGCCGTGCAAAACTCGGACATTCTGCACCAAAAATGTGGGACCCCCAAACCACGTGCAAAATGCAACTCGAAGCGGAGTACTGGTTTGCAAAACGTTTCGTGGCCACCCCCCCGTGCAATTCCTCAATACGCGCGGGTTTCAGACGGTTTTGCGCAAACGCGGCCAATTCGTCGCTTGCAAAACTCGCCCCGAGAGCTCGCGCAACCGCTCCGCGTGCCATTTTCTTCCTGCTCTGCTACGATTGAACTATCCACTTTCGTGGCGGGCAGAGAACAAGAGGTATCACGTGCGTCAGCTTCCATTCGTTGGTTTCGTATTGGCCGTCACGCTTCTAGCTGCCACTCGCGCTGAGGCGCTCGTCAACGGCATCGACATCTCCGTGTTCCAAGGCACGCTCACCGCTGCCAATTGGCAGCAGATCAAAGCCTCGGGCGTTCAGTTCGTATTCGCTCGGGTCACCCTTGGCAGCTGTTGCGATCACGACGCGAATTACGTGGCCAATCTCAATGGCGCGATCGCCGCCGGCATCCCGATCGGGCCGTACGCGGTCGGCTATCCCCAGACCAATATGAGCGACCCCAACGACGCCGCCAACGAAGCCAACTATCTGATCTCGTTGACGAAATCGTATTACCAAGGGTCCGGTCTGATGATGCGGCCGGTCCTCGATATCGAGCTGCCAACGGATGGCAGTTTGACCAAAACGTACACATCTCAGTGGGTCGTCAAATGGGCCAATACGATCAAGGCCGGCCTCGGCGTCGATCCGATCATCTATACCTACCCGAACTACGCGGCCACGGAACTGAATAGCTCGGTCACTTCGTATCCTCTTTGGATCGCTAGCTACAACAATTCGCCACCCGCCACGCCGCCAGCTTCTGCCTATGCTCCCTGGTCGACGTACAAGTTCTGGCAGTACTCGAGCACCGGCACCGTTCCAGGCATCAGCGGCAACGTAGACCTCGATGTTTACAACGGCAACTTCCTGCAAATGCTGCAACAGTATTCGCCCAACTATTCCAACGGCGACTACAACAACAACGGTGTCGTCGATGCGGCCGACTATGTTACGTGGCGCAACACGATGGGCAATTCCGCAAATCCAGGCGTCGCGGCCGATGGAGATTTGAGCGGACTCATCGACGACGGCGATTACGCAACCTGGAGATCAAGCTTCGGCAACGCCGTCCCGAATGTCCCAGCAGGCGCCGGCGCCGGATTCGCGCCCGTCCCAGAACCCGCTTCGTCGCTCCTGCTAATCATCGCGGCATTGACCACCCTAAGCCGCAGAAGTTCGCGGCATCTGCGATAGCGCGCCGTCGGGCGCCACCCTCCGCCGCGATTGCCCTGTGCCACTGCTGGCTTCGCCCAGCAGTGCCGCCTTGTCGCGAGCGTCTTGCAGTTAGCACGTAGGATGGGTTCGCCGCGGAGCGGGAAACCCATCATCTCACTCGCCTTTCGTCCGCGCGCTCCGTGTCTCCGCGGTAAAACTCCAAGACGGCCCAAATATGTATTGAACATACGTATAGTATATGCTATTATGCCTGGTCAGCTCGCTCTTTGACAACTTGTAAATATGGCGCCACATGCGCGCAGAAACGGAAGTAAACTCCGGCAAATATGCGCGCCCGCAATCGCGCGAACTCACATGTGTCGCGGTAAAAACCCTTCGACACGCCGTGCAAAATTCGAACGTTCTGCACGGAAAACATGGGGCCCCCGAACCGTGAGCAAAATGCAACCCAGGTCGCACTAGTATGTTACAACTAGTGCCGCGACCAGTGCGCAAAGCAAAACCTCAAACCCCTCGGGTTTCACGCAGTTTTGCTTACGAAGCCGGATTCGAGCCAAGCGATTCATCCGAGCGGCCACCACTCACTTCACAATCGCATCATAGATCACCGGCTTCAGCGTCTCTTCCGTCTCCGGCGAATACGGCCAGCGCTGTTCCATCGTCACAACGATCAATTGATCGTTCGGCGACACCCAATAGTGCGTGCTCGCCGCGCCGCCCCAGCCGAACTCGCCTTTGTGGTTGTGCGGAGCCTTGTCACTCGGTTCGACCGTCACCGAAAAACCCAACCCGAACCCGACGCCGGTCCGCTTCTCGCCGAAATCGATCCAATCGACACCCTTTGGCAACTGGTTCGTGTGCATCTGCTCGGCCATCTCACGCGACAGGATTCGCTTTCCGTTCCACTCGCCGCCATTCGCAACCATGAGCAGGAGCCGCATGTAGTCGCTCGCCGTTCCTACCATCCCGCCGCCCCCTGACTCAAGTCCAGGCGGGTGCAGATAGGCGCTCTTGGCCGGATCGTCGCGAAGGATCAGTCGACCCTTGCCGTCCGAAAAATAGTTCGCCGCAAACCGCGACTGCTTCTCCGCCGGCACAAAGTACCCTGTATCGTTCATCTCGAGCGGATCAAGAATTCGCTCCTTGATAAACACACCGAGCGGCTTCCCCGAAACTTTTTGCACAATGAAGCCGAGCACGTCGATCGACGCCCCGTACTTCCACTTCGTCCCCGGATCGAATTCAAACGGAATCTTGCCGAGTTTCGCCGACATAGTCGCAAGGTCCGATTGCATATCCATCACATTCGCAAGTTCGATCAGCGTCTCCGTCTTGCTGCCGACGGCGCCGCCGTACGTAATGCCCGAGGTATGCCGAAACAAATCCCTCACCGTAATCGGCGACTTCGCCGGCCGCGCGTTGTCTCCGTCAAACACTTTCGTCTCCGCGAACTCAGGCAAATACTTCGACACCGGAGCATCAAGATCGAGCTTCCCTTCTTCCACAAGCGTGAGCGCGGCCGCCGAAGTGATCGCCTTCGACATCGAGTAAATGCGAAAGATCGTGTCGCGCTCCACCGGCAGCTTGCGATCCAAATCCCTCTGGCCATACGCTTCCTGAAACACCACCTTCCCGTTGCGGGCAATCAGCACGATCCCGCCAGCAATCTTCTTGTCCTTCACAAACCCATTCATGACCTCGCCCACCTTCGCAAGCTTCTCGGCAGACATCCCCTCGGCCTCCGGCGTCGACATCGGCAACTCCGCCGCCCATGCCGGCACGCGAGCCATCAACAGAACGAGTACCTCCAACAACGACAGCCGCATCAACCGATTCATAGCCATGCTCCGCAAAGTCAAGAAAACAGAAGTCGCCATTCTAACGAGTTGCCTTGGGTGCGACAGCAATTCGCACCGTATCGTCTCGGCTGCGAGCCGTTATAATTCATGCTCACCTCTTCGCCAAAACGCTTCGGCCAATTGTCTCTTCTTGCAGGATATCCAAGATGAATCACAAACTTTTCTTAA
>JABDGM010000130.1 GCA_013286045.1 Planctomycetota bacterium | reverse complement strand
TGCCGATCAGCATGATGATCCCAACGAAGCCGTAAAGGTTCAACTCCATATCCAGTATCGGCGGGACCAAACCCCGTTTCGCCGCCAGGTGAAACAACTCCAGCGTCAATAAGGCTCCAAACCCGGCGGAAGGCAGCCCCGAAAGAATTGTGATCGGGTGGATGAAGCTCTCGTACAAAATGCCCAGCACAATGTAAATAACCGCCACGGCCATCAAAAGCAACATGCCGAGCCCGGACAGCGAAGACTGAAACGCCTGCGCATTGCCTTGGAAGCTGGTACTCACCGTCGGCGGTAGCGAACGAGACGCAAGTTCGTTGATTTCGTTCACAGCCTCCCCGATGGAGGCTCCGGGTTTCAGGTTGAACGACATAGTCACCGCGGGAAGCTGTCCCAGGTGGTTCACCGAGAGCGGCCCAAAAGTGTTCGTCAGCTCCGCCACGGCATTCAACGGCACGAGCTGACCCTTCGTCGGGCCCATATCCGAACGGACGTACAGCGAAGCCAGGGCGTTGGAATCGCGCTGGTACTTCGGCTCGAGTTCCAGAATCACGCGATACTGATTGTTGGGAGCATAAATCGTTGAGACCTGCCGAAAACCGTAAGCTGAATACAACGCATCTTCCACTTGTTTCGCCGTCACACCCAGAGCGGACGATTTGTCACGGTCGATGACCACATTGATCTGAGGGTTCTTGATTTGCAGATCACTCGTGACGTCCTGCAAACCCGGAAGCCGCTGCATCTTCGTAACAAACTCCTCCGAGGCCTTGAACAACTCGTCTGTATTCGCGCCCTGCAGCGTGAATTGATAAAGCGCCTTGCTCGATATGCCGCCAATGCGGATCACCGGGTCGTTCCGCAAGAACACCGTCATCCCGGGCACGGCGGCGAGCTTCGGACGCAACTGCTGAATCACTTCCTCCACCTGCGGCCGTTCCGAGCGGGGTTTCAAGCCGATGTTGAGATTGCCCTGGTTCAGGGTTTTGCCGCCCTGGCCCACTTGCGAAAGAACATAGGCCACCGAAGGATCTTTCTGCACGATATCCGCGATCTCCTGCTCGTGCTGCATCATGGCGTCGAAGGAAGCGCCCTCAACCGCTTCGGTGGTGCCGTTGATCTGTTCGATGTCTTCGCTTGGCAAAAAGCCCTTGGGAATCACGATTGCCAGGTAAACCGTGCCCACCAGCAGCGCCAGTGCCGCGGCCATTGTTGCCAGCTTGTGCCGAAGCACGACTTGCAGGCTCCGGTCATACAGGTTTGTCAATCCGTCCTGCAAACGCTCGAAGGCGTTGAACAAGCGGCCGTGCTTCTCGGCCCCCTGGTGCGAGCGCAAAAAGCGGCTGCACAGCATCGGCGTCAGCGTCAGCGACACAAACCCCGACACCAAAATCGCCGACATGATGGTCACCGCAAATTCGTGCAGCAACTTGCCCAGCACCCCGCCCATGAACAGCACGGGAATGAACACAGCGGCCAGAGACAGCGTCATCGACAAGATCGTAAAGCCGATCTCATTCGACCCATTCAGCGCCGCCTCCATCACGCCTTCGCCTTTCTCCAGGTGCTGCACGATGTTTTCGAGCACCACGATGGCGTCGTCCACCACGAAACCAACCGACAGCGTGAGCGCCATCATCGAGAAATTGTCCAGTGAATACCCGCACAGATACATCACGGCGAAAGTACCCACAATCGAAAAGGGCAATGCCAGGCTCGGAATCGTCGTTGCCGACAGGTTTCGCAGGAAGAGGAAAATGACCAGAACGACCAGCATCAACGCCAGTTCCAAAGTGAACTTGACGTCATCCACCGAGCGCCGAATCGTCAGCGAACGGTCGAAGAGGATATAC
The DNA here is from genome assembly GCA_013286045.1 of Planctomycetota bacterium. Lineage (GTDB taxonomy): Bacteria > Planctomycetota > Planctomycetia > Pirellulales > Lacipirellulaceae > JABDGM01. The sequence goes on along the minus strand of JABDGM010000130.1, from coordinate 5,595 downwards.
AGATTCACCGCCGGCGGAAGCTGCGCTTCCAGGCCGGGCAACATCGCTTTGACACTATCCACCACTTCGACTGTGTTTGTGCCTGGCTGGCGATAAACGGGCAGTTGAATGCCGCGCACGCCGTTGTACCACGCGGCCGTCTTGTCATTTTCGACGGCGTCGACGACGTGGCCGATATCGGAGAGACGTACCGGCGACCCATTGCGGTAGGCGACGATCAGCGGCTCGTAATCACCGGCCTTATAGAGCTGGCCGCTGGCCTGCACGGTGACCGCCTGATGCGGCCCCCAAAGGGTGCCCGTCGGCAGATTGACGTTCCCACTGTCGAGAGCGCCAACGACGTCGTCAATACCGATCTGCCGCGTGGCCATCGCTTGGGGGTCCACCTGAACCCGGACGGCGTATTTCTGCCCGCCAAACACCTGCACTTGCGCGACGCCATTCACGGTCGAAATGCTCTGCGCGATCAGCGTTTCCGCGTATTCATCCACGGTGGAGAGCGGCAACGTAGGCGAGGCGAGCACGAGCATCAAAACAGGCGAAGCGGCCGGATTAACTTTGTTGAACGACGGCGGGGCCGGCATGTTCAAAGGCAGCGCGCGTGAGGCCTGGGTAATCGCGGCCTGAACATCTTGCGCCGCGCCGTCAATGTCGCGGCTCAGGACAAACTGTAAGGTGATGCCGGTCCTTCCCATCGTGTTCTGGGAGCTCATCGAATCCAGACCGGGGATGGTGGAAAATTGCTTCTCGAGTGGCAGCGCTACCGCTGAGGCCATCGTGTCTGCGTTCGCTCCGGGCAGAGTCGCATCGACTCTGATCGTCGGGTAGTCCACGTTTGGCAGGTCGCTTACGGGAAGGGCGCGATAACCCGCCACACCCACGAGCAGGATGCCCAGCATCACCAGCACAGTTGCAACTGGCCGCCGGATGAACAACTCAGGTATGCTCATCGCCTCGTTCCTTCTGCTGTAGCATTCCGCCGCGACGTCTTACAGCGCAGCCAAATCTGTTGTCTGCTGGGGGACCCACACCATTCAGTCGTTCTTTACCTCGACCTTTGACCCGGGCACTAGGCGTACCTGACCATCGGTGACGACGGTTTCGCCCGGTTGAAGTCCCTTTTCGATGACCGCCTCACCCTGCACCGTGCGGTTGGAAATAACCGGGCGAGGCACGACCGTGCCGTCGGCCTTCACGACGTAAACGAAGGTGCCTTGCTGTCCCGCCGTGATCGCCTGTGCCGGGACGACGGTGGCGCCGGCCTCCTGGGAAAGCGTCATCAAGGTGTTGACATACAAGCCGGGCCACAAGTTGTTGCGCGTATTGGCGAACGTCGCTCGCAAATGAATGGTTCCCGTCGTGCTATCCACAGCGTTGTCCACAAACGTGAGCGTACCCTGTTCCGCCGTCCCCGTGTTGTTCGGAGTGATGGCATCGACGCGCAATGTCCCTGCGTCCATATATCTCTTGATATCGGTCAGGTACTGCTGCGGTACGGTAAAGTTCACAAAGATGGGATTAACTTCGTTGATCACCACAATCGGTACGTCAGCGACTTTGACGAGATTGCCCGGCTTTACCATGATGGCGCCGGTACGCCCATCGATCGGCGAGTCGATCGTGCAGTATTCGAGGTTCAACTGCGCCGTCTTGACGGCAGCTTCATCCGCAGCCACAGTGGCCTCCGCCGCGTCGGCCGCGCTGACGTATGATTCGGACTCCGAAGCGGCTGCGATACCTTCCGAGCTCAGCGTCAAGTAGCGCTGCGCCTGGGTCCGGCTGTTTGCAGCTACCGCTTTATCGCGGGCAAGCGCAGCTTGCGCCTGCGCGAGCGCAGTTTGATAAGGGCGCGCATCGATATTGAACAGCAATTGGCCCTTGTGAACGAAATCTCCTTCTTTGAAATGCACATCAAGCAGTTCGCCCGCGACCTGAGCCTTGATCGCAATCGTCGCGTAGGCCTCTACGTTGCCGATCGCCGTCAGCTGTACCGGCATGGATTTCTGGGTGACCTTCGCGACGACTACGGGAATTGGCGCGGCCGGCGGGGCCGCGGCTTCCTGCCTCCGACACCCTGAAATCCCCGCGCTAACTACAACAATCAAAACGCCGAACAGCGAGCGCCACATACACGATCTCGCTGCCCCAGGACGGGTAGCCATGCTGTCCATAGTCACCTGTTGATTTGGCCTGTGTCGCCGGACCTACGGCGATCCCGCTTTCTGATCTTAAGACGTACACACACTTGCCAGCGTTACGCCCTTCAGACTGCCTTCGGACGCCAATCCCCACCGATACCTATAGTGTATAACGCTAGCTCGTCACAAACAGCCACAATTTGCAGAGACGTCCGAGCCGTCCAAAACGAGACACTCGAGTTTATCGTTCGCGGACCTTCACGTTGAGTTCGCCTTCCTCGCCCAACACCTCGTGCCGGCTTACCTCTCCCTCACGCCAAAAGCGAATGTCGACCGTTGCTTTGCCCACCCGGAGCTTCCTCAACGTGATATCCCGAAGCCAATGCGGCAGGGCCGGATCGACGGTGAGAGTCTTCTTCTGAGCGTCGGCCTCCAACCCCAGGATCGCCCGCAGCAGATGAAAAACGCTGCCGGCGGCCCAGGCTTGCGGCACGTTGGCGCCGAGATATTGGACGGGAAAAGATCCTGGTTCGCGTCTCATTCCAGCGTAAAGTTCAGGAAGGCGGTAGTACATGAAATAGCTGGCCGCTTCGCTGATGTCGCGCGCGATGCGCGCCGCCTCTTCCGCAAATCCATATCGCCTGAATCCCATAGCAATAATCCCGTTATCGTGCGGCCACACCGATCCGTTCTGATACGAGAACGGATTGAAGGCTGGGTTCCGTTCCGACAGTGTGCGGATTCCCCATCCGCTCCACATATCGGGTTCGAGCAGCCTCTGCACCACGCGAGCGGCGCGCTCGGGACGCACGATGCCGCTCCAAAGCAGATGACCGGCATTGGAGGCAATCGTCTTTGCCGGCTTCTTATCGCCGTCGAGCGCGTAAGCGTAATAGCCGATCTCTTCGCACCAGAATTGCGCTTCGAATTTCTCCTGCAGCTGCGCAGCTTCGCGCCGCAATCGGGCAGCCAGTTCGCTCTCCCCCAGGTGTTCCGCGCCTTCGGCCACGCGTACCTTAGCGTCGTAGACATAGCCCTGAAGCTCGCACAATGCCTTGGGCCCCTTCACACGTGAACCATCCGGATACATGACCGAATCTGCCGCATCCTTCCAGCCCATATTCTCGTAGCCCTGCTTCGAGCGCGTCTGATACTCCTGAAAACCGTCGCCGTCGCGATCGCCGTAGCGGTCGATCCATCCCAAACACTTCATCGCGACCTCTTTGTAGCGTGGAAACAGCAGATCGTCTCCCAGCCACTTCCAGGCCTCGTGTAGCGTAATGAGATAGAGAATGGTCGCATCGGCCGTTCCGTAATAAGGCGTGTGCGGAATCAGCTTGAAGTGCGCGAGTTCCCCACTCCGCAATTCATGTGGAATTTTTCCCGGCTCCGCGTCCCGGTAGTCGTCGCGCTCGGTTGCCTGTAATTCGGCCAGCGTTTCGAGCCTCCCGCGGGCAAACGCCGGGTAAACGATCATGTTTTGCAAACTAACGATCAGGCTGTCGCGGCCGAAGATGGTCACAAACCAGGGAACTCCCGCGGCGATAAGAAGCTCCTGTTTGTCGCCTTCCTGGTGGTTCAGCCGAAGTGCCGCCATATCCTCAACCGACTGACGATACAGCCTGTAGAAATCTTCATTGGAGGTAGCGATCTGCGTTGTCGCTTCCTTCCAACGATCCAGGTCTCGCGTCGCACTGGATTTCGCGTTGTCGCCTATGCAACTTCGCGGAACGCTCCGCGGACGGCCGCCTTCGACCACATAAAAAAACCAGCAGGAATGCCAGGACTCGCCCGGCTCCAAAACTACGGCGAAATTGATGCGCCCGTTTCCATATCCGGCCTTCGTAGGGCATCGCCTGATCCGCAAGAGCAGGGACCGGTGAAAGTCTTCATGGCTATAGCAATTCGCCAGTTCCTGTCGCTCTTGACTCCACACCGTTTCAATATGCCCTTTACGCACAAACTTCTTTTCTTTTACTTCGAAGATGTCCGCGAAATCGCTGCGAATCAGCAATTCAAGATTGAATGACGCGCGCTCCTGGCCGTAGTTGCGAATATCGATATCCTCGTGGATTCCTTCTCCTGCGCTGCGCCCCACGCTAAGCCCCAGCACACCCTCGGCCATGCGACCTCGTCTGGTCTCAACTAAGGGATTCGTAAGGTACGCGCGCGCAGCACAGTACGAAATGGCTCCGGAATTCAGCAGGGTCCAGCGATAACCATCAACGTAAAGTTGATACCGGCTGATATATCTCGTGTCGTTTGAAAAGAGGCCCTGGTCGGTCGCATCGGTGATCGACCCATCGAGTTCGGTAACCAGAAAGGTATTACCGCGATTGATCGTAACCAGGGGCGGGCCGACTTGGACTTCTAAGGGCATAGATTCGCCGTGGCGGTCTAAAAGATTAGATCAGAAAAATGATCGGGCGAGACAAAAGAGCGGCCTAAGGCGCGCCCGTACATAAAGAAGCGGAGCGGTGGGCATGCCCTCCGCTCCGCTTTGTGATTCGAAGGAACCAGGAGGTTCCGTTACGACTCGCTGACCAAGTGCTTCATGGCCCAATCCGGGAATACCGGAGCGCGCCGGTCGCGCGGTCCGCCCGCGTTTGCGGCCTGCGCGTGCCCTGTGCCCTCCACCATTTCGCGCTTGGAGTTCACCGCCGCGTTGTAAAGCTTCAACGCTCCCGCCGGATCCATGATGCGGTCGTCCTTGCTGTACCCGATCAACATCGGGCAGTGGATCTTGTCGGCTCGTCCTTCGAGCGTGTACTCGTTGAGCTTCTTTCTTGCATCGGCCAAGTCGCGAGCGCCAATGATCCAACGCACGCGCTCCTGGATGGACGGCAGGTAATCGAAAAGGTCCTTCCCCAGATCGTAAGAGCCGCTGCCCATGAACGCAGCCGCAACGCGTGGCTCGTTGCTGGCGGCCCTGGGCACTCCGTAGCCGCCCATGCTGATCCCTTGCAACCCGACCTTTTTGGCGTCTGCATCTGGACGAGTCTCCAGATAATCGATCATTGCTTTGACCACGCGATCAGTATCCGGTGGCAGGTGAAGATCCTTTAGCCGCAAAGCCCCGCCCTGTCCCGGAAAGTCCACGGCCATGTAGGCCATGCCACGAGCCAGGTAGGCACCGGCGCCGCCCATAATCGTGGCCTCTGCCATCGTGTCGGCGCCTTGGAAAGCAATCACCACCGGGAACTTCTTTCCCGCCTGGGCGCCGCCTGGCTTGCGGAAATAGCCGTCCAGCATCTGGTTTTCATACTTCACCTGGATGCGTTCGAAAGGCGGGCGCTGCAGTTCCCACGCCTTGTCAAACATTTGTCGCGCCTTTTTGTACGTGGGAAGCATGCGTTGGTCGGTGACGGGCATCGGCCATGAGGCATCACGGTAGAAACCCGCGGCACGCAGGTAATACTCGTTCGCCGTCAGCTTTAGTCCCTTGGAAACGAACTCA
>JABDGM010000129.1 GCA_013286045.1 Planctomycetota bacterium | reverse complement strand
CGCCACATTTGGCTTGTGTTTCTTAACTAGCTTCAGCGCCGTGACCCCATCCGCTGCTTCAGCAACAATTCGAATATCGCTTTCTTGCAAAATGGTCCTAAGCCCGACGCGAACTACCTCATGATCATCTGCAATTACGATTTGTATGGCCATCTGTGACTAATTCGGGTGAGCAGGAGACGGAATTGCAAAGTTCCAGATTTGATATGGCGGATTCATCTAAGTGCCCCAATCGCCTGCGCGAGTCCGGACATTTTTCCACAAAGGCGGGCCGTGCAGATTCAGGCCTCGGCTACTTTCCGAGCGCGATCCAAACGGCAATTTGGCAGTAGAAAAGGCAGCAAATCTGTCGAACCCGGACGCTTCGACGGTTTACATTTATTACTTTAGTTGCACCCACGCGACCGCCCCCCACGTGGCGGTGTTTGGGAAAAATTTTCATCCTGCGTGCCATTGTGTTAAAACGTACTGCCCAAATAGCTGGCGTTTGGGACTCGTCAACTCGATCGTGATTTCTTCACACACACGCCGAATGGAATGCCCAATGATCTTTTCGACGCCCATGCAGTTGCGGGCTTTTACGATCGCAATGATTCTTTCTTGTGCCTTCTTAACGACGGCCGCAAGAGCGGAGCGAGTTGGATACCGGTTCTATGGCAACATGGTTCCGCCATTGCTTTCAAATGAAAACAACACTCTTCCAGATACCTACACAATATTTAACGTCGTGGTTCCCACCAACGCTCCGATTACGGGAACTTTCTCATACGATACTACTTCCCAGGGAAGTGGCGTTGTGAACAACTCAGTAACGTTCACGCAAGGCATTCAGGGTGGTTTGACTTTTGATATTCTCGGACCAGGCAACATCCCTCTATTGCACGTCGTGGCAAGTCAGTCCGCGGTGACGGCAACGAACGACTATGTTCCCAAGGATACCCCCAGCGCAATCGACGCGCTGGAAGTGGATTTGATCCCGCCTCCGGTGCCGTTCCTCGCAAATAACGCTAGCATATCTCGCAAGAGTTCGGTTATCGCTGTTCCCTTTAATTGGGCACCAGATACATTTGCGGGACCTGATCAGCCCTATTTATGGAGCGATTTGCCTAAGATTTCATACGCCTCAATAGGCACCATTGGATCATTTCCTTCCTTGGGCTCGTTTCAACTGACTTCGTTGGAGAAGATCCAACCCCCAACAGGCGACTACAATGTCGACAGCGTGGTTAGCGCCAACGACTATGCAGAGTGGCGAAATGCGTTTGGGGATTCGGACGCGCCGCATGCGTACGCAGATGGAAACCATAATGGCGTCGTTGACGGTGCTGACTACGTCGTCTGGCGACACAACCTGTCGCTCAGCAGTGCCAATGCGACTTCCGTACCTGAACCGTCCCTCGTTTTGCTGGCTCTTGTCGCTTTAGGCGGCACGGCCGGTTTTAAAAGGTGGCGATCATGACAAGCCGGCATCACCTCCTGCCGAAAACCTCAGCCTTCTCGCTCGTGGAGCTGATGGTGGTTGTGGCAATATTAGGACTCTTAGTGGCATTGCTGCTTCCTGCGGTTCAAGCTGCTAGGGAGAGCTCTCGCGGAATGAGTTGCCGCAACAATTTGAAGCAGATCGGACTGGCATTCGTCAACTACGAGTCCGTTCATAGGGAACTGCCGAAGGGTGCCGAGGGCCGATTTGATAGAACGCTCTTTCCAGCGTCAATGTTCGGGTTCTCCTGGTGGGTGCAAGTGCTACCGCATTTAGAGCAGACCGCGATTATCGAACAGTTGGACCGCACCGGCGCAAATGTGGGGTCGCCTCTGGTAAATGCCCACAACAAGACCGTTGCAGATGGTTTTGCTCCAGCGTTTATGTTCTGTCCATCTAGTCCTGTCGAAAAGTTCGTTAGCATCGGAAAGGCTCAAATCGCGGCGCCATCGTATGCGGCGATTTCGGGAGCATCGAATGAGGATGGATTTGAAGAGCTGCGTGTAAGCAAATGCTGCAGGAGCGATGGTCAAATTTCAGCCGGCGGCGTCGAAGTGCCGAACTTAGTGATCCGCACCGCACAAATCGCTGACGGGCTAAGCAAAACTTTGCTGGCCGGCGAGCAATCGGATTTCGCCTTCACTCAAACTGGTCAGCCCAAGCACGTTGGTTCCGCATTCGCCAGTGGCTGGTTGACGGGCACTCACGCTCTGAACCCGCCGCCAAATTACGACGATTGGCAAATCCCGTCTTACAATCTGTCGACTATTCGTTATCACCTTAACGATCACAACTACGATCAACCCGGTATCTACGAAGATACAGGCGCCAACAATCCTTTGCTCTCGGCTCACCCGGGGATTGTGAACTTGTTATTCTGCGACGGTTCGGTTCACGCCGTAGGAGATTCACTGGATATAAAAGTCCTAAAGTGGGCCGCCACGCGAGACAATGGTTCGACAGAGTTTGAACAATAGCGTTGCCCTCGAGTGCCACGTAGCGCACCATAATCTTTGCCATAGCAGGTCGGTTCCATGTCTCCGGCGATGCTGGCAATTGAATTGAGGTCAGTCCGCCGAGCTGCGATATGTCTACCGACGCTTATGACAATGCCGATGATCAAGTCGATGAGCAGTGCGACGCTTTCGAACGAGCGTGGCGAGCTGGCCAACGGCCAAAAATTGCAGGTTTCTTATCCGCGGCAAATCGCGCTGTTCGATCCAAACTATTTCGAGAACTACTACTTGTTGAACTCGAATACCGACGCATGAGCGGTGAACTGCCGCAGCAACGAGAATATCTTCAGGAGTTCCCCGAGTTCGCATCACAAATCGAGGCTGTCGATCTGCAATATCGCCACGCGGCGTTCGCGCCGCAAACTTCGCGACAAGAAGGAGCTGTTCCCGCCGAAAGACTGAACCCTGGCAATTACGTTGCCCACTTCAGACTCATCGAACTTTTGGGAGAAGGCGCGATGGGCTCGGCTTGGAAAGCCTGGGACTCACGCCTGCGACGATGTGTGATGCTGAAGCTTCCGCGCAGCCACTCGATGGCTGAAAACGATCTCCGCAGGTTCTTACGCGAAGGTCAGTCCGGTGCGCAGCTCCATCACGAGCAGCTGGTGTCAGTTCATGACGTCGGGCGAGATGGCGATATCTTTTATCTCGTCGCAGGTTACGTGGAAGGTGACAATCTTCGCGAATTCGCCTCGCGAACTCAGCTCACGTTCACAGAAATAGCAACGCTGTGCGCAGAAATTGCGGAAGCACTCCAGTACGTGCATGCCAAAGGAATTGTGCACCGAGATCTCAAACCCGCGAATATTATCATTGATCCAAGCGGCCGACCCCATATTATCGATTTTGGATTGGCCAAACTGCTTGATGATGACGACGACCTGACGATGCATGGCGAGCTCATAGGCACGCCGGCATACATGTCTCCGGAACAAGCTGGTGGCAACACAGCACAAATTAGCTCCACGAGCGATATTTATTCGCTCGGAGTTATTCTTTTCGAATTGATGACGGGAGATAGTTTGTTCGAAGGCGATCGTGAATCCGTCATTCGCCAAATACTTTCTCGCGAACCGGCGCGCCCGCGATCGATCAAAAGAGCAATTCCTAAGGATTTGGAAACGATCTGCCTGAAGGCGATTGAGAAAAGGCCAGCCCTCCGCTACCAGACCGCAAGTGAGTTCTCGGCGGACTTGCGTAGTTTCGCGAGCTCCATGCCGATTCTCGCCCGCCGCGCGAGTGCATTGGAAAAGTGCGGCCGCCTTATGCGCAGTCGGCCAACGATAACTGCCATTCTCGCGATTGCCATGGTTGTACTCGCGACAAGCAGCTTCGCCATATCGTCGTTACGTCGGCAAAATCAACGGCTCAAGGGTTTTCGGCCGGTCTACGTCACCACGATTCCCGATGGTGCTCGAGTAGTCCTTGTACCGGTCGATCCTAATAACAACGAGCCGTCAGGCGACCCTGCCGAAATCATACGCCCATCTGGAACAACGCCGCTCACACTTGATGCAAAGGCTGGTCGCTATTTGATCGAAGCGGAAATAGCTGGCTCCGATGAGCCGATGTTTACCGAAGTCTATCGCACTGTCGGAGATGTGAGCAAACAATCGGAGGCTTCGGCCAGAGCGAACATCAAGAGGGAGCTCGACGCAGAAACTTGCCGATTGGCAACGATCACGCTCAAGCCACTTGCGGATGTGACGCGTCAAATGGCGAAAATCAACATCGACGAACAGTCTCGCAAATTGAACCCGCTTCTTCCCAAAGAACTCTATGTCGACGTTCACCAGACATTGCCGAACGATGGCGATTCACCCAACGAAGAGCTAAAGACTTTACTTAGCGAGACGTCGTCTGGCGAACCTTGCCTGACATATAAATCTGCTGATGACTGGGTGGAACGTAACCACAAACGCATCGCGAGTGCGGTCGAATACGATGCCATTGCGAAGGCAATTGAATTGGGACAGTGTTCACGACCGATTGAGGAACTGTCTGATGATCGTCCCGAATATACAACGACGGTAAAAGCAGACCAGGCTACTGGCGGAAATGCGGCAAAGAATCACCTCCGCGAAATGCATGTGTTGAAGGGGTACAGCAACTCAACATCATTTCCAGAAATGATTCGCTGGGTTGACGGCTCGCTCTTGGCGCCTCATGACTGCAAATCCGCGGTAGTGGGCGTTCGCGGCGTGCACAGTGGCACGCCGCGATTTTTAACGCCACAGTAAATGGTTTTACACAAACTTCTACTTCAGCCACACGAGACCGTGTCGCTCCTCACCTTTCACACGGTATTTGATGTGAAATTGACTGCCTACTCCAGCTTTGCCTTTATCAAATGTCGCGTTGGTTAGCGCCAGCCCCTGTGCCGAGTCCATCTGCACGCAGAAGTAGTACGTCTTCCCGTCGATTAGGCTGCCCTTGGCATGAACCGTCATTGGGATTGCCATCACGAGTAAATCACCGCTGCCTGGCACGTTCGTCGGCAGACTGTTTCGAGCGATACTGTGATACGACGGCTCACCAATTTCCAACCCTGGCGATTTCCGCGCAGCAGCTTCAATCCCGACACGAAACATTTCCCACGCCTTTATCCCCACAAGCGTTTGGCCATGGCCTGGCATCGCTCCGACTCGCTCGTCATCGTCTTCGTACGGCTGGCAGTTGCCTTCCTCACAAATCTGAGGAAGCGATGAGTTGTAGGGAGTGCCGTACCATAGCTCCTCTTCGGGCTCGTCGTTGCAGTCGATTAACTTATTAAGCGTGATGTACAAATCGAATGGGCCAGGATAATCGACCCACAGCTCTTGCAAACATGTACACGGCGGGGTCGCGGCAAGGGCCGACCGAGACGCCAGAAACAACACTAATGTTAGCAGCGATACGCCAAGCGAACGCATTTTCATGCTCCTCGATTGAGTGTTAGAGAATCAATTGAGATACACTTCGCGCTCGTGACCGCGCCGGCCGGATGCGCGCGGTCAGAGCGCTCGCCGGCATTTCGGTTCCCCCCACCACTGCTTTGCTAGCGATTAGTGGGCCATATTCCGCCACCGGCTGGCTTGAATCTAGAACAGCTAAAACGAGTCAATAGGTGAGAGTCTCGATGTGGGGGTGACAGCTGAATGTCACCGAACCATCGCGCAAAGAGTGTGACTCGGATTCTCCAACCGTGTTCGGTCACCGCCGTCGTAAACCATGTATGCGCGACGATAGATGCGACCTTGATCCGTGCATGGTTCGCGACGACTGACACTCGATAGTTGATGACAAGCGGAGACATGGCACCACGAGTCACAGGACGCAATCACCGAGCAGCAACGAACTCGTTCGCAGTAAAAAGACTTCCGGCACCACGTGGCAAAAAAGACAGGGGATGGCAACTTACGTCACCATCCCCTGAAAACTGGAGGCGGCGGGAATCGAACCCGCGTCCCGCAATAGCTCCACGCCCGCTTCTACGTGTGTAGTCGACTATTTAATCTCGCTACTGCGCTCTCCAGCCGACGGGATCTCGCGATAGCCAGCCCGGAACTTTTTTAATCGCGAGCGTGCCAGGCGGTGACTCGCGACGGTTCGGATTTAGCTACGGACTTTTGAACCTCTCCGACTAAGAATCGCAGTCCGGGCAGCCTATATTAGGCAGCCAAAGCGTAATTGCTATTGGCAATTAACATTGTGATCAGCTTTTAACGAGGCCAACTGATCAACCTCGACACGCCACTTGCGCTTCACGTATCCGGTCGAACCCTGTTCGCCCCCGATGTGAATGCGAGTGCACTTCAGACGCCAATTATACGTCGGCAATTGGCTTGGGGAAAGTGAACAACCGCGCTACTCGATATTCTCACTCCTCAGAAAGCGCCTTGTTTTCAAGTACCGTCAATCGCTCAGCCGCCTGTTGCAAATCGGCTACGAGCGCAAACCAGATTTCCGCCCGGCGTGCTTCGTCAGGTGCTCGCAGTACGGCAGATGGGTGATAGGTCGCGATCGTTGACTCACACCACGTCGTTGCCATGAACTTGCCGCGATCGCGCGTGACGCGAAAATCGGTGCCCATTAGCGATTGAGCCGCTGTTGCGCCCAAGCATACCAACACTTGTGGTCGAACCAACTGGATTTCGGAAACCAACCACGGCCGACATGCGATCGCTTCTTGAATGCTGGGTTTGTTATGGATTCGCTTCTTGCCGCGAAGAATAAACTTGAAATGCTTTACGGCATTCGTCATGTAGGCATCGCTACGTTCCATGCCGACTTGCTGCAGTGCATCGTCGAGTATTTTACCGGCGGGGCCGACGAACGGACGGCCGGCAAGATCTTCCATATCGCCCGGCTGTTCGCCGACAAGCATGATCCGCGCCGTCAACGGACCGTCGCCAAACACTGTTTGAGTTGCGTTACAATACAACTCGCACCCCTGACATCGGTTGGCAAAGCTTCGCAGCGAATCAAACGTATGCTCCGGCGGAAGAAAATCGGCGGCCGAGCGGCGACGATCTACTCCGCGCTGAATCATCTCGGCCGCGCGGCCTCGCGACTTAGCCAGTAAATCGGGAATCAATTCGGTCTCCGGCAGCGTTGGCCAGTGCCGTACAGGCATCTCCCGCTTCATTGCTTTCACCTTGACTCGCGCCGGATTGAAGATCGAAGCGTAATACGTGCGCCACAATTCCTCCAACACGTCGCCCTGTGGCGCCGCGCTCGCCGGCACGCCAGGCCCGAAGATCAACTCCTTTTCGTCCCACACGACCGATTCGTCGGGGGTGAGGATCGACCAGTGCATCGAAGGAAATCGCCGGGCAAAGAAGGGCGCAACAAGCCGCACGATCCGGTGGTCGGGACGATGCCACGCGATAAATTGCTCTCGCCCGTCGACTTCAACGCGGCGGAACCGCACGAACGCCTTCATCTTGTGAGCGTCGCGCCGAACGGCTTTCTCCATCAGCAT
>JABDGM010000128.1 GCA_013286045.1 Planctomycetota bacterium | reverse complement strand
CGCTCGTTGCGTTTGCGGTTGAAAAGGCGACTGATCACAGAGCTGATGTTGGTCGGTTGGCCGGACATGACGTGTCTCCCACATTAGAAAAGGTGTTTTGAGTTGGTTTGGGAGTGCGATGCACTCGTTTCGCAACTCTTACGGGCCAGGTGGGGCGCTGTTACGGTCGAATAAAAAAAGTTTGCGAGTTGCAAAATTGGCGAAAAAGACGATGAGCAGTGCAGAGGAGCGCACATCATCGATCAAAATCTAGAACTCGCCGAATAAATGCTATCAGAGGGGGGCGAAATGTTCGGGTTCATCGGCCCGAACGGCGCCGGAAAAAGCACGACGATTCGCTTTCTGGCAACCCTGCTGCGCGCAACCGGGGGCGGAGATCGGCGGATCCTGGCAAAGTCACGAACGAGGCCCTAGCTTCAGCGTCAGGTGACCAGGCCTTTGGTGACCAGCATGAAGACGTCTTCGAGCGTCGGTTCTCTGTCGGCGAACGAGAGGAGGCCGCAGTTCGCGTTAACTAGCTGGCGCAGCAGCCGCTCGACGTCAGCATCTTGGCCATCGATCTCGACGGTGCAGCTGCGATGGTTCATTTGTACGTCGCGCACTTTCGGATCGCTGCGAATCAAGCTCACGCCTGTTTCGGGGCTGCCGGCGAAGCGAATTTCTAGTTGCCGGGTGCGTTGGATTTGACGGTAGACCGACTCAATCGGTCCGTGGAGCAACAGTTGCCCGCGCTCGATGATGCCGATGCTCGTGCAGCAATCGGCGAGCTCGGTGAGAATGTGGCTCGAGATGAGAATCGTCTTCCCCATTGTCCGCAGTTCTTTGAGGAGCGCCTTCACTTCGAGCCGAGCGCGGGGATCGAGGCCGCTTGAGGGTTCGTCGAGGATCAGCACCGGTGGATCGTGGACGAGCGTTTTCGCCAGGCACAGCCGCTGCTTCATACCGCGCGATAGGCCGTTCACGAAATCGTCGCGTTTGTGGGTCAGGTCGAGCAGCTCAAGTACGTCGCCGATGACAGCTTTGCGGCGAGCGCGCGGGATTTGGTAAGCCACGGCGAAGAAGTCCAAAAACTCCCACACCTTCATCCCGTCGTACACGCCGAAGTTGTCCGGCATGTAGCCGACGCTTTTGCGAACGCCGATGGGGTCGTCCGTTACGCTGTGGCCGTTGACGAAGCCTTCGCCCCCGGTTGCGCGCAGCAGGGTTGCCAGAAAGCGAATCGTCGTGCTTTTTCCGGCGCCGTTCGGGCCGATGAACCCGAACATTTCGCCGGCCCCGATCTTAAGGTTCAAATTCTGCACAGCGACAAACTCGCCGTACACCTTGGTGAAGTTACGAAGTTCGATCATGAGGAGATTCTAATTCATTCGCCGAAAATTTCGACCGGTTCGGCGTTCGGGTTTTTGTCAGAGTCGGCCTTGATATCACGGCTTGTGTTGCGGTCCTTTTCAGGTGGCGGCGGCGGAGCATAGGCCAGGTGGGCCACTACGAGCGTCGCCCCGCGAACTTGCGACGCCTGCGGCGTGATGGTTTCACCCGGCTGCACTTCGTCGCACCGGGCGACGAGCCGAGTTTCGCCTTCTTCCATGTATTTGGGATCGAGCGCGAGTTGGAACAGCGGTTCGAGATTCAGCTGCGGCGCGCTGATCGTATCGCGTTCGGCGATACGCTCGTCGCCAAACGTAATTTTTTTGTCGGGCAGCGTCGTGAGGCCGGAGTAGGGCGCGGAATTCCCCGCTGATAGTTCGCCGATCCAGCGGCCTTCCGTCTGGCGGTCGCTTCGTTTCACTTCGCTGGCCGTCGGTTTACGGACGACGCACACGCTGCGCAGCTCAAGTTTGGTGCGGTTCTCGATTTGCCCGCCGCCGAGCGCCGCCGATTTGCCGATGCGGATTGGGCCATCCAGCAATTCCATTTGCTCGCTGTGCACCATGCCCGTGGAGTTGGAGGAGATCGGGAGACCCACGAGACGGACATCATCGTAACGCTGAAAATTGACTCCAGTCGGGCTGTCCCCGATCAGCATCTTGAAATCGGCTTTCGCAGGGAACGGGGCGACGAGCGTCGTTAAATTCGGATATTGGAAGTCGTAGGTTGTCGACAGCGATGCATACAGCGCGGTATATCGCGACAGATGCGCTCGCGGATGTTCCGGTTGCTGTTCGAGGATCGCAATTTCGGTGTGAGCACGCACGAAGCCGATATCGAGCCGCGCGCGTTGCACGATGACCCATGTGCCGGCGATCGCAATGATCGGTGCGGCGATCCAGGCCCACTCGACATGCCCAAGTGTGCGGAACACAAGCCAATTGAGCGGTACGAGCGTCGTTAAGTAAGCGACCAAACACAGCACGACGAAGCTGGAGCCCGGAACTTCGACGCCCGCTGCTTCGTGCAACGCGGTCCGCGCCGCCTCGGCGGTAGCGCTGAAGTCGCTCCAGGCTCCCAGGCCGCCGGGGCTGTTGGGCGCTCGGTACTCGCGAATCTTGATCGGTTGGCCATTGGGCCCGATTCCCATATTTGCATTGGACCCATCGTTCAAGTCCTCGTGATGGTACGACGTTTCGATGCCCAGGTCGCGCGCGAAAAACCGTAGCTTGGTATGGAGGGCCGCATCGAGCCGGTGGTCTTTGTATTTCTCATCGGCCCACATCAGCGTTACATCGCCGAAGTAGCCAGGGTGATATTCGCGCGCGGGGCGTCGCAGAATGCACGCGTTGAACAAGCTTTGAAAACCGAATCGCCAATTGATGAGGTCGCGTTCCGAAAGCTGCACCGCGGAGATGATAATGCGTCCGCGGCCGACTTGCTTTTCCGCAAACAACTCGCTCGTGCCGGGCAAAAAACTGGCGCCCGGTGCTAAGTTGAGTTTGACCGCCGACCATGGTGTGGTGAGTTTCAGCGGTTCGCCCGGTACTTTCTTCGTCGAGATTAACCAGTTCTTATTCAACTCGGCGATGGCGGGATTGTCGGCCGCGATCTTGATCGTCCCGCCATTGGACGCTGGCAAGTACGGTTCGAGAAATGAGCCTTTGAGCAAGTCGAACGAGCTGGGACCGCTGATGATGAGCTGCCCGCCCCACTCGACCCAGTCTACGAGCGCTTTCTTTTGATCCGGCGAGAAGGGGTCGCCCGGATCGACCTCATCCCACAAGACGTAAGCGGTGGATGTCCACGTCAGCGGGTTATCCGGCAATGCCACGCTCGGCCCCGCCGGCATTTGCACGACTTTGTAAACGACCGGATCGGTCGTGTCGTCCGCATCGCTCTCGCCATCGAACGGCACTTGCACCGAATCGAGAAATTTGACGAACGAGTAGCGTGAAGGCTCCTTCGCCAAAACCACAAAGTTGTATTGGTACGAAGGCATCACCGTCACCTTCGTGCGGATCGGCGGCATGCCGTAGCCCAAGCCGCGTTCGTCCAGCTCGTTGTTGAGATAAACGCTTTGGATCTGCTCGGGGATGAGGACGGTCGTCTCCGTGCTTTTGGGTCGGCCCTTGCTCAACAGCACAGGTCGACTTGCCCGCAATTCGAACGGCGTGTTCGCGATGGCGTAGGGCTTACCGTCCTTATCAACCACCGAAAGACGCGAGTCGCCCACGAAGTCGCGGTAGTTGGCCGTCATCGATTGGCTGGTCGCCTCCCAATGCCCCGGTTTGGCAAAAGGTTGATTGCTCTTGGGCTCGGAGGGCATCACGATCGGCGTCGAAATGTCGAAGTCGGGCTTCTGCTTTTTCTCCTCGTCCGCGTGCTTCGGTTGTTCCTCTTCCTGTTTGGCGGCGTCCTCCGCGCTCACAAAGAAGTAACCCCGAAACGTGCCCACAGCAATTACGCCGAATATCAACAAAAGAAGGATCGCCGCTGCGATCGCCCAAGGCGACCACTTACCGCGGCGTTCGGGGGTTGTTTCAGTTCCTTCGCTCACTGAATCTAATCCTTAGGCACAGCTCAAAAATACTTCGGCAGAAGGAATTTACCACGGAGACACGGAGATCACGGAGGAAGACAATTCATTTTTGACAAGATGAACAGGATCAACGGGATACTTTTCGGAGGGACTTTGTCCGATTTGATTTCTTAATCTTGTGAATCATGTAAATCCCGTCCAAGTATTTCTTCTCTGTGTTCTCCGTGTCTCCGTGGTTATTTTCGATTTGGAAATTATTCTCGCATTGGCATAGAGAAGGCTCCATCATTGTAACGTAACGCCGTCCGTCGCTACATTCTTCGTCGGACCAGGGTCGCCGCTATTCCCGTAATTGCGGCTACTACAAATACCATTACTAAACAAATCGCGGCGACTCGGTCATCCACGCCGTAATGCAGCAGCTGAAATACTTGAATCGAAAGGGCCGTGGCCCCGCGCTGCGGCGGCATGACCAAAATCGTAGCGGCCAATTCGCCGATCGCAACCGCGAACGCAACCAGCCAGGCGGCCGCGATCGCCGGCCAGCGCTGCGGGACCGCGATCCGAAATAATTGGCCCCACCAACCGGTGCCGTCCGTGGCGGCCGTATCGAGCATGACCTGCGGAACGCTGGCCAGCGCGGGCCACAATATCAGCGTCGCGATCGGCAGCGTCCGCAACGTTTGCACAAGCCACGGAGCGAAGTTGCTGTCGTACAGTTCCGCGAGCGCCGCCAACGGTGAATCGGGCGGCCGGTTCAATAGATGAATGATTCCGAGCCCCAACAGCGGACCCGGAATCGTAAGGCAAATCGCAATCACGAATAGTCGCAACCATGGTTTGCCGGACTGAAGTCGAACGCGTTTTAGAACCCTCTCCCGTTGGGAGAGGGCAGGGTGAGGGAGCATTGTTGGTGCGCGGTTCGCCCTCACCCCAGCCTTCTCCCGGAGGGAGAGGGAGTAGGATCGCAAGCTCCATGCGAGTGGCATGGCGAGAATGAGTGCCGAAGTTGCGACAGTGGAACTTAGCCAGGTCGAAAGCCACAACTCGCCGTGAAACTCGCGAGGAGCGGCCGCCACGCGAGTGATGAGTCGCTCGGCAGACCACGAACGCACGCGGCCGGTGTCTGTGGTCGTGACCATGATGCCCGCCTTATACGCGAGGTTCGCCAACGGCACGCCCGCGAGTAACACCATGCACACAGCCAAGATCGCCATCGCCGGCCAGCGACCGCTGCGCAGCCGCCAAATCCACGGTGGCCGATTCGATGCCTCTGACCAATCGGCAAACAGCTTGATAAATCCGCTAATGACGAGCACGGCCAACGCCGTCGAAAGCACGAGACCGCTCCAAAAACCGATCGCCGGTATCGGATCCGCCGGACCTACCGGGGCATTTCCAAACACGTAACCGAAAGAACCAAGCGCCGCCTGTGTGTAGACTTCCTCCGCAAAAGTGCGGATCTGAAAGAAATCGGTGACCGAGATTTCGGTCACGACAATCGTCGCGATCCACAGCGCGGCCACGCCAATCGCTGGAGCTACCCGCGGCAGCGAAACATGCCACAGCACCGCAAGCGGAGAAGCACACGTGGCGGCGTCTTCTTCAATCTCAGCTTCAACCGATCGCAATCCGGCGCCGACAATCAGGAACACCCAGGGAACAGCCGCCAACCCGTGTACCCACACGGCAGCCCGCCACCCAGCGAGCCACGGCTCGTGTTGCAAGTGCGGATTTGTCGAAAGCGTGTGCCACCCCTGGATCCCGAACCCGGCGTCCCATGCACCGGTCACCAAATACAGCGGCACGAAGAGCATGCCGACAAGCATGAGCGCCGCCACCTTCCGCCCCGGCACATCCGTCTTGAAACACAGCACCGCGGTGACGACGCCCAAAGGCAGGGCAATGGCGGCCGCGCCGCAGCAAAGCATCGCCGTGTTGAGCCACAGCCGACCTACGCGTGGGTCTGCCCACCACAGCACCGCAAACAAAATCCCGACCGTGGCAATCGCCGAAACAAGAGGTAACCAAGTGGCTCGGCGAATTCGGTTCGGCATCCGTCCCAGTGTACGATGCGGCAGGGACAGAAAGTCAGGGGCCGTGCGAAATCCGCCCGCTTTTCCAGGCCCTAAGTTTGATTGCTATTTGAACGAGCGCGTGGTAAGCTGCAATCGGAGCGTGAGGCCGGCGAGTTTCGGTTGTCGTTCTATCTCTGATTCTTCTCGCCGCGGACCGAGTTGAGGCGAACAATTCCGTAGGGATCGTGACGCAACAAGCAGGGAGTGGTTCTTACTCCATGCAGCGTGCGACGCGATCCGTACATTCTTTTCAAGTTCGTCGGGGGTGCGGGAGGTCGGCCGGCCATGGGTATTCAAGTTGAATGTCCCCACGGACACAGCTTCAAAGTCAAAGACAAGTACGCCGGGAAAAAAGGCCTGTGCCCACACTGCGAAGGCCAGGTCATCGTACAAGTTCCCGACGCGCTCACTGTGAGCGAAACGAGCGAAGCACTGCAACGCGAAGCAATCCAGCGCCGGCAGGCGACGGCGCATTCTGGAAGTACGGCAACGAGCGATTCGCACGTATTCGACGATCCGGCCGAACAACCCTCTGGCCCGAGCAGTGGCACCAGCGGCAGCTTGCTCGGTTCGAGCGTCATCCGCCACAACATCAAGTGCAAGTGCGGCCAACACGTGCCCATGTGGTACGCCCGCTGCCCATCGTGCGGGGCATATTTGGATCACTAACTTGCGCGCATAGTGTCAGTGCATTCGCTGCTGGCATCTCAAGCGATTTTCGTGACTGAATAGCGCCATAGACTCCGTCTCGCCGACTTTGCTAGAGTCCGCGACTTTTCCAGCGAACCATGCCGTGTCGTTTTTTCGCTCGGCGGTCGCGTTCACTCGGCCTGCGCGCCTGATTTATGACGCAACGCATCGTACACAATGCTGTGTGGATTGTGGTTGGCCTCGCCGTCTCGAGCGGCTGCCAAACGTACGAGCGCTATCGGCCCACGTTCTGGCCATTCCCGGAACACAAGCTGTCGTCGTACCACACGCCGTCGATGCGCGTGGATGCCGTTAAGGAATACGCCATGCGTTCCAAGGGCGTCGATTCGCCCGAGCAGCGCGAAATTACCGATACTCTTGCCCGGCAAATTCAGCTCGAACCCGATCCGCTCGTGCGGCAAGCGATTGTTCAGGCGATCGGCACGTATCGCACGCCGATGGCTCAGCAGGTATTGGAAGCCGGCCTCAGCGATGACAATACAGCAGTGCGCGTGTCGTGCTGCAAAGCACTCGGCAAGCGCGCGGAGCCGATTTCCGTGCCGACTCTCGCCAAGGTGCTTGGCAGCGATAAGGACGTCGATGTCCGCCTCGCGGCAACCGAGGCACTTGGTAAAATCAAAACGCCCGATTCGATTAAGGCGCTTGGCGCGGCGCTGGATGACCACGACCCCGCGATGCAATACGTGGCCGTACAATCGATGAAGCAAGCCACGGGCAAAGATTACGGCCCGGATGTGCAAGCATGGCGGCAAGTTGCTGCCGGCGGCGCGCTGCCACCAGAGCATGCA
>JABDGM010000127.1 GCA_013286045.1 Planctomycetota bacterium | reverse complement strand
GCAGATTTGCCAGTGCTGTTGATAGCGGCTTTGGTATCAAGGGCAGTCACGACAACCAGAATCGGATTATTTGCTGTTAACGCAACGGGGAATTTAGCGGTGACTGTGTTGCCAGCAGTCGTGTTCATCTGGACTGCCTGTTGAACTATGAAAGAATTCGCCATGATTGCACCTTAGTTTTTAGATATTTAATCCGTCTTATCGACGAGGCCCATGCCGTACTTGATCAGCTTGTGAGCCAATTGGAAGGGATCAATCCCCAGATCACGGGCCACAGATTCTATACCCGCCGCTGAAAGCGGATTCTCTTTGGCCCACTTGACGACAGTTCCGGCAGTATCAACGATCTTTGAAACACCTTGTTGCGCTAAGCTCTTCCCAGTTGTCTGAACCATATTCGGTACGGACTTGATAACCGTATTGCCAGCGACATCCTTGGCGATCTCAGCAGTTGAACCGGCTGCGGTCAGTGCTACCCTCGGCATAAATAACTCCGCTGCCCCGCCCACTGCTCCTAGAGCCTCGCCAACTATTTCTGTCCCTCTAGATACATCCTTCGCAGCACTTTGACGGGCAGCGATCTTGTCGGATGACTCGCGCTCGCGGATGTTCTTGTATTCGAGGTTTGCCGGATGCTTCTGGAACAGTGGTTGCTCAGGTTGCGACTGGGCGGACGCAGCTGGTTGCGATTGCTCGGGGGCATTCAAAAAATCCTGAAGATTCGGTGTTTGACTCAGTTCCGTCGCATCCACCGCGATAGCTTTGGGAGCATCGGGTGCGCTCATAAAGTCAGTCAAAGTGGGCTGGGATGATTGTGCAGACTGCGGAGCGCTAGAAAGTTCACTCACATCTACAGCGATTGGTACAGGTGCATTTGGCATTTTAATTCTCCTCGTAAATCTCTATTTCATCCAGAGCATCCTTGTCCGGATATTTTGGGTCCGCGATACGACGGCCACGAATCAAGGAACCCGGGTGCAAAGTTTGCTCGCCATCTGTCACAATGTTTTTAGCCCCAAAGAACAGGCCATCAGTAGCGCCGTGGCGTGATTCTGGCGGTCGTGCAGTACCAATCCTCCGGGCCGGATTCCAGTGAACAACAACGAAGTTTTCTAGCTCATCCATTGTCGGTTTCCTTTAATGAATTGATAATTTGCTGCTTATGCTTGCTCCACATATGATTTCGACATCTCTTTCTCCCCAAAAACTCTGCCCCGCAATATCTGCATTTATTCTTGCCATCGATCTCCGGGTCTAACTCCGGCACGACGAATCCAGAGTCGTTCAACTCGTACGCCGCCATGCCTGCGAATCGGCTATCGAAGACAATTTTGGGCTTGTGATCTTGAGTCAGATATTCTTGCAAGCAGTTCCTCGGCTCTGGCTTAGCTGCATCCGCATGACGTAGGCGCGGTGCCGGTCTATCGCTATCACCATGGTTGGTGAAGGATTTCAAATGTTCGTACTTAATTTTAGTGGTCAACATGTTGCACCTTTTATCGGTCTTTCCTACGACGATTCAAATCGTACAATCGCATTTGCTCCAATCTTTTATCCCGGTGTTCCCAGTACCAGCGGCGACACCATGCCAAAATTTCTTTCCGTTTTTTCCAGTAACGAACACGATTACGCTCGCAAATTTCTTTCTTGTGGGCCGGATAGTAAGCTCGGGATTGCGCGCATCTTTCTTTCCGATGGGATTGGTAATACCGCTGGCACCGTTTTGCCCCGCAGCCGCAGCGCTTACAATATTTTTGGAA
Organism: Planctomycetota bacterium; assembly: GCA_013286045.1. Classification (GTDB taxonomy): domain Bacteria; phylum Planctomycetota; class Planctomycetia; order Pirellulales; family Lacipirellulaceae; genus JABDGM01. The sequence continues at coordinate 5,986 of JABDGM010000127.1, read as the reverse complement.
ATTGCTATTTCGCGGAGCTTTCTTGTGACATGACTGGCATACCAGCAACATAATTCACCCGAAATGAAAAGAAGGGCGACTACGTAGAATCGCCCTTAGTTGAAGGTTGATTTAGATTATGCGGTTGGATGGCTTCTGATTAAATTCGGCGACTGCCTTAGAGCGCTCAGGCTCTGGCATGGCGTCATTGAAGCCATTTACAGCGGCCAAGCCGCCTTCCCATTCGTTTGTGCTGCTGGCCCATCCATCGATGTATCCAACGTCTTCCGGACGCGAGGTTGTAACCGCGCCAGTTTCGCGGGAAACTTTTGGGACCGGGGGCGGTGTAGGCCGCTCTTTTGCAAGATTTTCGTCGGACATTATTTTTTCTCCTTTATTTTTGAACGTCGGCATATCGTTCGGAGCATATTTCGTGCCCGTGAATGCTCCCTCGGAATCATGGGATTTTTCCGCAAGCTCCATCAACTCTTGCGCCACTGAAGCACCTTTCTCGCCTGTCATTGAGCGAAGGTGTTTCTTTTGCCCCGTGACGTTATGGTCGGCATCCTCAGTCGGCTGGGCTTTGGGATTCACATCTACCGCGTCGAAAACTTCGTGTGTGGCCATTGGTATCTATCTCCTTGTCGAAATGGAATCGTGGTCCATGACGTTCGGGGAATCAGAATCGCATTTCCCTTCCGTGGTGGACTGTTCCATATTTTTCTTAGTAGGCGCATTCGCTACGTCAACCTTTGCGCCGTCTGGGAGCCTGTAGCTTTCAGGCTCCGTGTCTGCTAGTGGTCTGAACGACATTTTGTTTTCTCCTTATTGGAAAAGATGCCGAGGGAGCAACCCTCCCCGAAGATTGCTCCCACGGGAATGCGCAACCCAAACCATGATCAGATAATTCGGGTAACGACTACTGCGTTAATGAGACGCGGCGAAAACTTTTTTTATTCGATTGGTTCAGGAAATCAGTTCACGTCAGGGATAAACTGCCGTCCAACTGGGAGGGCTGGCGTGGTCTCTCTCGGAACATCAACCCTCGGAACTATGGAGAATCCCCTACTGGTATCTGAAGAGAATTCATCCACGGGCAAATATTTTGGCGCGATATTCAAAGCCGCGTGATTCACCCAAACGGCCACGTACATACGAGTATTTAAATCCGCTAATGCTTTAAGGTCTGCCTCTCTTTGCTGTAGCGCATTCATAGATCACCTTTAGAATTGCGGAAGAAAACTAGTGTGAGATTTGCGGATGCCCTCGTTCATTTCAGCATCCGGATCGATCATTCCGGTACGTCTCCCGATTTCGAGAAATTTGTCCATCGGCATATTCTCCAAGTCTTCTGCGGTCGGTTCCCTATGGTCGTACATGGATGAGCCACGCGTTGTAGAGACAGATGACGCTTTGCGCGTTCGCGGAGTCTCCGGTATGGCTTGAGCTTCCGGTACGACTTGCTGGCGCTGTTGCTCCGGGGAAAGAATGGAAAGCTGGCCTTGTAGGGCCGCGAATCCCTCATTCAAGTTCGCCAACGTGAATTCGCTGTAGCGAGCTTTAACCCAGTCGCGCATTTTGTTTCCGTTCTCCATCGATCTTTCGTACTCCGGATGTTGTGAACAAAACATAAGCTGAACTTCCAAACTCCTGTGTTCGGCTTCTTTTTGTCGAGCAATTTCAGCTGCGACAATTTGCTCGGAACTGGTTCGAAGCTGATTATTGACGTATTGAAGGTCTTCAGCTTCTTGAGCAAGATTGCGAACATTTTCTTCGGGCTTGGATTCGCTCTGCTCCAGTCTCTGCGCGACGATCTCATTTGCTTGAGTTTTTTCTGGCTAGTTCTAGCCGAATCTCTTCCGCCGACTTGTCCTCGAATCGTTGGTCGAGCCTGTCTTGCTCGTATGTGTCAACCTTCGCTTGGAAGTCTGCTTTCTGTTGGGCTGTTTCGCTGTCGCGTATGGCCAATTCACGAAGCTCAGCCGTGGACAAGGTGCCCAGAAATTGTTCCTCAGCAGCGGTCAAATTGTACGGATCGGCAGGCCGAAATGTTTCCTTAGTGATAGTGCTTTGCATTTTCCTTTCTCCTTTTCACAAAAACTTAATGGCGCAAGAAACCCGGTATCCCGCAACCCCCGGGAACGAGAGTGAACAAGTGTCGAGGACATGATCTGACCCCGTGCGGTTGCTCCCCTTGCGCCAAACTCTTTAATCAATCTCGGTTTAAATTTCCTTCACAGAGTTGCGTTGAATTCCAGAAATTCCCGCATATGATCGGCGCTATAAGACTGCGCTGGCGGTTCAGGGTTGGGCTCGGGCTCGGCTATCGGCTCAGCTGGTTTCAGACCCAGCAAATGCGATATCAGTTTTTCGCGTTCGATTTTGTCTGATTCTGTTTCTGTCATGGGCTTGATTTGCTCCACAACTTCCGGCACATAGCCACGGACTGCGGCCAACATTTCGGCGCGCCTACCGGGGTGGGACAAATCCCACTCCGCCCAGCCCTTGGCATCCTTGGGACAATCCCGTTGTACCTGAGCTTGGAGGGCTGCCAATTCCGCCCGCTCCTGTTCATCCAATTCCGCGTACGGAATCCATGAATCGACACCATCACGAGTGACGGCATACTTGCGCGGTAATCCGGCTGATCCGCCTGCCAGCCGTGAGTCTCGCTCTCTTCGATCTGCCACCTTCGTGGCGTATGGCCGCTCTTGGCCCTTCAGCAACGCAATACGGCGCGCTAACGCGGCGGCGGCCTTCGGCCCGGCATGGGCCAACTGACCCTCCAACACCCCGATGGTGGCCTCTCGGGTCAAGGGCTCCTTAGCTTTGGTACGGTGCCGGGCGGCGGATGCGGCGTCCAATTCACGCAGGCGAGCCAATTCGGGCTCGGTCAGGGTGCCCAGCTTGCGCCGTTTGATTAACTGACTGTGCGTCAAGGGGCTTGATGCACTTGACGGGGCTTGACGGGGGCTTGACATAAGTTCAAATCTCCTCTTTTGTGGGCTGGCCAAGCCCAAGCTGATTCTAAAGCACTTATGGGGGCTCCCCGGCCCGGTCGATAATGGCTGAAGGAACTCTATCTACATCATTATAAACGACTTGGAAAGTGATGCGCTGCCCGGTCGAACTTCCAGAAGCTTTGGCAATCGAATTGCTCAGGCGTCGCGGGGGCTTGAAATACACGCCCTAATGCTATTCCTTGCCGTCTGGCAGGCAATATGGAGCGATGCGCGACCGCTCCGCGCTGGATAGGCTGCCCTCAGGCCGGTACAATCAGCGGCATGCTGATTGTAATCGTTGATAAATAAGGCTTTATAGCGATTTGCAAGCCCGGGAAAATGAAGGTGAAAAAATCAGCGTTGAAAACATTAGGGTTGCGAGCGTGAGCTAGACCAATCTATCACTCGGATTCATGTACAGTATTCATGCTCATTCATGTACGCCATTGTATGTACACGTACATCTTCAAAAAGATTCATGTACAACGTGTGTTTCCCTATAAGGGAACACGTGGACATGTATCTTGAACATGAATTGAACATGTACACTCAAGCTGCGCTTGGCAATCCCGGCTCCGCCATGCCCGCCAGCTTCGTCCACTGGTTTATCTCGCCCTTCCTAGCCCGGCCTGATGGCTTTGACCAGCCTAGCTCCTTAACGATCCGGTCAACCGTGCGCCTAGACTGTCCCGAGCCCTTTATCAGTTCAAGTACGGTGATGGCCGGGTTCTCCCGAATCAGATGATCGACGTTGGCCGCGATATCCTTCTGGGTCTGTTCATCAGCGCTTACGCGGGCAGCTTTTCTGGCAGCCTTATCAATGAACCCGAGATCGCCCGTGGAGTCGATTACGGAGACGATTCCGTCTTTATATCCCGAGCCATCAGCCGGAACGGCCTTGCGAGTTAAGGCAAATCGGAAGGGCGACGGCGAGAAATCTCTGCCCCAGCAAAGGGCATCCACTTCTTCAATCTGGCTGGACTGGTATAGCCGATCATCGAGCATCAACGCCCATACCACGTCACACATGGCTAAGATGTCACCCGAGCCTCTGACGGCATGTTCTTTGGTCGGCTTCTTCTTAAAATCCTTGGTGCTATGGTGCAAGATGATGACAGCCCTTGCGCCAGCACGGCGCAGACTCCCTATCGCAAGCCGCAATTTCTGATTCTCTACTGAGTCGTCCTCATCATCGGACTGGCTAAAGCAGGACAGCACGTCGAGAATGACAACCGGTTGCAATGTCCGGATTGCCTGCTCAAGATCGGAGTCGCCAAGATTCATGCTGCCTTTGGTCAGCGTGCGGCATAGAAACATGGTCTTATCATTGGTGATCCCGAACTTTCGCAAGCGTTGCTTAAATGGCCGGTCGCCAACTTCGGCTGCTAAATAAATCGTCGGCACAGGTTCCGGAACTTTGAATTCCGGCTTCCCGAACAATGGCTGGCCACTGGTTAAAGCTTTGCAGATCGAGAGGGCGAGCCATGTCTTTCCCTCTTTCGGCAGTGATGAAATGATCGTGACGCCTTCTGGCAGGAAATTCTCGATATACATCTTGATCCCGCCGTCTTCTAGATCATCAAAGCCGCTGAAATACGGCCACCATTTCAAAGTTTTCCAGTATTCAGCTTTCTGAGTACGTGTTTCCGGTGGCTTTGCTGTGCCGATAACAATCGGTTCTGGCCTTTGGCAAGCCCTCTCCGAATTCCCGCCGATAGTTATCAACGAATTCGGTGTCACCGGTTGCTGGGGCAGTGCGTTTGGCGCATATTTCTTGACGATTAATGCAAAGTCAAAGCTGGCGGGGTCCGCACCTTCTAAGACTCGGTATGAATCGATTTGCTCAAGTTCTTGAACCATGCCTTCCGCTGACATTGGCAGCAACGAAGATGATTCGTTGTCCTCCGCCCACTGCTTGACGATTTCGATTGCTTCGGTTTCCGTCAGCGCAGTCGTGACGGTAGACGTTGTCTGTTGATCGCTCATTGCACCATCACGCCTTCTGCCCCGGATCGCTGCGTTGAAGCTTTGCTTTTGGAAGTGAACCACTGAAACTTTTTCCGAAGCTCCGCTTTACGCTCGTCCGTCAGTTCTTGGCCCGGCGCAAGTGTGATCAATGAGCGCACTATACCGGGATCAGTGGAGTCGCTATAAATCCGTGCGCATTCGCACTCATCATCAAAGATGACAAGTTCGACTCCGTCATAGTTGTCGTACTTACCATCGTCGGAAACTAGGTGGACAATCGCCCAGCCAATGACCGGCAATTCATAAATAGTTTCGTCGGTGCCATCTGTACAGCCAAATACCCGCCAGCCCGGCGCGGGCATGATTTGCTTAACTTCGCGGTAAGCTTCGACTGATATTGTGTTGATCATTTTGCAGCCTCGCTGAGCACCCGGTTATCCAGCCCTGTGAGCCCGGCCCGCCTGAGTCTATCGGCGGGGCAAGTGTCACCATCTTCGCGGCTCAGCAGCGTACGCCAGACCAAAATCGTGCAATTTTTGAACGATACCGGAACGGGCGATACCGCGTCGGCCTTTGCCTTCAGACGGCGCAGCAGATCAAGGACGCGCTGTTCATCGCCCAGTGGTGTTCCGCTAGTCCATTTATAGATCGCTGAGAACGATGGTTTGCCGTCCAATAACCCGCTTATGAACTGCGGAGTGATTTCGTACTCCGTCATGATTCGCTTGCCCTCTTCAAAACCGCCATATGTTGGCATGTGTTTCTCCTTTGACAAAAATTGTTGAACGACTAAAAACAAAAATGCGCCAATTTGAAAATCAAATTCAAATTCTTAACTTGGGAATCCCGTCAAGGAATTCTCGCCGTCATTTATGAAAGGCTCCAAGTTTTGGGGCTTGGAGCCCTTCCGAGAGTTACTTCAATCGACTGCTGACGGGACAGTCGAAATTTGCGCCGATCCGATAAGGACCGGGAACTTGGACCTACACCTACCTCTCTCCCACTATGCACGAAAACGATTGAAAAACCTGTCTTGA
>JABDGM010000126.1 GCA_013286045.1 Planctomycetota bacterium | reverse complement strand
TCAACTGCGTCGCGCAACGCAAGGGCGACGGCGGCGATTCCCTCTTCCACTGGACGTCCGCCGGAACTGCCGGGGTGCACCACCAGATATTCGGCGCCGATGGCCTCCGCGCGTTCGATCTCACCGCGGAAAGCGTCGATCGATTTCGGCCGGATGACGGGGTCGACGGATGCGAGGTTGATCAGGTAGTTGGCGTGAATCGCGAGCGGAAAGAGATCGTGACGCTCGCGCGCGGCGCGCATTTGGCGAATCTGAAGCGCGTCGGGCGCCTTCGCCCGCCACATTCTTGGACTGGCCGAGAATATTTGGAACGTGTTGGCGCCCAATTCCGCCGCGCGCAACGCAGCAGTTTCCAGCGAACCGGAGGTGAAGGTGTGAATGCCGAGACGCAGATGAAGCTCAAAAAACTGAGGCCCTTTATCAGGACCTCAGTTCAGGATGGAACACGGAGGCGGCGCGACCCGCGCCGGAATTAGGACACGCGCAAGCCGCGGCGCTTCAAGAGGGCCAAGCCAGCCGCGCCCGCGAACGTGAGTGCCCACGCGCCCGGTTCGGGAGTGCTGGTGCTGCCGACGCCCGCGAACGGATCGGCGGTCTCAGCCGCAACCTGATCGGCAGTCAGGGCCGTATTGAAAACCTTGATCAGAGCGATATCGCCGCTCGACCATTCGCCTTGTCCGCCGCCGACCACGTTGTCGAGAAAGAATCCCAGCGTGTTGTTCGCCGTTAGATCGAGATTCGGAGAAGCCTCGGTAAACTGCTGAACCCCGCCAAAGTATCCCGTAACCTGGCTGGTCGCGCCCGGTGCAACGGTCACGAACACGTCGAAAAAGGTGTTGGAGGTAAATGGCGCACTGGTTCCACCCTGCGGAAATACATCCAAATTATTGCTTGGGTCGATATAGAGGCCAGCGTCCGATTGACGATCGAGCGAATCCATCAGACGCCTCCAGGCGTTATCGCGGCCGCTGAGATCGAATACCATTTCCACGGAGTAGTTGTTCGGGGAAATCAGGCCGGTGGCATCGAAATCCAGCCCGCCCTGATCGGTAGGCGGAAGATTAGTTCCATCGAAATGATAAACGGTTTGAGTATTGCCGAAGACATTCGCGCTGACGAAGCCGCTAGCGCCTTCGGGATCGACGGCGGTTAGGGCAGAGACGCCCGATTGTTGCGCCGCGAGCGTGTTGTTGAACGCGTAGGTGGCTACTAGGTCCGCGTGGGCCACGGGAATCATGACGCTAACCGACAACCCGAGGGCTGCCATCCAAGGAAATCTTTTCATTCGTCCTCCGAATATCAAAGCAAACATCGATTTTCAGTTGCTAGAAAAGTATAGACCGAAGGCTCCGGGTAAAGCGAGGCCAAAAGGTTCAGGACTAGGTGGAAAAGGTTCTAGGACTAGGGCCAAAGAGTCTAAAAATGAACACCGGGGCGTCCGCTAACGACTGCGTCACGACACATTCATCGAGTAGAGAAACGGATCGCTGGCCTGCCCAGGATTTTGCCGGTTCCTTGTTACTATTGGCGCATGAAAGATTCAATACGCCGCGCGATTCCTCTCTCGGCAGCCGCGGTTTTCGCCGCCGCCGCGTTGACGCCGCAGCAAGCCGCGCGCCCGCAGCGCATTCCACAATTTGAAAACGGAGATGTCGCGGTCTGGAAAACGACCGTCCTGCCGCACGCGCCGCTCCAGATGCACACGCACGATCATCCGCGGGTTCTGGTCGCGCTGGAGGGAGGGACGATGAAGATCGTTTACGAGGATGGGACCTCGGAAACGCAGCGCTGGGAAACGGGAAAAGCATACTGGCTCGCCGCCGAGGAAGGCAGGAAGCGCCACGCGGACGCGAACCAGGGAGAGAAGCCGATCGAAGTAATGGTCGTAGAACTCAAGAACGCGAAGTAGGCCGCCTATTTCGCGCTTGCAGGCTCGCCGGCGCGGGAGTGCGGGCTGCTCAGGTGTTCGCGCAAAGCATCGGAATAGACCTGGATGCCGCGCCGCGAATAGCGCAGGAATCCCTGCTGGCGCAAGTGATTCATCTGGAAGGTGACGATTTCGCGCGAGGTGCCAACGTATTCCGAGATTGCCTGATGGGTCAGCGGCGGAATCCGCAGCGAGCCGTCTTCAGAGGTTGCGCCGAGGTGATCGGCGAAACGCAGGAGCGCGCGAATGATGCGTTCGGGCGTCTTATCGAGCGCGAAGCTCTGCAGGCGCTCTTCATAATCAAGCCCGCGCTTCACCAGCATCTGCATGAGGGCGATGCCGAGGCGCGGCTGGCGCTCCACCTGATCCTCGATTTCTTCGCGCGACCACGACATGAGGGTGACGCTATCGAGAGCGACCGCGCGCTCAGGTATGCGGTGCGAGCCGAGTAGAGCGCTTTCGCCGAAAAAATCGTCGGTATTGAAAATGTCGACCACCGTCTGGCCGCCGTCTTCGACCGGAATCGTCACTTTGACGCGGCCTTGCACGACCAGATGGAGGGCCTTAGAAGGATTGCTTTCGTCGAAGATGGTGTCGCCGCGGTTGAAGTCGGTGACGCCCTTTCTCGGAAGATACATGAGGGCATCTTCCACTTCGCGGCTCAAAGAGGCTTTGTACCCTTGGGACATTTGTATCACTCCTGAATCAGACGGTCCGACGGCTTCCTGAAGCAGCCATCCCGATTCGAAACGGCTGTCGTTTGCGTGCCCTACTTTTAGAGTATGCCAAAAGGCCGTTGAGCGAAGCACCGCGCAACGCGTGAAGTGTGTCGTATTTGACGAATGGCGGAAGCCAGTGGGAGTCGGAGGTCAAAGTACTCCTTTACAATCTGTAAGTTACAGAATAATCGTTATGCTGGCCATGCTCAAAAGGCAGGTTTTGCGGCGCTATGTCACCTGTATGTTACCCGACAGGTGGCATGGGAGTGAGCACCGGACGACGAACTTACGCGGGCTTTTGACCAAGCATAACGGACGCAATCGGTTCTGAACACTGTGCAATCGCGCCCTGCCGTCTAGTGGGCGGAAGTAATCCGCGCGGTTGCATTTTTGGCCGGGCAATTGGCACTAGTCGGATCGTGGAACCCCGCCTCGCAATACGAAGTCGTTGAAGGTGTGCAAGGCGTCCATGAATCGCCTACGTGCTTCCAAACGTTGATCGTCTGTAGCCCGTGTCCATTCGTCTTTTGCTTTTTGAAGAGCCGCAAAAAGTTCTCCCTCGATCTGCTCACGCGATTTTTTTCGGCTAGATGGAGGGGTCACCACGAGAAGTCTAGCTGAGCATTTGCCTTGTGTGAAGGGCCAGTTTGCGCCGAAAGTTGGACGAATAAAAGGAGAATATGGTGTCCTCGGAACCCTTCGGACAACCGCGTGCGCTTGCCATCCGAGCCAAGCTGCTATGCCGGGCGACGGTCGCTACCCGCCTCCGCCGCCTCAGCCTTCGTTGCCGTCGTTGCCGTGGGTCTTTGGGTTTTAGTGCCTATGGTTCAGCGGGCGTTAGAAACGCCTGCGGAAACCACGGCACGCCCGCCGAGCCACCACGCCCCCCGCGCCCGGGCAATCGCGACTACCATTCCGCCTTTCTGCGGTACGAGCCTGGTCGCGCCTCTTCGGCGTCCCTTACTTATCCGCGGTCAATTTTTAAGTACCTTTCGGGGTCTATTCGTGCTCTGACAGCGCGGTTGCAAAGTCCTTCTGTTGCGAAAGAACTTCTCTCAGATCGGTGCCGGGGCGCTCGTTCTCGTATTGCCAAGCCGTGAGGCGGAGGGTATCCGCCCCAGCAGCCTTCAGCTCGGCAGAAGTTTTTGGAACCTCAATCGGCAAGTCCCACTTCGGTCCGAGCGTTCCCCAGCTTCCGTCGCCTTTGGCGATTAGCAGGCACGAGGTCCTCCAAACACGAACGCCAAGCAGGTTCAAGCAGTAATCGATGTGATTCAGGTTCGAATCAGCGTTGCGATGCGTGCTCATTCTGGAATCCCGGGCGGCGGAATAGACGGAGACTTCGGAATCGCCTGGTCCCGAAGAAGACGGTGCTTCGGCAGCTGGTGCAGTCTCACCGTATTTACCCAAAAGGTTTCGACGGCCTCGATAACAGCGGACAACTGCCCAAGGTCGGCGGGCTTTGGAATGTACCCGTTCGCATGCGACTCATAGGCCCTCTGTACGTCGATATCTGCTTCCGATGCGGAGAACACAAATACCGGAATAGTCTTTAGATCGTCGCTGGTTTTCAAAGTTCGGAGCACTTCAAGGCCGCTGATCTTGGGCAGATTCCAGTCTAGAAGGATGATCTCTGGGAGTCGGGCGGACGCATGTTGGTCACGCAAGAACAAGCAGTCGAGAGCCTCCTCCCCATCCTTCGCGAAGCAAAGATCCCATTCGACGTTTGAGTTTCTCACTCGAAACGCTCTCCCGACCAGGTACGCAGTCGGCTCGTGATCTTCGACGATTACAACGCGGACGCTCTTCTTCACCATACACACTCCCGCACTTCGCTCGTTCGGCGAACCTAAGGTAGTGTGGCTGCACTGGACTGTAGCTCAACTGGCCGCTACAAAAGGTAATGGTCGTTATAGACCACCTAGTCATTGTACCGCGTATCGAGGCGCGGCGTCGTCAGTCTTCGAAGCGGTCCGCCATTGAGGTCTATGCCGGGCGACGGCCCGCCTCCGCCGCCTGCACTTCATACCGCTTATCCATGGCTTCTTGGATTACGTAGCAGGCGAGGATATCAAGTCTTTCGCTCGCGCGTTCCGGTGCGAGACGTTGCAGTTCGGCCACATCTTCGTCCAATGGCCGCTGGCGTTCGGCGAGCGCCATCAGAACGCGGGTTGCAGTCTTGAGGATTGGGGTGTACTGAGGCACTAAGGAATGCTCATTTTATCGGACGGCTTCCTCTGAAAACGCCGGCGCGAATATTAATTTCGCTCAATGGGGGGCTTTGCCCAAAAATGACTATTAGCTCGGCGTTAGTGACTTTGATTCATGACGCCTTCCGGCGTTTGGCCTTTGACTTCGCCAAGGTTTCCGCGGCCAGCGGCTTCTTGGCTTGGTCTTCCGCTTCCTGCCGCTTTTGCGCAAGCATCACGGGGATCTTTTGACGGAATTCGCAATTCGACTATCCGCAACGATTCTATCGCACACCCGGACCTTCAGCCCCACCTATGCTCTCTAAACCGATATAGTTTAGAGGTGTCTCTTACTATCAAAACACCGTGCCCAATCTGTGGATTGAACGTTCCGTTCAAGTCCACCTCAAGTGGCAAGACGCTGAACTGCGGTCGCTGTGGTGAATATCATGTATCTGAAGAGCTTTTAGTCATTTCAATACCGCTTGAGCTTAGGCCGTACCTCTCCGCAGCAGCCCGCCAAGGATCTGACAACAGCGCTCCGATTCTTCTGAACCAATCCAACCTAGAAGACATAGCCGCTAATCATCGTTCCGTGACAACCTCTCGGAAGGTTGACAAAGTGCTTCATTATATAGCGGCAAAATGCAGACAGCCGGGTGTATTAACCGGCATAGATTTCGACCTCGATTATCCGGCGGCTAATTGTCGCGATGGGGCTGAATTGCTCGCCTATGTGGAGTACTTAATCGAACGGGGGTTGCTGAAAAAGAGTACAGCCGGCAACCTGTCTAACGTCACTATGTATTCGCCAACAATAGCCGGATGGCAGGCTATAGAACCCTCTCTGCCGATAGGGGGCGAGCCAGATCGCTGCTTCGTGGCAATGTGGTTCGCTGATGAGATGGACGATGTGTACGAGCTTGGTTTCCGACCGGCTATCGTTGAGTGTGGGTTTAAGGTGTACAGAATCAAGGAAGATCCCACGAACAAGGGCATAGCTGATAAGGTCTTGTCAGAGATTAGGCGGGCTCGATTCGTCGTCTGTGATTTTACCGGCGAACGTACGAGCGTCTACTATGAAGCTGGGTTTGCCCATGGCCTCGGACGCGAAGTGATTGGATGTTGCCGAGAAGGTGCGGTTAGTAATCTCACGTTTGATACTCGCCATCTGGGACACGTTGTCTGGAAGGATGCTGCTGATCTTAGGCAGAAGCTGGCGGATAGTATACGAGCAAACATCATCCCGAAGCGTTAATGCTAAAGCGTGGGTTTGGACGCATACGGCAGAACAGCTTTACCCAGCACACTGTAGCTCATGCTTCGACCTCACCCATTAGCTTTCTGCGTGCGTTAACCTAGGGGACTCGACCAAAAGAGGGTATGCGGCAAACGATCAGGACTACACAACTAAGAAAGCTCTTTAGCAACCAAGACCGTCATCCGTTTGGTGCGAAGCTTGCGCGAATATGTGTACTCTTTGAGGATCTCAGAATTGAAATACGGGGCCTTACTGAGCGCAGTTTGCCAGCACTCGATATTCTAGATCCTGAAACTGAGAATCGGTTGTCACCGGCCTTAGTCGGTCAGTATCGGCAGTTCTATTTTATTCGCCGGTCTTTGGTCACATTGCGCGAGTTTGCTGAGGCTCTCAGGCTCATTTCGCAAGACATGGACAAAGATCCTAGTTTGCGAGTAACGTTTGGCGGACTGACGGAGGATGCGCCAGCCTTGTGGAATGCCGCCATCCAGTTTTTTCACAGCAAGGAGCCGTTATTGACGGCAATACGTAACGACATCGGCGGTCACTTTGGAGAAAAGGCTGCCCGACGCGCCCTTTCAATGCTTCTATTGGACACTTGCGGTAGTATTGCTCTAGCGCAAGGCGTGGTTGAGCATCGCCAACAGAAAACTGTGGAGGCAGACCAGCAACTGCGATTGCACTTTGCTGCGGAAATAGCGGCCACCGCCCTGTTGGAACATCTCCCGAATCGCGATGTCGAGAACTATGGTGAGTTTTTTAAAGATGTCCTTATGACAGGCTACCAACATGCTATTAACTGTGTGTATATCCTTGTGTGGGAACATCTTTGGGATCGATTTTCCTAACGCTAGTACTGCGCTCCCAAAACATTCGTTCCCTGTCCTAGCCCTGAGAAACCAGCATCCGCGCACGAAAATAACCTCGTAAGAACTGGTTCCTACGTATTCTGACCCCTTCCACCACGTCCAACCGCCATTAGGTGCTAGTGTTCCAGCACGTAGCGGTTCTATATTACCCGTGATGTCACCTGGAAGCAAGCCATTCTATAAATGCTTTATTTTCTTAAATATAGAATGGCGGAAGCCAGTGGGAGTCGAACCCACCTGCGATACAAAGTACCGCACAACGGGTTTGAAGCCCGCGCCCGGCGCCGGCCAAAAGTGGCTTCCGAAAAAGATTGTAGCAGGGCGCGGGCAGGCGGCGAGCACGTTGCTTGCGGGCGCGCTGGAGGTTAAACTGATGGATGCAATACGCTTCCTCCTGAAATTCCCCGGTCGTCTAACGGTAGGACAGCGGCCTTTGGAGCCGTGAATCGTGGTTCGAATCCATGCCGGGGAGCCAAATTTCAAAAGCCGTTTCGGCCCCTCTGTTCCCATTGATTCCATTAGTGTTCGCTTGGTTCGAGCGGCGCAAGAGTTCAAATGGTTCGAGCAGGGTGGTATGCAACATGGCGTTCTGCCATTGCGCATCCTTGAGTATCATGGTGAGCAGTTTGCGCTGCTCGGGCTCGGACCGGGTGCGGAACGCGTGGCAAGCGTTGCTCGTCAAGCGAACGATGTCGACGCCGTGGTGAGCGGCGGCAACTCGGCGATCCGGGTCGCCGTGAGCTTGCGCTCAAGGTCGGCAATTTGTTCCTCGATGGCTCTGCTTTTTTCGTCGACGACGTCTTCACAGCGGCAACTCGGCGCATAGACAGATCGGGCCACCGGCCAGGGCGCCTTTTTTGGCGTTTCCCCCAACGGGACTCGGGCCAACC
>JABDGM010000125.1 GCA_013286045.1 Planctomycetota bacterium | reverse complement strand
TTGCAAATCAGAGACGTAAGATCAAGTGAGATGCGTGCTCATGCGGCGTAACGCCCTTGCCGTTCTGGCTGGCAGGCGACTTGGACGGGTCAGGCGCTGCGGATAACGGCGAGCGGAACCTTAGGCGCCGCCCGGAGTTTCTATTCACTGGACAATGCTTCCAACAGCGGGAGGCGCTTTTGAAAAATCGCAGCCTTTTGTACGGGACGACAGCGTTTCTTGCAGTTCTAGCCTCGGCGGTTGTTGCCCAACAGGTGATGACGAATGGCTTAGTGACAAAAGTGGACGAATCCACAGGGACAATACGCATCCAGTACACTCAGCCCGGCACCGTGGGCGGCTCGAGCTCCGATGTCAGTGAAGATTTCAAAGTATCGGCTGGCTTGATGGCTAATGCTCCGCATCCCGGAGATAAAGTGCAATTCACGGTGGAGCAAACTGACGGCGCAAAGACCATTACAAAGCTGGAGAGGCAATAACTTTTCATCGTCCAGTTACTAACTTCGATTTTCAAGGATGGCGGCTATTAGGTCTATTGCACCCCGCGTTGTCGCGGTTGGCACAATGAGTTCGCCAGACGCGTTGACTAATCGCTGCTTTTGGCAGGAGAGCGTCATGGACACCTCTAAGGACAACAACAAGAAGCCCGTCCCAGAGTCCCGCGAGATAATGCCCGCCGCAGGGCCTCACGCTCGGCCTGAGCTGATCAACCCTGACGCTACCCCAGGGTCCGGCATGTTTCAGCCCTTAGAGGCCGATGACGAGAACATGCAACCAAGTGGTTAGGATGCCGCCATTAATGTCGCCCTTTGGGACAACAGCGGATATTGAGCAGCAATTCCGGCCCAATCTTGATTTCTGACTGCCTGGCCTGGAAGGCCAAGCGGGAAGTTCTGCTAGGCAGTGCAGGCAGCGTTCGATAATGTCGCTTTACAGTTGTGCCCTTTGGGGGGTTCCAAGCGAGCGCGCAAGGAAGAAGCGGCCCCAAAGCAACTTAGGCTCGTCACACCCGCATAGGAGGTCGCCGTGCTTTCAGTTTTAATTGGCGTTTTGATTATTTGCGTCATCGGTGCAATTTGTTTTTGGGCCATCGATAAGTTTGCTCGCGATGCTCGTCTGGCAAATCTTCTCAAACTGCTTGTCGTGCTGATCTGCCTATTGGCGATCCTTCAACGGGTGTTGCCGCTTGCCGGAATTTATTGGTTGTAGCGCGCAGAATAATGTCTGCTTTCCGCTATCAGGTATCTTAATGGTGAGATATTCAAAGTTCGTGGCTATTTCTGTGGCCATGCTGTTGGCCTTATCGTCGACGGTGGCGTCTTCACGCGAAGAAGGCGTTTTGCTGCTGCCATCTGATTACATTTATTTAGCCACCCAAGGGGTTCTGCGTGACAGCGCTGTGCTGCAAAAGATGAGCCCGAAAGAGCTTCGCCATCTCCATCAACTGATTAACGACGAAAAAACTCAAGAAGATCCGCAGTCCAAAGCCGATGCGGTAAGGGGCGCGCTCGCTATTAGTGAGGGCAACCAATTTTGGGAAAAGGAAAATCCGGGGCAGCTGTGGGATTCAGGAAAGCATCGGGATCTCAACGGACTTAACCGCAATTAATTTGCAGCTTATAAAAATTGCCAAGATGGCGCTCCGTCAAAAGTATTCAATTAGTGGAACCTCGGTGCGTTTACCGTGTTGAAGCTAGTGAACCACACCTGTTCATTGTCGAACGGGTTGGCGCGGCACCGGTCGCGACGTAATAAATAATTGTACGGAGAGCGCCCATGATGCGCGCAATCGGCACGATTTCGGCGGGAATTCTGGCTCTTTCGTGTGTATCCGCGAATTCTCAAACCCTGACGGGTCATGGCGCCCAGACTTGTGAGAAATGGACCGAATTACATCGGTCGTCGCAGGTCGCAGACACTACCGCACTGGATAACTGGGTGTTCGGATATTTGGATGGTGAAGCAAAAGTTGTAGATGCAAGCAATCGCATCAAGGGCTTGCCTCCGGTAGACATTTTGCAAGGTCTCGATAGTCCGACTATCGTCGGTCTGGTAGGTGAGTATTGTCGGGGCAATCCGCTTCGCACGGTTGATGAAGCTGTCAGCGAACTTACTGCACAAATGGTGGCGGAAAACCGCCAGGGGCGGGTCCATGCTTCGAATGGCAGCCCAAAGATCAAAATTGAGACAAATAGGCCGCGGGCCGAAACCACCGGATCCGGCGATATTACCGGCTCAATAACCCCGATCCATCAATGCGAGATAATTGCGGTGAACGATCCGACCAATACGGTTATCCGCAAGTTTCGCAAATGCGACTAGCGAGCGGCGCCCGTACTCCGACTAAATTTGTAGGGTCGCGCGTCATGCAGCAACGTTAATTGCAGCCTGCCGAACACGCTCCGCCCGACCTGCTGCACGCATCCGGCGTTGTGCAAAAAACTTGACTGCCGGCGCGGCAACAACACGTATTTACACCAGTGCAGGCGGCCTTAATCACATTGCTTGAGATCGATTTCGGATTTATGGCACTGCCCAGCATGCTGTAGCGTTGGGGAACGTCAGTTGTATCTTTAGATAGTCCGCCAGACAATGCTGGGGTTGAGGATAAGGCGAGGATTACCGCGAACCAAAGCAGCAGCCCTTTCATGGGAACCTCCCGGTTAATGATGTCGTGTGAGTTCGCAGCATGGTCAATTGGGGTAAAATTTACCGATTATGTGCTATCAAGCCAATGGTGGGCTAACCCGTAGTATCATCCTAAATAACTCGGCACGCTATTGGCAGTTCAATCACAGTATAAGTATTTTTTGTCCAAGTAGTTGGGGCTTTTCGTGGCTGAATCACTCATAAAACGTCGTTGTGTGATTTCGATTGGAGACTACGAGCCGCTGGACATCACGCAGCAGTTCGCGAATTTCCAAAGGGGGCTGCAGCGCTTTTCCCAGACTTGGAATGTGGCCACAAGAATTTCGCCATTTAAATTGGAGGCCGATGGGGCGATTGCCGTTTGGCACACCGAAACCAAAGCGCCGAATTGGGTGGTCAAGACCGAATTCCGGCTGTTGAATTGGTCCGATATCGTCAAAAAGGACTTCCGGCTTTGGAATTTAGAACGGGCATGGCGCGCCACTAAAGCTATCGTCGACTTTATTTGGTCAGGAACTTGCTGGCGATATCTTCGGTTGAATCGGCGCTTTGGTTTTTTCTTTTTATACCCCTTGCTGGCCTTTGTGGTTGTCGTGCTGATTTCACTCTGGCTTGCTGCATTTCTCGGCAATAATGAAGTACCCTATGCACCGCTAATCGCTTTTTCCATCGGTACCGGACTAATCTTTTCTTTCGTTAGGTGGGTCGATCCGGTTGGGTTGCCACGCATTGTCGATATGTGGATTTTTCTGCATGAACTCGTTCATCTCGAAAAAATAAATCTTGCAGAACGGATGGGTGTTTTCAGTCAGGATCTTGTCGCCCAACTTCAATCAGACAATTTCGATGAACTTCTTATCGTAGGGCATGGAATCGGAGCCGTGCTGCAGCCGATCATCGTGGATCGCGCATTTTGGGCGTTGCCTGAGTTTGGCAAAGACGGACGTTCAATTAGTCTGCTATCTCTAGGTTCGGCGCTGCTAGCGGTGGGGCTGCACCCGGAAGGTGGCTGGGTTGTCTCGCCTGCATCACGCGTTGCCCGCGATCGGTGGGTTTATTGGGCTGAATACCAAGCGCAGGAAGACATATTCAATTTTTTTGGTGTAAACCCGATCACTGAATTGATCAGTGATCACGGCAAGCCGGTGCTACAAAAAATTCAATTTAAAGAGATGGCCGACTTTGACGCAATTCGTCCGAATAACGCTTATAAAAATCATCGGCAATTCGTTCGAGCCAATACGAAAAGATACTTCTATGATTATTTCATGGCTTGCTGTGGGCCTTTTGATCTCAAGGCGCGTGTCAAATATCCAGATCTTATGGTCGCAGCTTTTAGTTCCGATGGTCGTTTAAGTTCTGATAATTTAGAACGCAGAAAATAACTGACTTACTTCCCTGCGGGAGCGCTCGTCTTTTGCGAGCCGTTTTCCGGCATCGTGCCGTCATTCGCAATGCAAGTGCGATAAAATTCTAGATGTGCTTGCGCCGTTCCAGTTTTTGCTCCAATCGGGGCTGGGGGATGGGCCTTGCTTGCTAAGGCTTGGCACTTTTTTGCAAGTTCTGCGGTTAATGCCGATGCCGGGCAATTGGCTACCAAAACTGTAAGCAGAACGAGCGGGAAGGATGCAGCAAACCGTTGCAAGGCGGGGCTCATGGGCTAACTCCCAACAAGATCATGATCGGGCACCGCTTATAATGGTTCGTCACGCTCGATAAGCAAAGGGTTTCATTTGTGAGCCTTAGACTGGGTCAGAGTCCTCTCGAGCCTCGCACTTGCGCGGAAATTATTCGCCCGCAGGCAGATGAGGGGAGCCGCGAGATCTAATCTTTTTATACAGCCAAGTTATGCCAACCCCAATAAAAGCCGACATCCCGTCTACGATAAAATCAGATAGCCTTGAATGCCGCCCAGGAACCCAAATCTGGGCAATTTCGATTGCTCCAGCATAGGCGATGAGGGCAAAGGCTAACAAGTCATGCCGGTACGGATAGCCCACGCCAAATGCAACGCCGGTCAGCAGAAAAATTATCAAGTGCTCGAGATCGTGAGGGGCATCCGTGACCGGTCGATACTCCGGCGGCACAATCGACAAAACCAATATGGCCAATGCCAAGATCCACGCCGATAACTGAAAAATTCTCTGCATTTAAATTTTATTCTTAGAGCAGTCTTCGCGGACCAATTTTCTTGGTCATGCGTGGTTGCCGATGATTGAGGTTGTTTAATACGCTGTTGGCTGCCGATGAGCCAATATTACGGTCTTGAACAAGATCCGCAAGTCGACCCACGGACTCCAGTGGTTGATATACCAAAGGTCGTGCTCGACGCGCTGTTCCATCTTGTCGATCGTTTGAGTTTCGCCGCGGTAGCCGTTAACCTGAGCCCAGCCAGTAATGCCCGGCTTCATGTGATGGCGGAAGGCATAATTGGCAACGACTTTTTCGTATTCGTCGTTATGGGCAACCGCATGAGGCCGCGGGCCGACCAACGACATGTGGCCGACGATGACATTGAACAGTTGCGGTAACTCATCGATGCTGGTTTGACGCAGCCAATGCCCTAGACGCGTCACGCGTGGATCGTTGCGTCTGGCTTGGCGAATGATCTTTCCATCCTCAAGCACACGCATGGTCCGAAACTTGTAAATAACAAACTCGCGGCCGTTAAACCCATGGCGTTTCTGGCGGAATAACGCGGGGCCTTGCGAATCGAATTTGATTAGCAATGCGGTAACCAGCAGGAGCGGCGAAAGTAATATGATCGCCGCGGTGGCCAAGCAAAGATCAAACGCGCGTTTGAACGCCTGTTCTACATTTGATAACGGCGCACGCTGGAGTTCGACCGTCCAGGTTGTGCCGACATTGACAGTCCGGCCTGCTAAAAACTGCGACGCATTGTCATCGGGCAGAAGATTGACAGGAATTGCCACCACCCGCAGCATTCGCGTTATGTCATCGATGAACTGACGCCGACTCCATCTGATGAGGAGGACGAGATGGTCGATAGTGTTCTCGTGGCAAGTCGAAATCACATCTTGTATTTTTGACTGCAGCGATTTGTTAATTCCGGTTGCATCGATTTCGGCGGATGTGATCTCAAAAGTTTTAATCGGCGAATAGCCACACTTTCGCAAGTCGGCGATGATGCGACCAGAGTTGAACTGACCTTGCTCGGCGATGACGATAATCTTCTTTTGGGCAAACGTGCCTCGCGCAAGAGCCGCGGATAAGACGTGCGCCAGCGCAAACCGATAGGCTACGAGGCTGCCCCAGCCAACCACAAAGAATGACAGAGTGGCGCCACGTGAAAAATCACCAGATATTTTCATCGTGAAGGCGACACCAACGAGGAGGAGGCATATGAGCCACCAGCTGGAGGTGACATAGCGCAATTGCCGACCGCGATTGATGAGGTTTTCGACGCGATAATTGCTCTGGGCGCTTGTGAGGGTCGCGAAGTTGGCCCAGACCAAAGCGCCGATGGCAATAAAATCTTCAATGTTGCCGGCATTATCCGTCAAAAACCAATGATAGCCGATACCGCTTAGAATGCTGGCCAGAAGTATGATGAGAAAATCGCCGCTAAACGTTAAAGACTCGATGTAGCGAAAAGCCACGCGGCCGCGACGGCGACCGAGGGTTGGCTCCGTCACGGTTGGATCAACCGCTGATACGCTGACAAAAGAGTTGGGCCTACTCGAATTCATAACGTCCCACGCCAGTCAACCACGATCGTTCTCTTTTTCAATTATAGTCTAATAAAATGCAACTGCATGTATTTCTTTTGACTAAGAGCAGCATCGGCAAGATTAAGGTTAAACTTGGAGGATTCTAAGATATTGGAATGATTTGACGAATGCATGACGGCGTCATGCAGCGCGCATTTACTTGAGGTTTATGCCGTTGCACACAAGGTCGGATTATCAGGGTTTGTTTGTCTGTATCTCGGTCAAAAAATTGCGATCCAACAGAGTGAGTTTCTGATCCATAAAATGACGACCAGCTGAGGAGGCGCCCCGATAAGCTGTCGCAATAATAGGCTTGAGCTCCGGTTTGCGCACGATGATTGTGCGGATCTCATGTTCCACGAGGCCCTGCAACTCTTCGTCGCCGATGGCCTGCGATTGCATCGCGATCGCCATGCGCAGGGGAGTAAGACGGGCATCATTGGGTGCGGTGTAATAAGACATTTTCAGTTGCGCTAATGTCTTGTCGTCTTTCCAGCCAGATTGCGCATTGATGGCGGATAACGATAGCCAAAGACGTGCGTCATAGGGCGCGAAGGCTAGGGCGCGTTCGGACACAAGCTCGGTTGTAGTATTGGGTGTCGAAGTATCATTGAGCGCACTGCTATCGGCACTCAGAGCATAATCCGCCCACAGATCTCCGCGCAGCAAACCGACCCTGGCAGCCGCTGCAGCTTTATCGCGCTGTGCCGATGCATCTTGAATCTCGATTTTGTTGGTAGGAAAAAAAGGTAGCGAAACGCGCAAAAATTCTGCCGACACCAGCCATATCGCTTGGAGGCCTAAAACAATGACAAATAATGTCGTGTAAAGACGAAACGAAACGGATGTTCGCTTCATCGCGGGAATATTCATTCTACTAACCCCAAACTAGAGTGGCGCACAACTATCACCCTCGATCACCAAGCAGGTTAAACGCCCCGTCGCAAAAGCACCAGTATCGATATTAATTCGGTTGTGGCGGATATCGCATTCGAGCACGGGCGTATGACCGTGCACCACGATCTTACCGAAGCTCTCCTCGTGAAGCAGAAAGTCATCACGGATCCATGATAGGTCGTCATCTTTTTGCTTCTTGAGCGGGATGCCTGGCCTGACCCCGGCATGGGCAAAGAAAAATCCGCCTAAGGTGAAGGACGAAGGCAGTTGATCGAGAAACTGCAGGTGAGATTTTGGTATTGCTGCGCTCAGAGCCTCCGCCAATTCCTTTTGTGTTTTGGCGTCAGCGTTAATGGGCGGTTTAAGGCCATAGGACATCAAGGTTTCCCGACCACCCAGCGCGGTCCATTCGCGCAAAATAGCTGGTTGGCGCAAGAATCGTAAGATGTAGGTTTCGTGGTTACCCATAAGACACATGACTTCATTGTCGCGTGTGCGTTCGATCAAAAGATCAAGCACTTCCCGCGAACCCGGACCACGGTCGATGTAGTCGCCGATGAGGATGTTTACCGGGCGCAGTGCAGGGCTAGCTGCCTGGTGTGCGTCGATCCGTGAGAAAACCTGATCAAGTAGATCAGCCCGTCCGTGGACGTCACCGATCGCATAAATCCGCAGCC
>JABDGM010000124.1 GCA_013286045.1 Planctomycetota bacterium | reverse complement strand
GTTCGAGCGAGTCGGCGGCAGCGAGCAAATCAAAGTCGACGTCCGCACGATCGCGGCCACGAATCGCGATCTCGAAAAAGACGTGGCCGAAGGCAACTTCCGCCGCGACCTCTATTTTCGCCTGCATGTGCTGGAAATCGTCGTCCCCGCGCTCCGCAAACGGAAAGAAGACATCCCCGAACTCGCCGAGTACTTCCTGCACCGCTTCATCACCGAAACTGGCAGCAAGGTGAAGGGCTTCTCACCCCGCGCGATGGAAGAACTCCTCCGCTACCGTTGGCCTGGCAATGTTCGCGAGATGAAAAACGTCATCGAGCGGGCCGTCGTGCTCACGCGCAGCGAATACATCGATCACGACGACCTCGTCCTTTCCACGCTCCGCACCGCCGGCGACACCGACTCCGGCATCATGGTCAGCGCCAACGGCCGCAGCGAGCCCGCCTCGCTCGCCGATATGGAAAAGCAGCATATCGTGGAAGTTCTCCGTCAGACCGGCTGGAACAAGAGCCGCGCTGCCATTATCTTGGGCATCGAGCGATCCACCCTCGACCGCAAAATCCGCCGCTACGACCTCGTCGAAGAACGACCCCACGGCGATTAGCGCTCGCAGCGCTCAATTTGTGCCCCGCCTCCCAACGTCTCACATCGCCTGCGGTTTAGCTCCATGTTCTCACGCATCCCTCGCCCATTCATCTTCATCGCGATCCTCGTCTCCCTCTCGTCCCTGCCCGCAAGCGCAAAAGAAGACCCCGCACCCATCTTCCCCAAAGCGCTCGCCCCCGGCGACACGATCGAAATCATCGCCCCCGCGAAATACCTCGATAAAGACCGGATCACACTCGCTACCAAACGCCTCGAAGAGATGGGCTTCAAGGTCCGCCTCCCCAAAAACATTTACCGCAAGCACGGCTTCCTCGGCGGGTCCGACGAAGAACGAACCGCCGAAATCAATGACGCCTTCGCCGACCCTGAAGTAAACGCCGTCTTCCCCGGCACCGGCGGTTACGGCACCACGCGAATCGTCGACAAGCTCAACTACGACGTCATCCGCCGCAACCCAAAGATCTTCATCGGCTTCTCCGATATCACCGGCCTCCACATCGCAATCAACCAACAAACGGGCCTCGTCACGTTCCACTCTCCGGTCCCCGAGTGGGGCCTCGGCAGCGACGAGCAACTTTCCCCCTTCGCTGCCAAATGGTTCTGGCGCGCCATCCTTGCGAAGAGCTACCGCGACTCACCGCAAGATAAACTTGGTGTCGGCTACACGATCGAAAGCCACGCCGCCGATCCGCCCACGCCAGAAGACAAAAAGCTCTTCAAAGACGCCCCCCACCCCGTCACTATGCACCCTGGCAAAGCGCACGGCCGACTCATCGGCGGCAATTTATCCGTCGTCGTCGCGATGATGGGATCGCCCTACGAAATCCAAACCGCGGGCAAAATCCTCTTCCTCGAAGACGTAGGCGAAGAGCCCTATCGCGTTGATCGAATGCTCAACACACTCCGCCTGGCCCACAAATTCGACGACGTCGCCGGCGTCATCCTCGGCCAGTTCGCCCCGCGCGAAAAAGAGCCCAAGTGGGATACCGACGAAAGCATGGACGAAGTTTTAAACGATTACTTCGCCAAGCTAAAAGTGCCCTTAGTCTCGCACTTCCCGATCGGTCACGTGCGCTACAACGCCACGTTCCCCGTCGGCGCTATGACAGAGCTCGACGCCGACGCCCAAACGCTTCGCATAACCGAAAATCCGGTGTCGCTCCCGTAGGTCAGGCTTTGCTGGACGCTCCACCTACGCTTCATCCCCCGCCCGCAACCAAGGCCGCAGCGTCAATTCCTGCGCGCAAATCTCGTTACTCTTAAAGTAAAGTTCAATCTCGCGCTTCGCCGCCTCGGGCCCATCCGAAGCGTGAACCAAATTCATCTGCCGGCTCGAACTGAAGTCCCCGCGAATCGTTCCTGCCGCCGCTTTCAGCCCGCTCGTCGCGCCCAGCATCTCGCGCACGACCCGAATCACTTCGAGCCCTTCCAGAATCGCAGCCACGATCGGGCCGCCCGTAATGAACTCCTCGAGCGTCGGATAAAACGGCTTCTCCACATGCTCCGCGTAGTGCTTTTTGGCCAGCTCGGGCGTAACATTCATCATTTTCATCGCGACGATGTTGAGCCCCTTATCCTCGAACCGAGCAAGAATCCGGCCCGTCAGTCGTCGTTGCACACAATCGGGTTTCAGCAATATCAGTGTTCGTTCCATGGCAATTGAGCAAATAAAAGAAAGGATGTTGTGATGTGAACCGCGAATTGTAAGCCGATCGAAGCACCGCCTCAAGATCGACCCGAACTGCCGATTCGAATCTAAAAGTCTGCGTAGGGCGGCGACAAGCTAACACCTGTTGCGCGTACAATTAGATTGATCGACTCGGTCCACTCAGCATGTTGCCCGCTAAAATCCGAATGCCGCGCGATCCGCAACGAGACCCGCCGCCGACATCCCACCCAGTCGGTCCAATCGCGCGACATGAGATCCGCACTCAAGCGGTCCACGCGAGTCGCACCGTCGCCAATCAAGCCAGTCGAGTGCAAATCCCGCCAGTCGCTCCCTCCCATAAACGCATCCACCATTGCAATGTCCTGAGCATTCGCGGCCGCCGCCAGTCGATTCGCTAGCATCGCTGGACGAACCACACAGACGCACAGCATCGCCGCACAAATTGCGACGCCGAGGATCATCGAGCGTAGCGAGAATCGCGGCCGCGTGGCAAAACTGAATTTCATTGCGGGTGCATTGTAACCGCGCGCCAGATTTTGCGGCCACGCTCGGCACACTTCACGCCGCCTTCCGCGCCGCCTTCAACTTCTTATCCAGCTCATCTGCCTGCGAAGTATCCTTCAACATCTGCCGATACAACTTCGCGATAGCCGCCGCCCGGCCAAACTGGCGATCCTTAAGCGTCTGGTTGAACCAATTCTTCACCGACTTATTGAGCTCAACTGCCGGAAGCGGGTTGCCCGGCTCAATCGTCGCCGCCTTCAAAAAGCTGATAACCGCCCGATCATACTTCTTGTCGTGTTCGAAATCGCACCCCTCATCGTAGCTCGGCTCCGACATCAAGCTTCGGCTCGTTGTCTCACGGAATAGCTTATCGCCATACACAGCGCTGTTGTCGTCTTTTTCCTTCCGCTTCTTTTCCACGCGCTCGCCGCGGATAGAAGACGGATAAACTCGCCCCGAGGTCGGCTCAATATCAACATTTCCCAGCCGGCAGAATATGTGACGCGGGATATTCACTGTCTCCACCTTCAACCCGAGTCGTCGGCCGATGAGTTCAAACAGCAATGCCGACGAGACGCAGTTGTAATGCCCCGTGTCTAATAAAACCTTCAAATTGTACTGGCCCGTGACGTATCCAGCACTCATCGGCCCGTCATGCAAGAACTTTGCGAGCTTCTTGGCCTTCTTCTCCGGCGTCGTCGCATTTTTCGTGACCTCGTTCGCCTGTGCTGTGATTTCGTCCAACTTGTCCCTGTAGCTCGGCCGATCTTCGGCGCTAATGCCCGCCTCCACCAGCGCTACATCCGTGGCATTCCACTTCTTCAAATTGCCCGCTCGGATGTCCTGCAACATCCGCAGTTCATCACCCTCAGGCCCCGGCAACGCTCCGCGCGGCTCAATCGCGATCGCCTGCCCCAGAACAGCGAGCGAGTCGACCTTGAACGTCGACGTATAGTCGCCAGGCTCTCCGCCCCGAACGATGCCCAAAAGCCCAAAGGCCGACACCCAAGCCAACATCCAGCAGCGAAAAAACTTCTGAACCATGCTGCACCCGAAAGCGAAAGCCGCCTAATAGTGGGATAAAAATCTGCTCCACGTCCTCCTACGGCCATTCCGCCCACTGTTACACCGTGCTAACCAAAATCCCCCCTTTTCCGCTCACCATAGCCGGACCGCCACGCGGTCCGGGGACGCACCACAAAACCCACCTAACAAGCCACCCGCCCACTCAAAAACCCACGGCTCACCGATTCACAAACAAAAACGGCGTCATCAAAACCCCCACCGCAATCCCAATCGAAATACCCACCGTCACCTTCTTAAACGGCAGCATAACGCCCGTCCCAACGAGCACGAATGACGCGTAATACAACACCAGCAACGGAATCGCCTGCCACCCCGTCGTCGCCACCGGCATCCACCGCTCGATCGAAATGAGCCCCATAATCCCCGATGCGATCAACCCCGTCGAAAAAAACAAGTCTTTGATCGAGTAGTGTGGCATCGGCCTTAATTCTAAACTCGTTGACAGAATGTCGGAACACACTCCCTTTTTTGACTTGGCGCCGCAAATTATGTAAACTCAGCGCGGAACAGAAGCTCGGTCGTTCAGGGGTACATACCGAGCCAGGAGAGGCCTAATGACTCGTCACATCGCAGTCCTCTTAACTGCGGCGCTCGCAGCGCTCATCTTTCGCGTGCCGGCGTTCGCCGGCTCAACCCAAGTTCTCGCCACTTCCGACCAAATCCCGTTAGGTGGAAGTTCGCCAATCGGGCACCTGGCCTACATTTTTCTAAACAATAACGGTGTCGTTGCTTTCAGTACAATCTCGGCCACAAGTGGAATCTACTTAGCTCATGGAACGAACGTCACTTTAGTCGCTCAAGTTGGTGCACTTACACCCGACGGCATTAAGACATATGGGAGCGTGATCCCGTATCAGCTTACTCAAAACAATCAGGTAGTTTTCTATTGCGAGCAAGGTCCTACCTTCGATGAACGATTTTATTTGGCGGACGACCATTCAATACGATTGCTCGTAAGGAGCGACGAATCTCTGCCAGATGGCACCGGAAGATTCCTGTACAACGACGGAAGTGCGAATTCCAATGGTCAGTTCGCTTTCTCATCCGAGACCTACGACAATAAAAATCAGTTCAGCGGCAATCACATCTTTCTTTTAACAGGCGACCAGCTATCTCAAATCGCATCGGACGGCCAAGCGGGGCCTGGCGGCGCGCCGTTTACATCGATCTATGACTACAGACCCGCAATTAACAATTCCGGCCAAATCCTATTTGCTGCGACGTATGCAAATGGACCTGTTTTCTCGTTGGTTCGATTTGACGGAACGACCTACACCGAGCTGTACCACAGCGGTGTATCGCCCCGCGGCGATGGTACCGTGATAGCGCTCGACAACTACGTCTTTAACAACCTTGGCCAAGCCGCATTTTCCGTTCCAGACATAGTTGGCGATTCCACTGTCTTCACGAATTGGCACCCCGCTCTGTTCCGCTCAGACGGAAATTCACTTGTTGAAGTCCTCCAAAGCGGCGATCCAGCGCCCGGCGGAAGCGGTATCATCTCCACCGACATCAATCCTAATTCCCGCACCACCCAGCCGCTTTTCAATAACGCCGGCCAACTCGCTTTCCTCGCCTCGATCACTGGCTCGAACGGTGGCGCAACGGACGGCATAGGAATCTTCATCACCGATTCCACCGCAACCTCACTCAGCGAAGTTGCACGCGTCGGCCAGCAAGCTCCCGACGGCAACGGCTTCTTGTCCTTTCCCGCTTCGTTGGCGTCACCGCTATCCAGCACCATCGCTTTGAATGACCACGGCGACCTAGCTATTCTCTGCCAACTCACTGGCACAAGCGGCGGAGCGAATGATGACTCCGCTCTTTACCTCTGGAGCAACGGCCACTTAGTCCAGATCGCCCACGAAGGTGATCACCTACTAGGAAGCACAATCCAATCCTTGCGCGCTATCCAATTGAATAACGCTGATCAGGTCGCGTACGGCTTCGTACTCGCGGATGGTCGAACCGGCGTTGCGCTCTGGTCGGTTCCAGAGCCCTCATCCTTGATTCTGTTCACCTTCGCACTGGTTGCGATGACAAACACGCGGTGGAGAAATCCCACACCAATCTAGCTGCCTCATTCAACCCGGTCGAAAAGAACAAATCTTAGTTGCTCATGCCTTCGGTCACTTCAAATTGGCAACCGGTCGCTGCCACGCGGTTTCACTACTTAAGTTCAAGCCCGCCGAGGGATACGTTCGTCAATTCAATTTCCATTGAATGGTCGGCTATTACCTCACGCGCTCTGGCGATTTCAATCTTGAAGATACTGAAACGCGGCGTATCAAAGATGTTCGCCGGTACAAGCCCTCCTCTGCCGTTCACCTTCCCGGTGAGTTTCACCGTCTACCCTTGCAATTGATGTAACTTTTCCGCCAATGCTTCATTAACTTCGCCTCGAGGCCGAGGTTGCGGAAACTCAGTTAAAAGTTCCCAATCCACGCCTCCTGAGTGAAGCTTCCCAGCGTCAATGACAACATGGCCAGCGGGCTTGTTGCTGAATAGAACCGTTTCGTAGGCAATTTGAATGAGCGCTGATTTGCCGCCTGGCTGTCCCACCGTGGGGCCAATCGACGCCGTCGTGACCTTTACCGGCAACTCGACCGTTTTGCCGACTAGATTTTCTACAAGCCATTTATGTGCCTTGTCGCGATTCTTCCTTCCGTCAAAGTCGTCCGAATCGTTCGGCTGCGATTCCGCCGGCATTTTATCAATGATCGTCTGGATTGCAGACAACGTGTCAGCAAAATGGGCTGGATCTTCCATCCCATGTTTAGCCCTATTAGTCTCAACAGCGATGCACGGGCGTACGCCAACACCGAGACCGCAAAAAACCAGAAACGCGAATCCGAAGCGTTGGCGCTGAACGAACATAAGTCACCTCTCAAATAGAATTTTGGCGGCAAATCAATCGCGATGGTAACAAACACAACCTATGATAGCCACTTGCGTCGCCCGCCCCATCGTCGGCCTGCGTTCTGCGCTTCGTCTGTTCTTAGATAGGAAGGTGGCAAAAAACATATCTGTACAAACGTATCCAAAATATGCTATCATTCGTGCCGAAAAACCCGAAGCCTCACAGCGACGAAACGTGACAAGCGTACGTTCTCGTTGCTTCGTCATGCGCGGTTTACGTCCGCATAATTGGAACCCGAATTATGTACTCATGCATCCCGAAAAAAACGTGCTCGTGCACAGTATTCGCGCCGTTTTGTCCCATCCATCGAGGAAAAGCAGCGTCTTTTCCAGCGTCTGTATCCCTAACCCCATCCCGATATCACCGAATTTTGCATTAAAAAATCGACTTCGTTGTTCTCCCACGCTCACAAAATCGCAACCATGTTTATCACAACACCTTAGCACGATCACTACCACTTCCCGCAATGAGCAATAATCCAAAACCTTAATAGTCCTTACTCAGTCCCCCTGTCCCCTCCCCTCCTAATCCATGCCCATCCTCGGCGCCCACCAATCCATCGCCGGCGGCTACTTTAAAGCGGTCGAACTCGCCCACCGCTTCAAGTGCGACTGCGTCCAGCTCTTCACGAAGAACAACAACCAGTGGCGGGCCAAAGAACTCAACGACGAAGACGTCACCCTCTTCCAATCCCGCCTGAAAGAACTCGGCGTCGCACACCCGCTCGGCCACACGTCCTACCTCATTAACCTCGCCAGCCCCGTCCCCGAGCTTTGGAAGAAGTCCGTCGACTCCTTCATCATGGAAATGCTACGAGCCGATCGGCTCGGCATTCCCTACTTGGTCACTCACCCCGGCGCCTACACCACGACCAGTGAAGAAGCTGGCATCGCCGCCATCATCCGGGCCCTCGACGAAACCCACCGCCAAACGCCCGGCATCAAAAACAAGTGCCTGCTCGAAACCACGGCGGGCCAAGGCTCCTGTCTCGGCTGCACGTTCGAACAACTCGCCGCAATGATCGACGGCGTGCAAAATCCCGACCGCCTCGCCATCTGCGTCGACACCTGCCACATCTTCGCCGCCGGTTATCCCATTAGCGCGGAGAAAGATTACAAAGCCACGATGCGGGCGCTGGACAAAACCGTCGGCCTGAAACGCGTGAAAGCCTTTCACCTCAACGACAGTCTGAAACCGCTCGGCTCCCGCGTCGACCGCCACGCTCACATCGGCAAAGGCCTCATCGGCAGA
>JABDGM010000123.1 GCA_013286045.1 Planctomycetota bacterium | reverse complement strand
GTTTCAAGACGCTGCGGAAAACACGAAGGCTCCAGTGCCGGTTGTAATTGCAATCATTTTTTTCACCGGCGTTTCGCTAATTGGAACAGCCATCGAAGCGGAATCAACCACGGCGCTAGTAATTGGAATCGCAATTGTCGTGTGGAGTTTGTATCTAACCTTTAAATGGCTCCTGATACGTGAGGGAAAATAATTCTCCCACCACTTACTCGACCAGTGCCCTCCGCAACATCGGATCGAACATGACCGGGACACGCAATCGCCAGCGATGGCCTCACAGCTAACGGACCACGTATGGACGATCAAAGAACTGATCGAGAAAGCGGCGGCATAATAAAACCGCAACTAGGCATTCGCGCCCTGCTGTTACTGACAGCATTTGTGGCCATTTCTATCGGCTGGTTTGAGGACCGGCAGCGCCTTACTTATCAATTGCGCGCAGCAACTCAGGCAAACGAAAATAACAGTCAAATAATGCGCCAAATGACGGCAGAGATAGAACGATACAAGCCTGAGAATTTCAACGGTCCCTTTCCTGAGCGGCCAGACAAAAAATAAATTTTCCCACTACTTAGCCGACCAGTGCCGGCCCGTCCGGACGGTGATGTTGGATCGAACATAATCGGGGTAAGCAAACGCCAGCGATGACCTCAAAGCTAACGGACCACGTATGGAGCATCAGATAGCTAATTGAGAAGGCGGCGGAGGCAATGGATCAATGAGCGAAGATGAGGCGAAAGAAAAAGCCAACGAGGTAATGTCGATCAGAATGGGCAGAGCAGCCGACCCCACTTCTGCCGGTAAGTTCCAGAAAATCGGCGGCCGTTCATTGTGGACGTTTCACTACTCAGGGTTCATGGTCAAGGTTAGTGCCACTGACGGCACTGTATACGTATTTGAGAATCACTAGGGCGCGCAGATCGAAGCCGTAAAAAAATTCAAATCCCACGCACTAACTTACCAGTGCCCTCCGCTCAATTCGCGATATGGGGTCGAACATGATCGCGATGATTTGAACCGGCTGCGCCGGCTACGCGATTCGCAGCTAAGTGGTGAGCCACACGATCAGCCCCAGCCCAACGGCAACCAGCGTTGTGGCGGAGCGTGCGAAGGCCCGTTTTAACGTCCAATACCGACGACCACTCCTACAACGCTGGCGACCAGGGTTATTAGCGCCAACGAGACGCTTATCAGGCCGCCGATTTGCACCAATGCGGCAATGAAAACGGAAGCAACGGCCATTGCGATTAGCAGATTGCGGAGACTGAATTGTCGGACTCGACTAGCCAGGATTACGGCAATCTTAAACGTCAACCACCAGTACAACAGATCGACTAATAATTTAATCGCTATCCCAAGTGCCAAGTCCATTTACGATCTCACCGCAGCCACACAATCAGCCCCAGCCCAACGGCAACGAGCGTAGTGACAATTAGGAGAGTGCGGAGGGTGAAGTGCCAGTGGAACCAGGCGAGTCCCGCGAGCAGAGCCATGAGCAGCGCCACAAAATAATGCGGCACAACTAATGCCCGACCGCCTGGGAATGATCGCAGTCCGTATACCGACGTTTCCGATTCTAATTCGCGAGCTAGCAATGGGCTGTCTTTAAGAGAGTGACTTCCCGTGTCGAACGCAGAGCCAGAACTTCCGGGTTGCTCCATCACGAACGAAAGGCATCTAAGACCGGAAAAAACACCACAAGTAGGAGAATTAAATAGCTGGCAGTACACATAGTCGATTCGTGTATAGCTCCGCACCCAAAGCATGATCAACAGCACCGCCGCCACTCCCCACGCCACCGACCACGCGATTCGTAGCTTGCGGTATTTCATTCTAGTGCGCTGATGGCGGATTATTCGGAGGACTCGCGGCCTCGGCATCGAGTTTCTCAAGGTCCACGGCCATATCGTGCGCAAGCCGCTGTAGTTGCTGCAAATCGCGATGACGAGAAGTTATGTCCGCGCCTCCCGTGATACGGCTTTTAAGTTCCGTCATCATTTTGTTCTGTTGGTCGCGAAGCTTCTGAATGCGCATTGAATCGGAATTATCGTTCTCGGCGTCCCGGTCTTTTTCAATCTTCAGCGCCGATTCCACTCGCGAGAGTTCATGAACCAGTTGAGTGGTATTGAATTGTTGAAAATCGCGAGGTCTCTGCGGGGGCGATTCTCGCTCAATGTCCAAGTACTCGTCCAATTTCCGTTTAATTTCAATGTTCAAGTTTTGCAGTTGTCGAGCAAGCAAGTCACGAGTTAATAGATATCGCATTTGCCGTTCGGAGGAATCTTCGGGCTTTGCGACCGGCCAAAACAGATATGTGCCAAATGCAAACATGCTGGTTCCCACGATTCCCCACGCCACCGACCACGCGATTCGCAGCTTGCGGTGTTTCATCTACTTACTCGTGAGCACACGATCAGCCCCAGCCCAACGGCAACGAGCGTCGTGGCGATTAGGAGCGTGCGGAGGGAGAAGCGATTGGACCAGTCTAGCCAGGCAAGAAGCGCAATCGGAGCACTTGCGAGAACAAGAATCCAGTAAGGGCACCTGATGAAAAGACACTTGCCAGCGTATTTGCCGTAACTGAGGGCGAACCCCGGCCGAGCGTATGCCTTGTCGCTCATACCGTTTTCATAGGGAAGGGACTGAAATTTAGTTTCGTCGCCGCGCCAAAATAGCGGACTCACCTCCACCAAAGAGCTTACGTTTCCGTTAAATGAGATAACCCAAAGTCCACCATTGCCCACACCGTTAGCGTCCACGTGCCCCTTTTTGATTATGTAAAATGCGTCGTGCATCGTGTAGCTCCGTACCCAAAGTGCAACCAACAGAACCGCCACGATTCCACAGGCGAGCGACCACGCGATTCGCAGACACCGTGCTAGTCTGGGGCGGTTCATTTATTTGTCGCCCAAGCGATGAGTCCCAGCACC
Source organism: Planctomycetota bacterium (assembly GCA_013286045.1). Taxonomy (GTDB): domain Bacteria; phylum Planctomycetota; class Planctomycetia; order Pirellulales; family Lacipirellulaceae; genus JABDGM01. The sequence goes on along the minus strand of JABDGM010000123.1, from coordinate 5,359 downwards.
ACGGCAACCAGCGTCGTGGCGATTAAGAGAGTGCGGAGGGAGAAACGCGACGGCATCCACGGGGCGACTGGTAACGTCACAACGGAGATGATTAGCGCCCAGTCAGGAATAAGCACCGTAGTCATCGGTGGGTCTCGACGGATGCGGAACTTACCAAGAATCACTGATAGAAATCGCGTATCGTCCTCTGTAGCCTGATTCGAGTATCGCCACCCCTGTGGCGTTGATGCGAGGTGCGGATCGTATATGTATACCCACTGAACGCTGCCCGCATCTGCGAGGATGATAACACCCGTATTAGAAACACAACCCGCTATTTCGTCACTTTTCCAATAGCTCCGCGCCCACAAAACAACTAACAGTAACGCCACCAACCCCCACACAACCGACCACGCGATTCGCAGCTTGCGGTGTTTCATCTTCTACCTAGCAAGCCACACGATCAGCCCCAGCCCAACGGCAACGAGCGTCATGGCGACTAGGAGCGTGCGGAGGGAGAATCTCCAACGCAGTTGGCGAAGCCAGGGGGCGGCCGACATTGTTGCGGCCAGAAGAATAAAGAACCAATGAGGTGCGGCGACAATGAAGTATTGCGACTGACTCAAACAATGAAAATCAAGCCACTTACTCTTCGCTGGGTAAATGAAAGTGGGAAACTTGTCGCCAGAATAGCTGACAATGTCCAGCGGGAATTGGTTGTCACGATGTAAGTACCAGTCGTACCACTCGACTCGGCCCCACAGTGAATAAAGCTCAAACCCTCGGTCGATACTTGTTCGACCTTGTAACTCATCCCTACTTGAATAACTCCGTACCCACAGCCCAATAAGCAGCACCGCCACGATCCCCCACGCCACCGACCACGCGATTCGCAGCTTGCGGTGTTTCATGGGGGACTGCCTGTGTACTAATGAGTACCCAACCACAAAACATGGGATTGTGGCCACATACGTTTGCCGATTTAGGCCGCGTTACTCGCTAGCTCTATGAATTCGATTTCAAGCCGCGTGAGTTCTGACAAGATCTCATCCGCTGAGAAGCCACACTCTAGCATTTGCTCATAGGGATGCCGATCAATTGACCATCCGCGAGCTAATGCGGCTTTACGGCGCAATTCGAGGCCTCGCGGATCGTTTGCGAGGTTGAGCATGAACCGCACGCCGAGGCCAACACCTGAGATGTAACTCAATTCCTGCCCTGGCTGAACGTCTTTCCGAACCCACTCTGGATGGTCTGCGAAATGCTTTCGGCACGTGACAAGCTCAGCTATCAAGTCGGCCGACATGTTTACTGCCTCACTCTTCCCGTCCGTCCTACTAATGCGCTGATGGGGCATTAGTTTTCCGCTCGCTCAGGTTCGTATTGCCCCTTCTAGAACTGTGATAGCCAGCTATCGCAAAGAATATGAGCGCGATGGCAGATAAGGCGGCAGGAACCCAATGCTTCTCGCTTATCCCCCAATACAACCCGCACACGCTCACGGCGGGGCCAGCTGCAAACATGAATAGAAATCGTGAAGTGCTCATCCCCTCATCCTACCGCGTACTGGGGGCTATTGCCGCCAGCGCTCCAAAAGCCAGCCCAGGTCTGGTGGCTTAGGCGGACCGAAGATTAGACAAACAGCGACCGCCAAAATTAGTATCCAGTGGATAAGGCTGAATTCGCCCATGCCCCGATTCTACCGCGCACCAGCCAGCCACACGATCAGCCCCAGCCCAACGGCAATGAGCGTGGTGGCGATTAGCAGCGTGCGGAGGCTGAATCGAAGCCACGGCATTGCAGCCGCCGCCGATAATGCAAGGACGCCAAAGCAGTGGGGGAAGTCTAGGCGACCCCGCCATTTATTTACGTGAAAGCCGAAGCCACAAACTGTGGAATTTTCCGGGTCCTTCAACGGGAGCGGGACATCTCCAATCCTGTAGCTTGTAACGAGCGGAATCCCAGCCGGGGACCAACCGTCAAAACCGCATTCGATTTGACCACTAATCGAATTGCCTCCCACCAAAGTGTCGTGTACAACCTTGACGCCAGCCGAGTCCCACCGCCAATAGCTCCTCACCCACAGCGCAACTAGCAACAACGCCGCGATTCCCCACGCTACCGACCATGCGATTCGCAGCTTGCCGCGTTTCATCGCCCTCAACCCCTTCAACGTGCGGTCGCCCAGTGGTGTATAAGCCACAACAAGTACGCGAGGTTACCTAGCCCAATGGCCAGGATTAGGAAGATCGTGCCGTAATTGACGCTGCGACTCCAAGTCGGGCACGAGCCACAGAGACGCTGTGACGTAGGCTTGCCTCCGCCGCCAACAATGCCACGGGAGAGTCCATACACTTTGCACAAACCAACGAACGTAAAGCAGGTGCCGACGGCAGCCGGTGGTAGCCAATCCGAAACGTCCAGCATCATTCAACTCCTAACGCACGCCTGCATATCGACGACCGTTTCGCGTAGCTCTTCGGCCAAAGCATACACGTCCGCGTAGATCGGCTCGGCTAGTATCTCGTCAGCTTGGGTTAATAGCTGGTGGAGCGTTAATGACGCTCCCGCCTCTATTGCTGACTGCGTCGGCAACGGCAGATAAATAGTGCGCCCACAAAGCAAATGGTCAACAAACCGGTGCATGGCTCCGGGACGGCATTACCGTATACCTCCCAACGAAAGGTCGCTGGGCCAGTAAAAGAGGGATTTGACAGCGTCGTAAGTCCGCTGGGTAATCCTGCGTTTGGCGGTACGATTGTCAGTAAAAACGGATCGACCGTCAGACGAATTTCGTCGATGCTGTAGCCCGCGAAGTCAGGAGCGCGACCGAAGCCGGCAGATTCCGTCCCATTGTAAACGTTGCCTAAACTTGTACCGTGCAAAACCTGCGCGGCGATGAGCGAATCGTTGTTGCCGTTTGACAACTTACCCACGAAAGCTGCAAAGTCGGGGTCGTCAGCGTTTGATTTGAAGCTGAATTGCTGCGTGGCGGACGAGCTTGGTAGATTTAAAGCCTCCCCCAGCGTGACTGAGCCATCCGACAACTGAACGTCGATGGTGGGGACAACGACGCCAAAACCATACTGGCCGCCAGACGAGTACGTCCCCAAAAGAGACGATGCCGAGGCTACAGTTGATGTAGCAGACCCTAAAAGCCATCCGACGAAGAAAAGGTATTTGTGCATACTCATTAGGCTGATCCGAGGGAAAGTAATATTAAAACAGTTGCGTTATCTTAACCCAATTAATTCGCCCTGCAATTGTTTTCGGTCGGTGCGAGATAAACGACCAGTTCAAAAGCAACGCGCCCCACGACTACCGTTTACGCTCGCAAGCCGTGAACGGACGATGAGATTCCGTGCCCAGCCAACACTCGCGGCAACTCAGAAATAAACTCGCGTATCCCAATATACATACCCACAATCGGTTCGCGCAGCTCTTCCGCACCAGGGCCGACCACGCGATTCGCAGCTTGCGGTGTTTCATAAATCACCTAGCGAGCCACACGATCAGCCCCAGCCCAACGGCAAGGAGCGTCGTGGCGATTAGGAGTGTTCGGATACTGAATGCCATCGGTAGGATTCGCCACCAAGGTGCCGCTAAACTAATCGATGCTATTGCGACTGGGAACCAGAACGGCAAGTAGAGATTCCACGATTGAAGTCCGACGTAGGCGTATTCAAAGCCGGTAGGTATATGGTGTGGCTGAAGCAGCTGATCTTTTACCCATAACGAGCAGCCATGAATCGTACTGACGGTAAAATTCCCAGATTCGAATAACAGGTGAGACGGCCAATCGCCGGGACTGTCGTAGCTCCGCACCCACAGCGCCACCAGCAGCACCGCCACAATTCCCCACGCCACCGACCATGCGATTCGCAGCTTGCGGTGTTTCATCTATTTATTTGCGAGCCACACGATCAGCCCCAGCCCAACGGCAACCAGCGTCGTGGCGATTAGCAGCGTTCGGAGGCTGAAGCGACGTAGGCCTATCCAGGGAGATGCACCGACTACAATCGCCGCGGTGACTATGCACCACAATGGCAGGTTCAATCGAACAGTTGGAATAGGCCGCCTACTGTATACCGACCACGGGCTTGTATTGTCGCCAGCGTTTAAAGATGCCTCGATTGGAAATGGAGCGGGGCGGCTGCTCTCGTCCATAAGCAATTCTCCCGACACAATTCGAAACGTGTGCTGGCGCCAGATTGTCGGAAAGCCTGTCGCCTTATAGCTTCGCACCCACAACGCACCCAGCAGCACCGCCACGATTCCCCACCCTACTGACCACGCGATTGGCAGAGAACGTACTAGTGGAGGGCGGTTCATGGTTTTAACCCATCTCCCACACAACCAGCCCCAGCCCAACGGCAACGAGCGTGGTGGCGATTAGCGCCGCCGATGTCGTGAAAAACAACCAATTGCTGCGCATGAAATTGACAATAGAAACGTTGAAGGCTCCGGCACGCGAACAAAAGACATCCCGGCAAACAAGTCATCAAACATCGCTGAACCGACCGGTTTTCCGAGTAGATTCGTATTGGCATAAGAATTGGCAAGCTTGAATGTGCCGATCTCGGAATTGAAGAAGATCGGCGCGTTCAAATATAAAGCGGAGTCGGCCCCAATTGCCCCCATTGGTCCTGTGTTGCTGAACGTGGAGAATGTGTACGTTCCCGTTTGAGTTAAGATTTCAGGGCCCACGATCAAGTTGAAGTTCAGATCGATGAGGCCATTTGAGTCACCGTTCCCATTGAATACGGTGTGAAGCACGTCAGGTAAAGAAAAGGTCGGCGAAGACTGTGAGCTGTCCCACGGTATCGACAGACTCGAAGCGTTGATCGTGCTATTGGCCCCGATAGTTGCTGAGGTCGTCAGTTGTAGAGTCAATGTTTGGGATTGGACCGCCGACGGCAAGAGTCCCAGCGCCGCAAATGCCACAACAATGCCAGTCGTCCGCGTCATCAGCGATCTCCTCTTTATTTCAGTTCGTGAGCGTCCAATCTATTATTAAGTTGTCACTATTAGACTACACTTTTCCCTGCGCGTTTCCAGAAAAGTATAACACGGGCACCGACCACGCGATTCGCAGCTTGGGGTGTTTCATGCGTCCTACTAGCGCGCTGATGAGGGATTATTTTTCCGCGAGATACCAAAGGAACATACACAAAGCGTAGAGACCAAATCCGCCGAGCATGGCCATATAGACCCAATACGTGCCGGGGTTGTCGTCCCGAGTTGCCCTACTCGCAAAAGTCCTCCCCTCAATTCTGCCGGTTTTCAACGCATTAAGCCAAAGAGCTGCTGTGAGCGCCGCAACGAACAGCGTGCCACCTACGTCGTACGGATGTTTCATGCCCCCGATTCTACCGCGCAC
>JABDGM010000122.1:5303-8386 GCA_013286045.1 Planctomycetota bacterium | reverse complement strand
GTGAAAAAAACGCTCCGCCAAAGGCCGACGCCATCACCGTCAACGGCAACCCCGTGGCAGTTGTCGCGCGCCAAGACGTCGCCCAAGCCCACGGCCTCTCGCACCTGCGCAACGCGTTGCTTGAAGACCAAAGCTTCAACTGGCCGGCGAAAGCAATCACCACCGACCTCCCCTGGCGCTGGGCCCTGCAGTTCGATTTAGAAAAAGAACGCACCACGATCTTCCTCACCGACGACTTCCAACACGCCACCGGCGATATCGACTCGGGCGCCATCCCCATGGTCGTCTCCTGCGAACCAATCGCCAAAGGCCTCCGCACCGTCATCGAAGAATGGCATCAAGCCGATGCCGCCGCTAAATAGCTTAGTCTTCTTGCCTGGGCCGCCGAACCAAGATGGTTCGGCTATCTAAGCGCTAGCACCGCCAGCACTCACCCCAACTCGGCGTAGGCGCATCTCGCCCGTCCCCTATAATCCCGGCCCACCTCCATCGCGCAGTCGCCTGTTCGCTCGCAACTAACAACCGACCACTAACAACGAACAACTCCTCATGCGCAGCATCGCCATCATCAATCAAAAAGGCGGCGTCGGCAAAACCACCACCGCCGTCAATTTGAGCGCCGCCCTCGCCCGCTCTGGCCAACGTGTCGGCCTCATCGATATCGACCCGCAGGCGCACGCGTCGCTTCACCTCGGCCTCGATCCGCAATCACCCACGCCCACTGTCTACGACCTTCTCTGCGAAGAAACGCCAATCGCCGACCTATGGCAACGTGCCGCCAGCGCCCCCGCGCCGGAAGAGAACCTCTGGGTCGCCGCCTCGCACATCGATCTCGCCGCCGCGGAAGTCGAACTCGCCGGCGTCGTCGGGCGCGAAATGATTCTCCACGACAAACTCGCCGCCGCCGAAAAAGACTTCGATTACATCCTCATCGATTGTCCGCCGTCGCTCGGCATCCTCACAATCAACGCGCTGGCCGCCGTCGACGACGTCTTCCTCCCCCTTCAACCACACTTCCTCGCCCTGCACGGCTTGTCGAAATTGCTAAAAACGATCGGCCTCGTGAACAACCGGCTCAACCCGCGTTTATCGCTCGCCGGCGTCGTTCTCTGCCTGTACGAATCGGGCACCAAACTCGCCGCGGAAGTCAGCCGCGACGTCGAACAATTCTTCAAAGAAGCGCGCAAAGGCAACCCGGCCTGGAGCAGCGTCCGACTGTTCGAAACCCGGATCCGCCGCAACATCCGCCTCGCCGAATCGCCAAGCTTCGGCCAATCGATCTTCCAATACGCCGCGGGTTCGCCCGGCGCCGAAGACTACCGCGCCCTCGGCGGCGAAGTCCTCGCCTACTACGCCGGCCGCCTCATGCTCGAAGCCGCCGCCGCGTAATTCTTATCCCTCTCCCCCAGGCAGAGGCTAGGTGAGGGCTCTTCGCCCCTTGCCAGGGGCTACAACGCGCACTTTTCGCAACCGCGCCCGACTATTCGTAATTTCCCCCTCACATTTCCTTAACGACATTCCGTTACCATATCAGCTATATTAATAGACACTTCCCGCCTCCCTCAGCCCACCTTCCTGCCATGCCCCGCCCCACTGACGCGGCCAAAATCACTCGCCGCGAAGCGCTCCGTCGCACCGTCCTCTTCAGCACCGCCGCGCTCGCCACCAGCGGACGCAGCTTCCTCCGCGCCGCGCCCGTCGAAACGAAATTCGATTCCGGCGGTCTCCATCTACTCGCCCTCGGCGACTACGGCACGCACGGCGATGCGCGCCAAATTTCCGTCGCCCGCGCGATGTCGAAGTTCGCCAAATCGCTCGATCAACCGCTCACCGCCGTCCTCGCGCTCGGCGACAACTTCTACAAACCGATCACGCCGAACCGCTTCCAAGATCACTTCGAAGACATGTACTCGAAGGATGGCCTCGATTGCCCGTTCTACGCCTGCGCCGGCAATCACGACTACGGCCCGAAGTACGATCCGCAAGAAGGCAAGCTGCAAATGCAGCTCGATTACGCCAAGAACAATCCTGACTCCCGCTGGAAGTTTCCCGCAAAGTGGTACACGCTCGAGCTGCCGAGCGCCGACAAGCCGCTCGTGAAAATGATCGTGCTCGATGGCAACTTCTGGGAAGGCGCGCTTACGCCACAAGAAAAAATCGCTCAGCGCCGTTTCTTCGAAGCCGAACTCAAAAAGAAATCCGACGCCCCTTGGCTATGGGTCGTTAATCACTTTCCGATTTTCAGCGACGGCCACGGCCACGGCGACAACGCCGCGCTCCTCCGCGAGTGGGGCAAGCTCCTGCAAGATTATCCCGTGTCCCTGTGCCTCGCCGGCCACGACCACATCATGCAACACGTCCAGGTTGACGACTATCACCCGAGCTTCATCGTCTCCGGCGCCGGCGGCGCCGCCCTATACAAACTCAACGACAAGTGCCGCGGCTACACTAACAATTCCAGCTTGGGTTTCAACCACATTCACGTCACGCCGGAAAAGCTCAACGTCCAATTCATCACCTCCGACGGCGATTGCATTCACCACTTCCAACGCACGCCCAAAGGCGAACTGACCGTAAAGGTGTGAGGCGCGGTGCTCACTCGATTCTTAAGATGGACGACCTCGATTTAGACGCACCCACGACCGCTGTCGTACTCATCGATCTACAACAAGCGGTCGTCGCTCGCCCGGTCGCACCCCACTCCGCTACTGACGTCGTCACCCGCGCCGCCGCGCTCGCCGACCGCTTCCGCCAGGCCGGAAGCCTCATCGTTTTCGTGCGAGTCGATCTAGCCAACTTCGTCCGCCCGAACGCCGACGTCGCTTTCGGCGCGGCCGACGCACCGCCACTTCCACCAAGCGCCTCGGAGCTCGTCGAAGACCTGCGACGCCAAACGACCGACGTCGTCGTAACCAAGCGCAGTTGGGACGCCTTCGTCGGCACCGATTTAGAGCAAACGCTCCGCGACCGGGGCATCCGCACGATCGTCCTCGGCGGAATCTCGACCATGCCGCGACGTGGTCGGGCTCGGCGGCGTCGTTCGTCGATATTAACCCGGCGAATTTCACTACCTCGAAAGCGCT
>JABDGM010000122.1:0-5293 GCA_013286045.1 Planctomycetota bacterium | reverse complement strand
CGCCGCCCTCGGCTTCGACGTCGTCCTCGTCGAAGATGTCACGAGCTCGATCAGCGAAGAAGCCCACCGCTTCTCGATCACCAACATCTTTCCGCGCCTCAGCCGCGTGCGCACCGCGAGCCAGGTGCGTCTCATGGCCCGCGTCTAATCCACGCAAACGCCGCCAAAAGGACTACGAGCAAGTTAATTGCCGGCTCTGGCACAACGGCCACATCGAGCCTTGCCGCTCCAACCGCCGCAGAATTACCGAACGCCAAACGCCAAACATTGTAGTCGGCCTCATCAATTTTGCCCGCGCTAGCTCCCGTGTTGTCGCCATTTGCGCGCAGGTCGATGGTCGATCCCAAGGTGGCTCGCCAAACAACGTAGTCGGCAGCGTCAACGACGCCATTGCCGTTGTAGTCACCCGCGAGCGCCGGGGTCGCAGTCCAACTAACGGCGTGATAGACATTCGCCGAATCAAGTGCCGTGCCGTAGATCGTACCATCTTCGCCGATTGAAAACGCTTGCGAATTGACGAAACTCGGTCCAAGCAACGCGTGTAAATCCACAAACGACGCCGCGGAATCGGACCAGTAAGCGGCGTGCGGCGCCGACCCAGTCGTCGAGGTGTACCCAACGACCCCGTTCGCTGAAACGTCCGTCGCGATCGATCCTCCAAATCCGATCGGCGTAAGATTCGTGGCCACCGGCGACGCGCCGACCCACAGCAACGCTTGCGGTTCTCCGCCGACTCCGAAGTAGCCCAAGCCCACCTCGCGCCCGTCGCGAACCGCCTGACCTTCCGAACTCGCAAATCCAGCCGGGTGAAGATCCACCGCTGCCCCGCCGTCCGTCCAGAATAGCGCGTGCTCTGCATTGCCGGTAAGCGGCCCCGAGCCCGACCCAATCTCGTGCGTCGCATCGAGATTCAGCGCTTTCGAGGTAGTGAAATTCGCCGGGTTAATATCGACGAACGACGCCGCCGAGCCCGACCACGTCGCGGCATGGTCGACAAAGTTATTAGGCGTCCCCGCCACGCTGCCAACCTGCCGGCTATCGGACGATTCGTAAACAGCAGCCAGCGAGTAACCTGCGGGCGTCAGATCGATCCCGCTCGCGGCCGTGCCGGACCAAAGATATCCGTGCCCGAGTCCCGTCCGATTATTCGCTGCATACCCGACTTGGTGCGTGCCGTTCGCCGCCCAAATGTAAGAATTCGTAAACCCCGCCGGGTTGAGATCAATCGGATTTGCGCTCGATGTCCAAAGAAACGCGTGCGAGAAATTATCGCCATGCGCGCCTTGTCCGCCGACCACGCCATCTGCCGCCGGGTGAAACCCGGTGGGAAAAACCTGCGTGATCCCGCCGCCAGGCTTCGCGAGCGGATACAGATCGTGGCTGGTAAACGGCGCCCCAAACGCGGGCGATGTTAGAATCGGTGCCAGTACGGTGAAAAAGAAGGAAATTAAGTTAGGTGGCAATCGAAATTGATTCTGCATGCGCCTCAAACCTGTCCTGAAACTTAGCCCCGTGACTGTCATATTAGAAGTGAAGCGCAAGAAGGCAACGCCCCTTTTCAAACGACAAGTAGTCGCACCTGGAAGACGCTGCGTTCGCTATTCTGCGAGCAGCATCGCATGATTCCGCACGCTTGCAACTAGTGAGACTTTACCCTTGCTCAAAACGATATTCCGAATCGCGACCGCTCTCCTCTTCATGAGCGCCGGCATCACCCATTTCGCAAAACCCGACATGTTCGTCCGCATCGTGCCGCCCTTCCTTCCGTGGCCGCTCGCGCTCGTCTTGATCAGCGGCTTCTTCGAAATCGCCGGCGGCCTCGGCCTGCTTATCCCGGCGATCCGCCGCGCGGCCGGTATCGGCCTCATCGCGCTCCTCGTCGCCGTCTACCCCGCCAACATCTACATGGCCGTGAGCGGCGTCCCCTTTGGCGAGACCCAAGTCCCCTGGTGGGGCCACGCCATTCGCCTCCCACTGCAGTTCGTCTTCATCGCCCTCGTCTTCTGGGTCGCCGATCTTAGGCGTTCAAAAGACAAACACGATTCGCCGAGGTGAGGGTCCGCCTTCCCCGTCACTCCCACACATACTGCTCGTCGTACTCAACGCCATAGCGATTCAGAAACGCGCGAAACTCATCTTGAAATGTTTTCACGCGGTGATGCTCTTCTTGATTGCGAACATACTCTTCCGCCTCATCACGATGGGCGGGTCCGACCGAGAACATGCCGTAGCCACGTTGCCAGTAAAAGCCCGCGTATCTCTCGCCCAGGGTTTTGATGAATTTCGACGATTCCCGCTTTGTCTGCTCGACGAACTCTACCGGAGCGCGCATCTTCCCAATATCGAAAAGAATGTGAACGTGATCGGCAACACCTCCTACAACGACCCACGGGGAATCCATATCTCGAACGACCGTGGCCAAATAAGCATGAACTCTCGGCCGAACCGCATCATCCAAGAACGGCTGACGATTCTTAGTGCTGAAGATCAAATGCGTGTAAAGTTTCGTGAGCGATTGCGGCACGGGTTTCTACTAGAGCATGGCGTTAGGATAGGGATGAATTTGGTCCTCGGCCAAACAATCTGATTGCGAACGCAATCCTAGGGCGTTGCCCTAGGCTACGGTAAAAGAGGCCTTCGGCCAAACAAATTCTTCTAAATATTGCCGCCGATCGCATAGTGATGAGCGCTGTTGAGGCACACCAAACTTTCCGCCAATCTAAATGGCCAACGGCCATATTCATCTGACCCTGATAGTCGCGATACTCCAACGTGGTAACCTATTTGCCATGCCCAAATTCACGATCAAAGACCTACTCATCGGTTCAACGCTCGTAGCAATCGGTCTAACGATGGTCGTGATCGGTTTTCACCTCGCCCCACCACACGACGTGAAACGAGCCGGCACCCAAGCCTATCTCCTCGGGGCCGGCGGCATCCTCCTCGGCTCCGGCCTGGCCTACCCCTTCGGCAAAGGCGGAATGCCCTTCCTGCTCGTGTGCGGAATCATCGCGATGCTAATCATCATCTTCGTTTTCAACTCGATGAGTTCACTGCCCTAAAAGAGGCCAGCCACGAAAACAAAACTCCGCGAGCGGAAACCACGCGATCACATTTCGCTCATGGTAGAGTAAACGCCATGCCGAAGTTCACAACCAAAGATCTGCTGATCATCATGACTATGATCGCGGTCAGCATCGTCTTGCTTTACAACGGGTACTACTACGACAGAATTTGGGCGCCCGATCCCTACTTCAAGCCTATCTTCGGCGATACTCCTTACCTTCTGTGCCCCTTCTTTTGCTGGGGGTGCGGCGTGGCGCTGCTTCTAGGTGGATTGGTCGCTCCATTCAAGCCAGCGATCTCGAAACTCGCAATCGGCTTTACTCTGACCATCGTAGTGCTAATCCTTTTGCTGTCATTTATGTTTGCGGCGTAGACAGCGCTATGCCTTTCAATGAGTAGGGCGGGTTGCTCATCGCCGGCGACCCATCAATCCAAATTGACTGAAACTGGAAGTCATGCCCAAGTTCTCAATCAAAGACCTGTTGATTGCGACCATGCTCGTTAGCTTGGGCGCATGTTCGATATGGCAGTTCTTTCACACGTTGAATAATTTGCCGAAGGACTCACCCCCAATCCCATCGATCGGAATGGTGCAACTATGGGCGGCCGGCGGACTGCTCGTCGGTGCCGGGCTCGGCACAATATTCAAGCGGCCATTGAGCGGCGCGATCTTAGGACTCGGCGTTCAGTTACTACTGGCGGCGTTCATATAAATCGCCGGCCTTCAGAAAACTGCATTATTCATTGCAGGTTTTTTGTTGAATTTGAGCCACGACCTATGCTAGGCTCGTTGCCGAACATGACTGTACGCATGTTCCCTGCGCTCGATCTCTGCCTGTCTAAGCCCTTTCCTTTTTGTCACTTAAACCAACCCGAGCCCGCTTAACAGTCTCAATATTCGATGGTTTTTGTCCGACCACCTCACGAAAAACCTCGCTTTTTCCAGCCTCACCGCACGCCCCGACGTCCCAATACTCCCGAATTTTGTATTAAAAAATCGACTTCACAGTTTTCGCCCAATAACACTCGCTCAGTACTTTGTACTCCGTACCGGGTACCACCGGTTCTCGAACCGGTGCGGCGCAGCCGCAAGAAGCACCGCGTACACGTTGCCCCCACACTGTGTCCGCGAGCCCACACCCATTACGCTAGAACCATGCCCCGCATCGTTAACATTGCCGGCTATCAGTTCACACAGCTCGCCGATCTGCCGGCGCTGCGCCAAGAGCTGTATGCACACTGCAAGGCGGGCGAACTCAAAGGCACGATCCTCATCAGCCCCGAAGGCATCAATCTCTTCGTCGCCGGCGGCGCGCCGCAAATCGACAGCCTCCTCGAAAAGCTCCGCGCCATCGACGGCCTCGCGGCCTTCAGCCCCAAACTCAGCATCAGCGACGAGCAGCCCTTCAACCGCATGCTCGTGAAGATCAAGAAGGAAATCATCGCCTTCGGCATCCTCGGCATCGAGCCGGCCCGCCGCACGTCGCCGAAACTTCCGCCGCGCGAACTCAAACGCTGGCTAGACGAAGGCCGCCCAGTAAAACTTCTCGACACTCGCAACGACTACGAAGTGAAGCTCGGCACATTCAAGAACGCCCTCACACTCGATATCGACCACTTTCGCAACCTGCCCGCCGCGGTCGAGCGCCTGCCGGCCGAACTGAAGCAGCAACCCATCGTCATGTTCTGCACCGGCGGCATCCGCTGCGAAAAAGCCGGCCCCTACATGGAGCGCGAAGGGTTCCAAAACGTCTTCCAACTTGAAGGCGGCATCCTCAAATACTTCGAAGAATGCGGCGGCGACCATTACGACGGCGAGTGCTTTGTCTTCGACAAACGCATCGGCCTTGATGCCGACCTCACCGAATCCGAAAACACCCAGTGCTTCAACTGCCAGGCACCCCTCTCGCCAGAAGAGCAACAAGACCCGCGGTACGTCTTCGGCGAATCCTGCCCCCACTGTTTTCTATCCGCCGCCGAACGCATGGCTCGCACCATCGCCGATCGCCATGCAGCCATCGCACGCACCACCACGCCCCTGCCGGGCAGCCAACCCTACGACAACTTCCGCCCGCTGCGAATTTCCGCGAAGCACGACGGCCAAACCCTCCTCGAAATGCTCTGCACGATCTTCCCACAGCTGCCGCGCGCACACTGGCTCGGCCGCTTCGACCAGCAACTACTGCTCGACCGCGACCGACGCCCCGTCGCACGCGATCAACAAATC
>JABDGM010000121.1 GCA_013286045.1 Planctomycetota bacterium | reverse complement strand
ACGGTCTACATCGGCGGAGAACAAATTTGTCCAAACTTATCGTTCACGACCACAACCGCGACGGCATCGACCGCCGAGGTTTCCTGCAATGCATGGCCTGGGCCGGAACCGGCATGCTGTGGAGCGCCGCCAGTGGCGTACTGAGTTCGCGCGCCTTCGGCCAGAGCGGCAAGGCGACGGGCGAGTTACATTTCGTACAGATCAGCGATACCCACATGGGCTTCAACAAGCCCGCGAACCCCGACGTCGCGGGCACGCTGAACGCCACCATCGAGAAGATCAACGCGCTGCCGGCCGGTATCGCGATCTGTGATCACGGCCACTTCTTCTACCTGGCCATGAGCCCCAAACTCGGCCTGCAACGTTTCCTCGGTCGTCGAAAAGGAAAGGTTGCCAACATACAGCTTCATCGTGCGCAACTCCAAAACACTGAACCGGTTCAAAACACGCACGCCGGCATTCGACGGTCGGACCCGTCCCCCCCGGAGAAAAGAGTTCTGAACGCGGCTGCAATTACTTCCGCGATCGTATTGGAGTCCTACAAGGCCACCCACCAGATCGTGGAAAAAAGCCATTCCGAGGGCTAAGTATAACGAGTGCTGGAGCAAAGGTCTAACAAATCCGGCAAAAAATAAGCCGTGATTTCGCGCCCGTTTTTATATGCGCAAGCGATTCAAATTAGGAAACCTTTAGCGGATAGACGGTGCGTTGGAGATAGCGAGTATTCAGTGCTTGGTGGCGAGAATAACAGCCGATCACTCGCCAATTAGCGCTCGCAACGACTGCGGCGACAGCTCGCGAAGACTGTCGACAATGAGATAAGCCTCATGAAGCTGTTCGCGCGTGGCGGTGCCCACCAAGGCGACGCTTTTCATGCCAGCCCGATTGGCGGCTTCGACGCCGTGCACGGCGTCTTCCACAACGGCACAGCGGGCCGTGTCGACTCCGAGCCGACCGGCGGCGAGCAGGAACACCTGCGGATCCGGCTTGCCGCGCGTCACGTCTTTGCCGGTGACGATAGCCGCAATTTGTTTGCGGCGGCCAAGCTTTTCCAGGCACAGATCTATGTTTTCCGGCGGGGCGGATGAGCCAACGCCAATCCGGAAGCCGTCCGCAGCGAGAGCATCGATGAGTTCCAGCGCGCCGTCCATTGCCGTGAATTGCTCGCGCAGCGAATCGCGGAACAACGCTTCTTTGCGTTCATCGAGCTCACGAATTCGCGCATCGTTGAGAGCATCGCCGAATCGCCGAAATAGGATGTCGCGACTGGTGCGACCGAAATCGGCGGCAAAGTCTTGCTCGCTGTAATCGAGCCCAAGCTCGTCGTACATCGCCTTCCAGCCGGCAAAATGCGCAGCGTAGGAGTCAATGAGCACCCCATCCATATCGAAGATAACAGCCGGCGCGGACATGGACGGCTATCGTAGCCTACGAGCGCCGAGAGTGGAAGCGCGCCTAGCGGAACAGCGAGTTGTTCGGCAGCCGCCGACCCAGCCGATCGGGCGAAAGTCGATTGGACGGCTTGTCCTCTGTGGCGACGGTTTGCAATTCGGCGCTGACGGCTGCAAACGAAGTCTTCCACTTCGCTTGTTGTTCGGTCATTTGCCGCTCAACGACCGTCAGCTGTTCGTCGCCGCGCCTACCCGCGGTCACCATCAACGCTCGGGTATGCTGGCTGCCCGCGCGCTGGGTGGCGCGCTCCATCGCTTCCGCCGTCGCGCTTCCTAGATTCGACCAGAGCGTGCATTTTGGTTCGGCGAGCGTGCCACCCAGTGTGACTCGCGTCGCGAACGATTCTACGTGCCCAAGCGATTCCTCAAGTGTCGCAGCGATGGATGGATCGCTAAACCCGCCACCGGCAGCCGGCACGAGATGCACGTTTTGGTGCACCATTTGAATTTCGCCGTTGAGTTTGTCGCCGTCTACGGCAACGCTTACAGACAACGAACAGGTCGACGGAGCGAGCGACAGGGCAACTCCATCGGGACTTCCCAACTCGGCGGCCGGAATCAGCAGGCCTTGGCAGTCCAACACAACGGAATCGTGCACTACACCGTGCGTGCGATCGATCACCGCTTGCAATTCGATCGGCATCGGGCCAACGGCCTGGAGCCGCAATCGCATCGGATCGTTAAGAAGGGCAGGGGTCGTTGTGAAATTGCTCATAGCGCCGCGGAGTTCGACGGCACGGTTGACTATCGTCGCAGTGCCTTCGAGTTCGAGCGCTCGAATGATGATATTCGAACGATCCTGGCAGCCTGCAAACAAGATGTCCTCGCCCCGACGTGCGCTCGATTTTTTTGGAGCATCTGCCGGCACGGTTTCATGGATCCACTTTAGCAGCGTGACCAAGTCGCCAACTGGCTTCGACGCAGCGTCACGCAGTAAATACGTGCTTAGAGCGTCGGTTTCGGTCGACTCGAGTTGAAGCGGCCGGGCCGCCAATTGCTCGTCGTGTCGCCGTGCTGCAACGATGGCTCGGCGCTCTGCTTCTAGTTGGTCCGGCAATTTATCAAGGTCCGCGTTGAAGTCGGCAAACCGCTTTTGCAGCGCGGACAATTTTAGCGGTAAGTCGGATAGAAAGGTGCCACCGCGGAGCGGGTTCGCTTGGGCGGCCTCGCAACCCTGTCGCAACGACGCAGCTTCGCGGCTCAAATCTGCGCCCTGTGCCTCCAGCGTTGCGGATTGTTCAGCCCAACTCGCACAAAATGCTTCCGTCTTTTGAACCGATTCGAATTCACCGGAGACGTCCTGATTGAGCCGGCCAGCAAGATGCGTAAACCAACTGTTTGTAACGGCGTCGGCATCGTCATGGAACCAGCTCGCGGCCACGGTTGGCACTGCAGAGTTGTCGGGGCTCGATTCAGGGTGCGGATCACCGAATGCCACGAATCGCAGACCGCTAAGGCGACCCCGGTTCACCACAACTTGCTTGAACAGCAGCGGCCGCGTCGCGAGTTCCAACTCGCACTGATCGACACTGAGCAGGTGGCTTGCTTGATCGCACGGATTCGGGACCTGCAGGCCGTCCAATCTGATCTTTCGATTCACGAGCGATAAATGGGAGTGACCGACTTCAACACCTGCCCCAAAAGCCGCTTTGGCCGATCGCACCGCGTACGATCGCACGGCGACATCCAAGCCCAGCTGCGCGGCGAGCGCCACAACGCCAGCAATTAACAGGCGGATCGTCCAGGTTTGCCAACGTGGGGAACGTCTCATGCGGCAATCCTTAGTTCCAAGTCATCGTCGAAGACCGCCGGGTCGTCGGTGTCGCGACCAAAGACCGATCGGAGGACCGAGAAGAACAACCGCGAGAGCCAAAACACCGGGTAGGCGACGTACAGCCCGAGCAGGAACGTGCCTAACACAACTGTGTTATTGAATCCCACCCAGGCCCCAAACGGCATATTGAGCATCCACGCGTAGCTTGCCTGCAGCGAATGAATGCTCAATACGGCCAAGCCGACCTTGTGCGTGAAGGGGTCGAGTGAGGTACCGAGAAATGAAAACGCTACGGCCGCAACCAGCCCCAGCGCTCTGTTGCATCGCAACGAAAAAATCGCGACGCAAAGCGCAAGAGCGATCAAGTTCGTTTTTGGCATCGCGCCCAGGATCATGCCCAGGGTGAAGCCAAGCGCCAGCTGCGCAGGCGAAGTTCTCGCCACGAGCGAGCGCGCAATACCGCGCACGAGTGCGATGACATCGGAGAGCATCCGGATTCCTTTCCGGCAGGGCGGGAGTTCAAAGGCAGGAGACGGTTGCCGCGATCCTTCGCGCGCAAAGGTCTAAAACGCATATCGACGACTGTGCCGGTCCGCCTTCAAGTGGCTGCGCCCAGCCCGCAAAGCGAACGCTGGCGTTGGCAGCAATGGCGGCACTCAGGACTTCGGCGATGCTGTTTTCGCCGCCTCTTTTTCTTTGCGTGTGTCCAGCAAGCGGATGAAGATTTGCTTGGCACGCGGGTCGTCGCGGTTCATATCGTTCATCACCTTGAGTGATTGGGCGGCCGCCTCGAACTGCTTTTCATCGCCCGTCAAGTCGTACTGCTTTTCCTGCAGCAGCGCGAGTGCCATTCGGTACTCGTAATTCCGCGGCGCTTTTTCGCATGCTTTGTGAAACGCGGCGTCCGCCTTTTGCCATTCGCCAAGCGTGTATCGCAGCAGGCCCAAGTGGTAGAAGATGTCTGCGTTATCTGGCGCGAGCGTCGAATCGCGGTCCATTAAATCAGCTTCTTCACCTCTTAGGCGCGCGATCTCCTTTTCATCGCCATGATGTTCCAGCATTAAGGAAGCAAGTTCCGAACGCGGGCCAGCGAGGTAGGGCTCCAACTTGATCGCAGCCGTCAAATGCTGGATGGCATCTTGAAGTTGCCCCTGATGCCGTGCCAGCGACGCCAGCGTCAGGTGCGCGCCGGCATGGTCCAGCGAGAGCGCCTCGCTGTCGCGGAACTCTACCATTGCCTTTTCGAAGGCCTGGCGTTGGCTGTCGCTCAATTTATCGAGCGGCAAATGCGCTAGCCGGGCGGCTGCCATGATCCGCACCGAACGCCGCGGGTCGTTGAGCACGCTGGCCAAGTCGGCGGAAAGCAACTCGGTGTTATCAGCGGGCAGGACACGAACGGCCGCGAGCCGCACCAATGGGTCGGTATCTTTCAGCGCAGCGCGTCGAGCCGCAACACTTGCTGCTGAGGGATAATTGACGAGCAAATCAATCGCGGTCGCTCTCACCACGGCTGGCGTAGTGTTGTGCGCGAGCAATCCAAGCAACAGAGGCTCGCCTTCGGCCGTTTCGGCGCGACCCGCCTTGAACGCCACGCCCCAATGCACGGCTTCGGTTGGTTTCCGTTTGCCGTACCATTTCTCAATTGCTTCGGCTGCCCATTGGAAAGTTTCATCTCCTCGCGTGTGGCAGTTGGTGCAGGCGTTGGATGTGCCGAGCGCGACGGACAAATCTGGCCGCGGAATTCGGAAGCTGTGATCGCGCCGCTCGTCGATCACCATGTACATCCGCGTCGCCATGTGGCAATTAATGCACTGTGCGCCCGCCGTTCCGTCCTTGTGGTGATGATGCGCCTCGGTGTCGAACTTGGCCGGGTCGTGGCATTGCGCGCACAGCCGGTTGCCCTCGAACTTCAATTTTAGCGTGTGGGGGTCGTGGCAATCGGTGCACTTTACGTGGTTCGCATGCATCTTGCTTTGCGAGAACGAATCGTACTCGTACACCTCGTCGAGAATTTGCCCGTCGGCCTGGTACAGCCCGTTTTGCAAATCCACCGGCTCGTAGTAATCGAAAAATGGTTTGCCGGAGCGAAATTCTTCGTGAATCTGGTATCGCCGCGCGTGGCACTTAGCGCACATTTCGAGCTGCGTGCTCAGGTTTTTGTCTTTGAGGTTCGGCAAACCGTATCCGATTTTGCGATCCCAGAACGGCGACTTGCGCCGCGCTAGTTCCACGTGCACGCTACCCGGCCCGTGACATTCTTCGCAACCGACGTTGATTTCCTTCCACGACGTGTGATACGTGTTCTTCTCAGGGTCGTAGTTCTTGTGCACGTCGGTCGAATGGCAATCGGCGCAGGTCGAGTTCCAATTTTGCCCGATGCCCGTCCAATGCAGTGGGTCACCCGGCAGGATGCGCTCGTTGGTCACATCCGGCGGCGTCACGTAGAACCACTTCTTTTCCTTCACGTTCCACGATTCGCGAAGCACCTGCACCCGGCCGTCCGGGAACTCGACCATATACTGTTGCAGCGGGTGGATGCCGAACACGTATTTGATTTCGAAGTCCTGAAATTTCCCATCCGGGCCTTCGGTGTTGACCATGAACTTGTCGCCCTTTCGGAAGAAGTGCGACTTCACGCCCTGGTACTCGAACGTTGTGTCGTTGAAATCGGCCTCGACGGTTTTGTCCGTCGCGAGATCCATCGCTCGCTCGTGATCGGAGCCGAGCCACTTGTGATACTCGGTCTGGTGGCATTCGGCGCACGTATCGCGGCCGACGTACGTGGGGTTCGCCGCCACTTCGGGCGGCACCGTTTGAAACCAATCCCAGGCCAGCACCGAAGTCGCCGCAACCGCGCCGATAGCCAATGCGGAAAGAATCGTAGAGCGGGCGGCCAGGCGGGGCATGAATCAGTCGGCGGCAAAAAAGAAAAGCGCGGTCAAGTCGAAGCGACACTTGAATTGTGCGCTCCGACCGCCGCGCTGTCCACTTATTGAAAGCCACCAACCCTTCGGCTTAAGCGTTACGTCTTATCCTGCTTCTCATGCTCTGCATCATCAGCCTCTGGCTTAGGCGCTTTCTCACCGTATTTCGCCTCGTACAACGATGCAAAGTCCGCTTCTTTTTCCGGGTGGCAAATAAAACACTGCGAATCGGGCCGATTGTGCTTCTGGCACCAGTCGCCCTTCGATTTGAAGTCGGCTACCAACTTGGCGTCGCATTGAGCACACACCTCTTCCGGAACACCATGCTCCTTGCACCACCAGCCCTCATGCGTATGACCGGAGGCCGCGACTTTGGTTTCCGCACCTGTCGCTTGGGCCGTAGTCTTGTCGCTCGATTTGCTGCAAGCGGCTGTCGATACGCAGACAAGTGCGAAAGACGAAACTGCGATCAAATGATGAATTCTCATACTTTTGGTCCTTCTGTCAAATTTCATCGACCACGACGGCACGACGAGCATGACGAATGCATATTACGATGTATTGTCCGTCGTGCTCGTTTTGTCGTTGTGGTCAATTTCCAATAATTAAAATGCCCCAACCTCAACCAACTGTGGTTTTTCTACAAACGCGATCTCCGGCGGATCGCTTTTCACCGGTGATTTGAACAGCACGTACAACACCCGTAGCACGAGCAGCGACATAACCATGGCGCCGATCACGCCGCCGATCACCACGGTTGCCAGCGGACGTTGCACTTCCGCTCCCATGCCAGTGCTGAACGCCATCGGCAGGAAGCCGAGGCTTGCCACGAGCGTAGTCATGAGCACCGGTCGCAATCGCGTTGTGGCCGCTTCCATCACAGCCTGGTCGAGCGGCATTCCCTTGCCGCGAAGCTGCCGAACGTACGATACGAGAATCATGTCGTCGAGCACGGCCACTCCTGAAAGTGCTATGAACCCAATCGCCGCCGAAATTGAAAACGGCATATCGCGGAGCCACAGCGCAAAGATCCCGCCGACCCAACCGAACGGCACGCCCGTGAACACGCGCAATGCGTCGACCACATTTTGGTAGGTCGCGTACAGTAGTCCGAAAATGAGAACGGCGGCGAGCGGTACGACAAATATCAGTCGCCGGCGCGCCGCTTGAAGATGTTCAAACTGCCCGCCGAATTCGTAAAAGTAGCGGCCCGGCGGCATCGTCAGTTTTTCTTTTAACCTCTGCTGCGCTTCGGTCACGAAGCTGCCAATATCGCGCCCGCGTACATTGGCAGAAACCGTGATTCGCCGTTGACCCCATTCGCGCGTGATCGTCGCGGGGCCTTCGACCATCTTGATGTCCGCCAACCGAGCCAATGGCAAACGCTCGCCCGAGGCCGTCGGCACCAAGATCGCGCCAATTGCAGCCGCGCCGTTTCGCATGCTGTCCGGAAGTTTCGCTACCAACGGGAACCGCAGTTGCCCTTCGATGACTTCACCCACCGGTTTGCCGCCAATCGATTCGATGACGTCCGTCACAACGCGTGCCGGCACGCCGTGCCGCGCGAGCTGTTCTTGGTTGAGCTGAATTTGCAGCACCGGTTGGCCGGTGACTTGCTCGGAGCTCACGTCGGCAGCCCCCGGTATCTGCTTCAAAATCTGTTCGATATCGGCACCCAGTTTCACGAGCGTGTCGAGGTCGTCGCCGTACATTTTCACGGCGAGGTCCGACCGCGAGCCGGATGTCATTTCGTTCATCCGCATCTCAATCGGCTGCAAATACGCCAGCCGTTGCCCCGGCATATCGCGCAAATACTTCTCCACTAGCTCCGTGAGCTCCGCCTGCGAGTGAGCCTTCTTCCACATGTCGCGCGGCTTGAGCGTCATGAACATATCCGTAAGCTCGATGCCCATCGGGTCGGTCGCGATCTCGGCTGTACCGATGCGGCTCCAAACGTGGGCCACCTCGTCTGGAAATTCCTCGTGAATCCGCTGCTCCATCAGCGTGTTGTATTTGATCGAATCGTCAAGATCGGTGCCCGTGAGCCGCACAACGCTAATGGCGATCGCCCCTTCAGACAACCGTGGAATGAATTCCCAGCCCAGATTCGGCGCGATGAGGCCAAATGCCACATACAACACGCAGGCGGCAAACCCCAACACGATCGGCTTGTGCTTCATCGAGAATCGCAGCACCGGCGTATTGATTCGGTGCGCGAGGCGCATCAGCAGCGGTTGGCGTTCTTCGATCTTTCGCGGCAAGAAAATGCTC